>JBIQHP010000152.1:0-3002 GCA_044508495.1 Clavibacter sp.
GTCTTGCGCAGCAGCTTGCGATGCTTCTTCTTCGCCATGCGCTTGCGGCGCTTCTTGATCACTGAGCCCATACACACCTCATAGATTTTCGGCTCCACCGATCCGTGAGCCGTGACGACCGGGTTCCTGCCGAACCGCGGAAAAATGCCTCGGGCAAGTCTAGCGGATCGGAATCCGCACCCGTGCGGGGCCTTCAGCCGGCAGCGGCATCCCGATCGGCGATGTGCGTGTCGATCGCCGCCTGCACGGCCGACTCGGGAACGCGAAACGACCGGCCGAAGCGGATGGCCGGCAGCTCGCCGGCGTGCACGAGCCGGTAGACGGTCATCTTGGAGACGCGCATCATCTCGGCCACTTCCGCGACCGTGAGGAACCTCACGTCGGAGAGATCGTGTGCCATCGGACAGAACCCCTTGAGTCAAGGCACTCGATCGGGTGTTACCAGAGTGCTAGTTCGATACTTTAGGGGCCAAAGTGACATCTTGTCCACGTCCCAGTTCTGAGGCCGTGCTCACGAACGCGCTCAGGAGTCGTCGCCGCGACGGCCCAGCTTCTCCCGGATCGGGTCGATGACGGTCTTCTCGACCTTCGCCGAGGCCTCCTCGATCGCGTGCGCCGCACCCTCGATGACCGTGCGCACCTGGTGGGACGCCTCGGCGACCGTCCGGCCCACGGCGGCCCCGGCATCCGCCGAATGCTCGATCGTGTCGGCGACCTTGCGCAGGGGCTTCGGGAGGGTGGATCCGGACCACGCCGCGAAGACGGTCGAGCCCGCGTCGGCGGCGGAATCGCCGAAATCGGTGCCCAGGAAGGGGATGAGCCAGTCCTCGACGCCCTCGAGCGGCGAGGGCTCGAGCCGGTAGAAGCGGTGCTGACCCTCCTCCCGCACGGCGACGAGGCCGGCGTCGCGCAGCACCTTGAGATGCTTGGACACCGTCGGCTGGCTCAGGCCGAGCGCCTCGACGAGCTCGCTCACGCTCAGCTCGCCGACCTCGTGCTCGGAGGCGGTGGCGCGCTCGAGCAGCGCCCGCAGGATCTCGCGGCGGGTCGAATCCGCGATGACGTCGAAGATGTCTGGCATCCCAACAGGGTACCGACCCCCGCTGGGGAGTACCATGACAAGCTGCCGCATGCCACATGCGGCGGGTCCAGTCGGCAAAGGGGACAGGATGCGCGCCAGGGCCACGGCCCGCGGTTCCGTGTTCGAGCGGATACGCGACTTCGTCGACTTCTTCGCGGCCTCCTCGCCGGCCCGGTTCGCGATCCTCATCTTCACCGGCCTCGTGGTGCTCCTCACCGCGGTCCTCTCCTTACCCATCGCGACGGTCGACCGCTCCGTCACCCCGCTCGCCGACGCGTTCTTCACCGCCGTGTCCTCGATCTGCGTCACCGGGCTCGCGACGGTCGACATGGCGACCCACTGGTCGACCTTCGGCACGATCGCCATCCTCATCGGCCTCGAGGTCGGCGCGATCGGCGTCCTCACCCTCGCGAGCATGCTCGGCCTCATCGTCTCGCGCCGGCTCGGCCTCAAGGCCAAGCTCCTCGCCGCGAGCGACTCCAACGCGCTCCGGCTGCACGCCGGCCCCGTCTCGGAGAGCCAGGCCGTGAGGCTGGGCGAGATCGGCGGACTCCTCGCGACGGTCGCGATCAGCGTTCTCGCGATCGAGGCGTTCATCACCCTGCTCATCGCGCCACGGCTCCTGCTCGCGGGCGCCGACCCCTGGGCCGCGACCTGGCAGGGCTTCTACTTCGCGACCTCGGCGTTCACCAACACCGGCTTCATGCCGACCCCGGAGGGCCTCGAGCCGTTCGCCGCAGACCCGTGGATGCTTTCGGCGATCTCCCTCGCGGTCATCCTCGGGAGTCTCGGCTTCCCGGTCATCTTCGCGCTCGCGAAGCACTGGAGGAGCCCGCGCCGCTGGTCGCTGCACGTAAAGCTCACCCTCGTGACGACGTTCATCCTCATCGTCGCGGGAGCCATCGTGCTCTATGCGCTCGAATGGAACAACGCGGCGACGATCGGAGCGCAGGACCCGGTCGTGAGACCGATGACGGCGACCTTCCTCTCGATCATGACGAGGTCGGGCGGCTTCTCGACCGTGGACGTCGGCCAGATGCACGACTCGAGCCTCCTCGTCATGGATATGCTCATGTTCGTCGGAGGCGGCTCCGCCTCGACCGCGGGCGGCATCAAGGTCACGACCCTCGCCGTGCTGTTCCTCGCGGCGCTCGCCGAGGCGCGGGGCGACAGCGACATCCAGGTCTTCCAGCGTCGCATCCCGCCGGATGTCCTCCGTCTCGCGGTGAGCGTCGTGCTGTGGGGCGCGACGATCGTCGCCGTCGCCACGATCGCGCTCCTCCAGACCACGACGGCACCCCTCGACAAGGTGCTCTTCGACGTCATCTCGGCGTTCGGGACCTGCGGTCTCACGACGGGCGTGACGGAGGGCGTCCCGGATGCCGGCAAGTACATCCTCGCCGCCACCATGTGGGCGGGCCGCGTTGGTACAGTGACCCTTGCCGCGGCACTCGCTGCCAGTCAACGCCGACAGTTGTTCATGAGAGCGGAAGAGAGGCCCATCGTTGGTTGAGAAGATCGCCCACAACGCGCCCGTCCTGGTGATCGGACTCGGGCGATTCGGCGCCGGCGCGGCCGGCCAGCTCGACCGTCTCGGCCGGGAGGTACTCGCGGTCGACGAGAACGTGGCGCTCGTACAGAAGTGGTCGGACCGCGTGACGCACGCCGTGCAGGCCGACGCACGCAGCATCGAGGCGCTCAAGCAGATCGGCGCGCAGGACTTCTCGGTCGCCGTCGTCGCCGTCGGCTCCTCGATCGAGGCGAGCGTGCTCATCACGGCGAACCTCGTCGACCTCAAGATCCCGCAGATCTGGGCGAAGGCGATCAGCCAGTCGCACGGCAAGATCCTCGCCCGCATCGGTGCGAACCACGTCATCTACCCGGAGGCGGAGGCCGGCGAGCGCGTCGCCCACCTCGTCTC
>JBIQHP010000153.1:0-2993 GCA_044508495.1 Clavibacter sp.
TCGCACATGTGGTCGGCCTCGTCGAGCACCGTGATGGTGACGTCGGAGAGATCGAGGCGACCCTGGTCGATGAGGTCCTCGATGCGCCCGGGCGTGCCGATGACGATGTCGACGCCGCGCTGCAACGCGGTCACCTGCCGGTGCTGCGGGACGCCGCCGTAGATCTGGGTCGTGAAGAGCCCGACGCTGCGCGCGATCGGCTGGATCGTGCGGTCGATCTGCAGCGCGAGCTCGCGGGTCGGGGCGAGGATGAGGGCGCGCGGGTTGCGACCCGGCTTGCGCCCCTTCGCCCCGCCGTTCAGGAGCAGGCGCTCGACGAGCGGCGCGCCGAAGGCGATCGTCTTGCCGGAGCCGGTCTTGCCGCGGCCCAGGACATCCCTGCCCTCGAGCACGTCGGGGATCGTCGCCGCCTGGATCGGGAACGGCGACTCGGCGCCGAGGGCGCTGAGCTCCCGCACGATGTTGGCGCCGAGTCCGAGGTCGGCGAAGGTCACGCCGTCGACATCGGATGCCTGGATCGCCTCGGCCTCGAGGCGCTCGAGCACGACGTCCTCGTGGGCGGTGAAACGGCCCTCGCGGGTCGTCGAGGCGTCGCGCTTCGGGTAGAAGTCGGAGTCTCGGCGCGGTCGGTCCTCGCGCTGCGGACGCTGGTCGCGGTCGTAGCGGGCCGGGCGCTCGATCCGGCGCTGACCGGCGGCGCGCTCATCGCGGACGGGGCGCTGGTCTCGATACGCCGGGCTGCGCCCGACACTCGACCGGCGGGGCTTGGCGCGGTCGGTGTCGATCCCGTGGGGCTCCGCGCGATTCGCGCTCGGCGTGCGGGGCACGCTGCGGTCGGCGCCTGGACGGCGGTACTCGGTGCGCTCGGCGTTCGACCGACGGGGATCGGTGCGCTCGCTTCGCGGCTTGGCGCCGCCGGGCTGCCAGTCGGGGCGGCGGTCGGTGCGCGGGGCCTCGGCGCGGCGGGCACGGTCATCCGCGTTCCAGCGCTTCTTGACCGGGGAGGCAGTGGCCTCGGCCGGGCGGTAGCCCCGATGCTTCGGGCTCTTGCTGCCCGGCTTGCGGGCCGGTGCGGCGGCGCGAGCGGGAGTCTTCTTGTAGTTGGGCATGATTCTTTCCGGGTTGTCTCGATTGCATGGCAGGTGACGAACCTGCGGGAACCCGGGCAGTCTTTGGCCAGGACCGTTTCACATACGTGATCTTCCCCAGACAGACGATGCCTACGGAGGCATCAGGGGAACCGGCCCACCAGACTTACAAACCCATTCGCTCAACGCGATGTCCAGAGCCGACTGACCAACGTTACCCGATCGCCGTGCAGATAGCACGCATCCGGCCCATCCGTCGTTCGCGAGACCGCGATTTCCGCGCCAACCGCGACGTTGTGGCGCGGAAATCGCGGTCTCGCGGGGGTCAGGGGGGTCAGGATGCCGTGGCGAGTCTCGCGGCGCGGCGGTCGAGACGGCGCTCCTTCGCCCCCTCGACGAGGTAGTAGAGCACCGGGAGGACGACGAGGGTCAGCAGCGTCGACGAGACGAGGCCGCCGATCACCACGATCGCGAGCGGCTGTGAGATGAACCCGCCATGCCCGGTGAGCCCGATCGCCATCGGCAGGAGCGCGAAGATCGTCGCGAGCGCGGTCATGAGGATCGGACGCAGACGTCGGCTCGCGCCGTGCACGATCGCGTCCCCCACCTTCATGCCCCTCTCCCGATACTGGTTCACGAGGTCGATGAGCACGATCGCGTTCGTCACCACGATGCCGATGAGCATGAGCGCGCCGATGAGCGAGGCGACACCGAGCGGAACGCCCGAGAGCACCTGCAGGATGACGCCGCCGGTCGCCGCGAACGGCACCGACACGAGCAGCAGGAGCGGCTGCCGCAGGCTCTTGAACGTCGCGACCATGACGACGTAGACGATGAGGATCGCCGCCAGGAGGGCGAGGCCGAGCTGGCTGAAGGCATCCGCCTGCTGGGAGGTCACGCCACCGAGCTCGGTGGTCGCGCCGGCGGGAAGGTCGATGCCGTCGATCGCCTCCTGCACTGCGATGGATGCCGTGCCGACGTCGGCGAGGTTCGGCGTGACGCTCACGGTCGCTGCGCGGAGGCCCTTGATGGTCGTGATGCTCGCCGGCCCCTCCGACTGGCCCACGTTCGCCAGCTCGGAGAGAGCCACCGGACCGGTGCGGGTGGGCACCTGGAAGTCGCGAAGCTCCTCGAGGGTGGTCGGGGCATCCGCGGTCTGGAGATAGATCGACATGGTCTTGTCGTCGATGACCGCGGTGCCGGCAAGGGCCGGCTGCATCGCCTGCGACACCATCGCACCGATCGCGATCTCGCTGAACCCGGCCGCCGCGGCCTTGTCCCGATCGACGACGACGGCGATGTAGGGCTGGGTCTCGGCCAGGTTGCTCGTGGCTTCGGCGGTGACCGAGAGATCCTTCACCGCGTCGAGCACCCGCTGCGCCGCCGTGCGCAGGTCGTCCTGCGTCGTCGCCGTGACGTTGACCTCGATGTTCGAGGAGGCGAACGACGACCCGGCGCTCGCGAGCGAGACCGTCCCGACCCCGCTCAGGTCTGCGAGGCGGTCGCGCACGGCGTTCTTGAGCGCATCCTGGTCGACGTCAGGGTCTGTCGTGATCGAGTAGGTGATGCCGCCCCCGCCGCCGAATGCCGCAGCGAGGGAGCTGCCGCCGCCGATGGAGAGCTGCACGGTCTCGACGCCGTCGATGTCGCGCAGGGCGCGCTCGACCTTGCTCGCCGCGCGATCCTGGGCGTCGAGGCTGGTACCCCTCGGCATCGACTGGGTGACGTTGATGGTGTTCTGCCCGCTGTCGCCGATGAAGTTGGTCGTCATCCCGGGGATGAGCGCACCCGTGCCGCCGAGGACGAGGAGGGCGACGACGATCGTGATGGCCGGGCGCCTGAGGGTCCAGTGGATGACCGGGAGGTAGGCGCGCTGCAGGCGGGTCGGCTTCGCGAGCTCGTCCT
>JBIQHP010000023.1:0-23697 GCA_044508495.1 Clavibacter sp.
GGCTGTTCGGAACGGATGGAGTCCGGGGTCTCGCCAACGAGACCCTCACGGTAGAGCTGTCCCTGCGGCTGGCCCAGGCCGCCGCCGTCGTGCTCGGCAAGGGGCATTACGCCGACGGGCGTCGCGCCTCGGGGCGCCGGCCCGTGGCCGTGCTCGCCCGCGATCCCCGCGTCTCGGGAGAGTTCATCGCCGCGGCGGTGGCCGCAGGCCTCGCGAGCTCGGGGGTCGACGTGTACGACGC
Organism: Clavibacter sp.; assembly: GCA_044508495.1. Lineage (GTDB taxonomy): Bacteria > Actinomycetota > Actinomycetes > Actinomycetales > Microbacteriaceae > Terrimesophilobacter. The sequence continues at coordinate 242 of JBIQHP010000023.1, forward strand.
CGGGGTCATCCCGACGCCCGCGCTCGCGTTCCTGGTGTCCGACTTCGACGCCGACTTCGGCGTCATGGTCTCGGCCTCCCACAACCCGGCCCCCGACAACGGGATCAAGTTCTTCGCCGCGGGCGGCACCAAGCTCCCCGACGAGGTCGAGGATCGCATCGAGGAGGCGCTCGCCGAGCCGCCCATCGCGCCGACCGGGCCCGAGGTCGGGCGCATCCGCCGGTTCTCGGACGCCGAGGACCGCTATCTCGTCCACCTGCTCGGCACGCTCCCGGCACGGCTCGACGGCCTGCACGTCGTGCTCGACTGCGCGAACGGCGCCGCATCCGGAGTGTCGCCGGATGCCTTCCGCGGCGCCGGCGCGACCCTCACGCTCATCGGGGCCGACCCGGACGGCGTCAACATCAACGACGGCGTCGGCTCGACCCACCTCGAGCAGCTCGCCAGGGCCGTCGTCGAGCACGGGGCGGACCTCGGCATCGCCCACGACGGCGACGCCGACCGCTGCCTCGCCGTGGACGCGACGGGCACCGTCGTCGACGGAGACCAGATCATGGCGATCCTCGCGCTCTCGCTCAAGGAGCGCGGCCTGCTCGCGAAGGACACCCTCGTCGCCACCGTGATGAGCAACCTCGGCCTGCGGAAGGCCATGGCCGAGCACGGCATCGCGATGATCGAGACGCGAGTGGGGGACCGCTACGTGCTCGAGGCGCTCGCGCGCGACGAGTTGAGCCTCGGCGGCGAGCAGTCCGGCCACGTCATCATGACGGCGCACGCGACGACCGGGGACGGCATCCTCACCGGCCTGCACCTCGCGGCCGAGCTCGCGCGGACCGGCAGGTCGCTCGCCGAGCTCGCTGCGGTCATGACCGTGTACCCGCAGACCATGGTCAACGTCAAGGACGTCGACCACGAGTCGCTCGGCGACGACGACGCCATCGCGGCGGCCGTCGTCGTGGCGCAGCAGAGGCTCGGCGACCGCGGGCGCGTACTCCTCCGGCCGTCGGGGACCGAGCCGCTCGTGCGCGTCATGGTCGAGGCCTCCGACCAGGCGATCGCCGACGAGATCGCGCAGTCCCTCGCCTCGGTCGTGCGCAAGCGGTTGTCGCGCTAGATCTTGCGGAGGAGCACGCTGCTCACCGCGTGCTGGGTCTCCTTGCGGAGCACGAGCGTCGCGCGCGATCGCGTGGGCAGGATGTTCTGCACGAGGTTCGGCTCGTTGATCCGGGACCAGATGTCCTTCGCCTTCGCGCGCGCCTCGGCCTCGTCGAGACTCGCGTAGCGGTGGAAGAACGACTGGGGGTCGGCGAAGGCGCCGCGCTGCAGCGCGAGGAAGCGCTCCTCGTACCAGCGGGCGATGTCGGCGGTGCGCGCATCCACGTAGATCGTGAAGTCGAAGAGGTCGCTCACCGCGAGCTTGCGGCCCGCCGCCGGAGGCTGCAGCACGTTGAGCCCTTCGACGATGAGGATGTCGGGACGGCGCACGACCACCTCCTCGCCGGGGACGATGTCGTAGCTGAGGTGCGAGTAGAGGGGCGCGCGCACCTCCTGGGCTCCGCTCTTGACCATCGTCACGAAGCGCAGGAGAGCCCGGCGGTCGTACGACTCCGGGAAGCCCTTGCGGTCCATGAGGCCGCGACGATCGAGCTCGGCGTTCGGCAGGAGGAACCCGTCGGTCGTCACGAGCTCGACGCGGGGGGTGTCCTCCCAGCGGGAGAGCAGCTCGCGCAGCACCCTCGCGATCGTCGACTTGCCGACCGCGACGGAGCCGGCGATGCCGATGACGAACGGCGTGCTCTGGCTGCGCTGCCGCAGGAAGCTGCTCGTCGCGGCGTGCAGGCGCTTCGCTCCGACGGCGTAGAGGCTCACGAGCTTGCTGAGCGGCAGGTAGACCTCGGCGACCTCGCCGAGGTTGAGCACGTCGCCGAGACCCTGCAGGCCGGCGAGCTCCTGCGGTGTCAGCGGCTGCTCGGTCGTCGGGGCGAGCTCTGCCCAGGCCGAGCGGTCGATCTCGAGGAACGGCGTCAGGTGGCCGTTGGAGGAGGTGGGCTCAGGCATCCAGAACAGACTACTCGCGGGGGCGGCCAGCCCGGTGTCCTAGAATTCACAGCATGTGTGGAATCGTGGGATACGTCGGAGGCGACCGCAGCGTCGAGGTGCTGCTGGGGGGCCTTCGCCGGCTCGAGTACCGCGGTTACGACTCCGCCGGGATCGCCGTCATCGGGGTCGACGGCACGCTGCGAACGCGCAAGCACGCCGGCAAATTGCAGATTCTCGTCGACGATGTCGAGGCGGATGCCGTGCAGGACGGCCCGACCGGGATCGGGCACACCCGCTGGGCCACGCACGGCGGGCCGACCGACGCGAACGCCCATCCGCACCTCGGGGACGACGGCAGGCTCGCGCTCATCCACAACGGCATCATCGAGAACTTCGCCGAGCTCAAGGCCGAGCTCGTCGCCGAGCATCCGGAGACCGTGTTCACGAGCGAGACCGACAGCGAGGTCGCGGCGCACCTCGTGGGCTACGCCTACCGCGAGACGCAGGACGTGACCGAGGCGCTGCGCCGCGTCGTCGCGCGGCTGCACGGCGCCTTCACCCTCCTCGTCCTGCATCAGGACCAGCCCGGCGTCGTCGTCGGCGCCCGCCGCAACTCGCCGCTCGTGATCGGCCTGGGCGACGGCGAGAACTTCCTCGGCTCGGATGTCGCCGCCTTCGTCGAGCACACGAGGCGCGCGATGGCGATCGGGCAGGATCAGCTCGTGACGATCACGGCCGACTCTGTCGCGGTGAGCGACTTCGACGGCAACCCGGTCGAGACCGAGGAGTTCGAGGTCACCTGGGACGCCGCGGCCGCCGAGAAGGGCGGCTGGTCGAGCTTCATGGCGAAGGAGATCAGCGAGGAGCCGGAGGCGATCGCCAACACGCTGCTCGGACGCTCGGCCGACGGCGTCGTGCGCATCCCCGAGCTCGAGGGCCACGACGAACTGCTCGCCGGCATCGACCGCATCGTCATCCTCGGCTGCGGCACGGCCGCCTACTCCGGCATGCTCGGCAAGTACGCGATCGAGAAGTGGGCGCGCATCCCGGTCGAGGTCGAGCTCTCCCACGAGTTCCGCTACCGGGACCCGGTCCTGGATGCCCGGACGCTCGTCGTCTCGATCAGCCAGTCCGGCGAGACGATGGACACCCTCATGGCCGTTCAGCATGCGAGGAAGGCCGGCGCTCGCACGATCTCGGTGTGCAACACCCAGGGCGCCACGATCCCGCGCGAGTCGGATGCCGTGATCTACACGCACGCCGGCCCCGAGGTCGCCGTCGCCTCGACGAAGGCCTTCGTCGCGCAGGTCGCCGCGCTCTACCTCTTCGGCCTGCACCTCGCCCGCGTGCGGGGGACCCTCGACGCCGGCGAGGCCGCCGGGCTGCTCGAGGAGCTCCAGTCGATCCCCGGGAAGCTCTCGACCGTGCTGCTGCAGCACGAGAGGATCACCCAGCTCGCCCACTGGATGGCCGACACGCGCGCCGTCCTCTTCCTCGGCCGGCACGTCGGCTTCCCCGTCGCGCTCGAAGGGGCGCTCAAGCTCAAGGAGCTCGCCTACATCCACGCGGAGGGCTTCGCCGCCGGCGAGCTCAAGCACGGCCCCATCGCGCTCATCGAGCCCGGCCAGCCGGTGTTCGTGGTCGTGCCGAGCCCGCGCGGAACGGACTCGCTGCATCCGAAGGTCGTGTCGAACATCCAGGAGATCAAGGCCCGCGGCGCACGCGTGCTGGCGATCGCCGAGGCGGGGGACGCCGCCGTGCTCCCCTACGCAGACGAGGTGTTCACGATCCCGCTCGCCTCGACCCTCTTCGAGCCCCTCCTCGCCGTCGCCCCGCTGCAGATCTTCGCCATGGAGCTCGCCGCGGCCAAGGGCCTCGACGTCGACCAGCCCCGCAATCTCGCGAAGTCCGTGACCGTGGAGTGAGCTCGTGATCGTCGGGATCGGGGTCGATGTCGTCGAGCTGGCCCGCTTCGAGCGGGCCGCGACGAGGACTCCGGCGCTGCTCGCCCGCCTGTTCGCCGAGAGCGAACAGGTTCAGGATGACCGCCGCTTGCCGCTGCATTCGCTCGCGGCCAGGTTCGCCGCCAAGGAGGCGCTCATCAAGGCGCTCGGCGATTCCGAAGGCGTCACCTGGCACGACATGCCCGTCGTCTCCGACGGTCAGCGCAACCCGTCCTTCGCGCTTCGGGGCGGCGTGGCGCAGATCGCCGAGTCGAGGGGGATCACTGCGCTGCACCTCTCGATGAGCCACGATGCGGGGATCGCGATCGCCTACGTGGTGGCGGAGGCGTCGTGAGCCCGCGCGCGCTGCGCGAGGCCGTCGTCGACCTCGACGCGATCTCCCGCAACGTCGCGACGATCCGCGAGACGGTCGGAACCCCCCACCTCATGACGGTCGTCAAGGCGGACGGCTACGGGCACGGCGCCGTCCCGGTCGCCCACGCCGCGCTCGCCGGCGGCGCCGACTGGCTCGGGGCGATCGACGCGGCCGAGGCCCTTCCGCTGCGCGAGGCCGGCATCCGGGCGCCCGTCCTCACCTGGCTCCACGCGCCGGAGGAGACCTTCGCGGCGCACGTGCTCGCGGATCTCGACGTCGGGGTGAGCTCGCTCGACGAGCTCGAGAGGGCGGCGGCGGCCGGGGTGCGCCACGTGCAGGTCAAGGTCGACACCGGACTCGGTCGCAACGGTGCAGAGGAGTCGACCTGGGGCCGGTTGTTCGAGCGCGCGGGCGAGCTCGAGGGCGCGGGAGGGCCGCGCATCCGGGGCCTCTTCAGCCACCTCGCGAACGCAGGGGCCGAGGCGGATGCCGCCCAGCTCGCGAGCTTCGAGCGTGCGCGTGCGGCGGCGGCCTCCTTCGGCCTCGAGCCCGAGCTCCTCCATCTCGCCGCGACCGAGGGCGCGCTCGGCCGGCCGGAGGCGCGCTACGACCTCGTGCGGGTCGGGCTCGGCAGTTACGGGCTGTCGCCCTTCGCCGGCGTCCCGGCCGCGGACCTCGGCCTCGTGCCGGCGCTCGAGCTGAGCGCCGAGATCGTCTCGGTCAAGCGCGTTCCCGCCGGCAGCGGCGTCTCCTACGGCCATCGCTACCATACGGAGCGTGAGACCGCGCTCGCGCTCGTCCCGCTCGGCTATGTCGACGGCATCCCGCGGCAGGCCTCCGACCTCGGCCCCGTGCTCATCGGAGGAGAGCGGTTCCGCGTCAGCGGGACGGTCGCCATGGACCAGTTCGTCGTCGACGTCGGCGACGCCGCCGTCAGGGCGGGGGACCGCGCGGTCGTCTTCGGCGACCCCTCGACGGGAGCGCCGTCCGCCGCCGACTGGGCGGATGCGGCGGGCACGATCAACTACGAGCTCGTCGCCCGGATCGGCCGCAGAGTCGAGCGGCGCTACCTCGGCGGGGCCTGATGCGAGGTCGTGCGATGCGAGGCCGTGCGATGCGGCTCACGATCGCGACACCCGAGGACATGGAGGCGCTCGGCGCGAGGATCGCCCGGCGGCTGGGGGCGGGCGACCTCGTCGCGCTCGACGGGGAGCTCGGCGCGGGCAAGACCACGTTCACCCGCGGCCTCGGCGCGGCGCTCGGAGTGCGCGGGCCCGTGACGAGCCCGACCTTCGTGCTCGCGCGGACGCATCCGCGCCCCGGCGCCGCGCCGCTCGTGCACGTCGACGCCTACCGGCTCTCGAGCCCGGCCGAGCTCGACGACCTCGACCTCGACCTCGAGGGCTCGATCGTCGTCGTCGAGTGGGCGGCCGGCATGGTCGAGGGACTGACCGACTCGTGGCTCGAGATCGGGATCGTCCGTCCGGCCGGGTCCGGCGCGGAGGACGAGGACGGCGTCGAGCCGCGCGAGGTCACGATCGCCGGGCATGGCCCCCGATTCTCGGACTTTAGGCTGTAGCCATGCTCCTCGCCATCGACACCTCGGCCGGCACGAGCGTCGCCGTCGTCGATCGCGAGGGCGGCGTCCTCGCCGAGCGCTCGATCGAGGACACCCGCCGTCACGCCGAGGTCATCGGGACCCTGATCCGCGAGTGCCTCGACGAGACCGGCGTCGCGATCGGCGCCCTCTCCGGTGTCGCGGTCGGCATGGGTCCCGGCCCCTTCACCGGGCTGCGGGTCGGGATCGCGGCGGCCAACGCCTTCGCCCTCGGCGCCGGGAAGCCGGTCGTGAGGGTCGTGAGCCACGATGCGGTGGCCTTCGCGCACTACGGATCGGGCGGCTCCGGCCCGCTCCTCGTGACAACGGATGCGCGCCGCCACGAGCGCTACTGGAGCGCCTACCGCGGCGCCGACGGTCTCTCCCTGCCGATCCGCGTCCAGGGTCCGGGGCTCGATCGGCTCGAGAGTCTCCGGCAGGTCGTAACCGACTACGAAGGTTACGGACAGCTCGATGCGGACTGGGTCTCCGCGGCATCCGTGGGGCTCCTCGCCGAGAGCCTGTTCCTGCACGGGCGCGAGTTCGCCGGCCCGGAACCGCTCTACCTGCGCTCGCCGGACGTGACGCTCTCCGCCGGCCCCAAGCGGGTGACCGGATGACCTGGCAGCTCCGCCGTGCGGACGCCGGCGACCTCGACGCGATCATGCGACTCGAGACGGCGCTGTTCCCGACCGACGCATGGTCGGCCGAGACGATGCGCGAGGAGCTCTCGAACGAGAACGCCTGGTACCTCGTCGCCTTCCCCCCGGAGGATCCCGGCCGCATCGACGCCTACGCCGGGGTGCTCGTGCCGCGCGGCGCACGAGAGGCCGACATCCAGACCATCGCGGTCGCCGAGGGCGCCCGGCGCCGGGGTCTCGGGCGCACGCTCGTGCTCACCCTCGTGGGCGAGGCGGTGCGACGCGGGGCGGAGGAGGTCTTCCTCGAGGTCCGGGCCGACAATCCGGGTGCGCAACGGCTCTACCGCTCGCTGGGCTTCGAGGAGCTCGCCGTCCGGTCGAGGTACTACCAGCCGGACGGCGTCGACGCGATCGTCATGCGGCTCGTCCCGGAGCCGCGGCAGACGACGCTCGCGGATCACCGAGGGGACTCGTGAGCGCGCAGGATCCGCTCGTGCTCGGCATCGAGACGAGCTGCGACGAGACCGGGGTCGGCATCGTTCGCGGCCGGACGCTGCTGGCCAACACGATCGCCTCCTCGATGGAGGAGCACGCGCGCTACGGCGGGGTCGTGCCGGAGATCGCCGCGCGCGCCCACCTGGAGGCGCTCACACCGGCGCTCAGGGCCGCGCTCGCCGAGGCCGGTGTCACACTCGCGGACCTCGACGCGATCGCCGTCACGAGCGGCCCCGGCCTCTCCGGCGCGCTCATGGTCGGCATCGGCGCCGCGAAGGCGCTCGCGCTCGCGCTCGACAGGCCCCTCTACGCGGTCAACCACCTCGTCGGGCACGTCGGAGCCGACGTCCTCACGGGCGACGAGCTGCGGTATCCGACCGTCGCCCTGCTCGTCTCGGGCGGCCACACCTCGCTCCTGCTCGTGCGCGATCTCGTCTCGGACGTCGAGCTCCTCGGCGAGACGATCGACGACGCAGCGGGCGAGGCCTTCGACAAGGTCGCGAGGCTCCTGGGGCTGCCCTACCCCGGAGGCCCGGAGATCGACCGGGCGGCCCTCGGCGGCGACCCCGCCGCCATCCGCTTCCCCCGGGGTCTGAGCCTGCCGAAGGACCTCGCGAGCCACCGCTACGACTTCTCCTTCTCCGGGCTCAAGACCGCCGTCGCCCGCCACGTCGAGCAGCGCCGCGATGCCGGCGAACCCGTGCCGGTCGCGGATGTCGCCGCCGGCTTCCGCGAGGCCGTCGTCGACGTGCTCCTGACGAAGGCGCTCGCCGCCTGCGCGGACCTCGGTGTCCCGAGGCTCCTGCTCGGCGGCGGGGTCATCGCCAACGCGAGACTGCGCGAGGTCGCGACGCAGCGCTGCGCGGAGGCGGGGATCGAGCTGCGCATCCCGCCGTTCTCGCTGTGCACCGACAACGGCGCGATGATCGCCGCGCTCGGAGCCCAGCTCATCATGGCCGGGCGGGCGCCGTCGGGTCTCGGCTTCGGGGCGGACTCGACCCTCCCGGTCACCGAGATCCAGTCCGGAACGGAGTGAGCCGGGCCGTCGCGTTGACAGTGACAGGCGCGGGTGCCACGATAGGCGGGTTCGGGATCACTCCCGGCTCCTGGAGGGAGAACCATGACCGACCCCGCATCGCCGGACCAGACTCCCGTTCCGCCCGTGTCGCCGTATCAGGCGCCCGTCCCGCCGCCGCCCGCCTCGCCGTACGGTGCCGCGGGCGCGCAGAAGCCGCAGACCGTGCTGAGCCTGCTGTCGATGATCTTCGGCATCGTGGGGATCGTGCTGGTGTGCTGTTTCGGGGCGGGCTTCGTCTTCTCGGTCGCGGGAATCGTCCTCGGGCACCTCGGGATCAGGAGGGAGCCGGCCCGCGGCATGGCGATGACGGGCCTCGTGACCGGCTACATCGGCGTCGGGGTCGCCCTTCTCTTCTGGATCCTCCTGTTCGCCGCGCCCCTCCTGCTGGTGCCCTTCGTCGCCTGGACCGGCTACACCGGGTACTGATCGGCCGGAGTACTGATCGGCCGGACGCGTCGGCGGAGTGCCGCGCGGACCTCCGCCCGGGCCTCCCCGTCAGGGCAGGAGGTTGCGGATGAGGGCGCTGTACACGGTCGCGCCGACCGCCACGCCCGCCGCCGCCCAGTAGAGCAGCTGCGCCGTCCGCGCCCGTCCTCGCCGGCCGAGCGCGACCCCGACGAGGGAGATCGCGATCGCGAGATACCCGGCGACCACGAGCGGGTTCATGGCGATCGAGCCCAGGATGTCGCCGTGGAGGAGCGAGTACATCGCGCGGGTTCCGCCGCAGCCGGGGCACTGCCATCCGGTCAGGTGCAGGAGAGGGCACGGAGGGAAGACCGTCTCGGCGTAGGGGTTGCGGGCGGCGAAGAACGCCCAGGCCCCGGCGTGGACGGCGACCGCACCGGCGCCCAGCGAGAGGCCCAGCGGATGCCGCCGCATCCAGCCGGTCGCGCCCCGGAGCTCCATGGCCTCTCCCTTCGCCGTATCAGACTACGCGGGGCCTCGCCTGACGGCATCCGCGCCTCCGGTCAGGCGTTGACACCCGAGGGCGCCAGTGAGACTATGGCACCGCTGGATCCACGTCCGCACCTAACCCATGGAGAACACATGACCGACCCCAACGTTCCCGCGACCCCGCCGGCACCGGCGCCCGCGGCCCCCTATGCCGGCGCACCCGCCGGCAAGCCGACCAACGTCCTCGCGATCATCGCGCTCATCGGGGCGTTCGTCTTCCCGCTCGCCGGCATCATCTGCGGCCACATCGCACTCGGCCAGATCAAGCGCACGGGCGAGGGCGGCAAGGCCCTCGCGCAGTGGGGCACGATCCTCGGTTACGTGTTCACGGTGCTGTGGATCCTGATCTTCCTGTTCTCGATCCTCGTCCCGCTTCTCGTCCTGGGCACCTACGGGGGCGTCATCAGCCAGATCCCCGGCTACTGATCCTCGAGACCGGAGGCGGGTCGCGCGCGAGCGCGGCCCGCCTTCTCCTTGCCGTCGGCGTCCTGCCTCAGTCCCGCTCGGCCAGGATCGCGGTGTGCCGCCCCGCCACGCGGGTCAGGATGAGCGTCGCCACCGCCTCCCCCTTCGGCGCGAGCCTCTTGCGCAGCTCGGCCGGGTCGACGTCCACACCGCGCTTCTTGATCTCGAGCGTCCCGATGCCCTTCGCCGCCACGAGCCTTCTGAGCGCGCGCACGTCGTAGGGGAGCGAATCGACCACGCGGAACCGCGTCGCGAACGGGGTGTCGGCCGCGGCATCCGCGGTGAACCAGGCGATCCCCCTGCTCAGCATCCGGCCACCGATGCTGCGAGCGAGGTCGCCGATGAGCCGGGCCCGGATGACCGCGCCGTCCGGCTCGTAGAGGTACTCGCCGAGCGCACCCACCTCGGCATCCGCGCTGTCGGCCTCGGCGACGAGCTCCGAGCTCCCGCCGCCGCCGATGACGGTCGCCGCCCGCCGGACGCCCGGGCGGGCGAGGGCACCGAACCAGAGCGCGAGCTCCACGACGTCGCCGTCGACCGACACCCACTGCGCCTCGGCCTCCTCGGGAACGAGGTCGCGATCCATGCCAGGGCCCAGCTTGATCCCCGTCGGCAGGCGCCCGGCGAGGCCGAAGGCGAAGTCGAGCGACGGCGACCAGTCGGCGGGATTCCTGAGCCGTTTCGCGCCCTCGCGACGGGCCGGGTCGAGCCAGACCCCGTCGACCCCGCCGCCGCCGGACAGACGGCTGCCGTAGTCCTCCGCGGCGGCGTTCACGACCTCGGCGTTCGACCACGGGGCGAGGTTGTAGGCGGCGATCGCGGCCGTCACCTCGTCGCGCTCGACGGCCGTGACCTCGAGGTCGAGCGCCGCCATGGCGAGGGCGTCGCCGCCGATGCCGCAGCCGAGGTCGGCGATGTACCCGAGCCCCGCGCCGCGGAAGCGCTGGGCGTGCAGCGCGGCGACCGGAAGCCTCGTCGCCTGCTCCAGGCCGGTTTCGGTGAAGAGCATCCGGTCGGCGAAGTCGGAGAACTTGTCCCTGGCCCGGCGACGCAGCCTCGACTGGCTGAGCACGGCCGCGACGAGGGCGGGCGGATGACCGGCGGCGCGCAGCTCGCTCACCGTGTGCACGACATCCGCCGAGGTGTCGTATTGCGGGAGGGAGTCGAGCAGGCGCAGCCCCTCCGGCGAGAGCAGTGCGACGAGCTCGCTCTTCTCCATCGCCCCATTCTCTCGCGCGGTGTCCGCGTTTCGCACCAACGCCTACTCGCGGTGGACGGCGAGGCCCTCCTCGACGAGCCCTGGGCCGTCGACCACGATCGGGTACGCGGCGGACGCCAGCACCTCCTTCGCCGTCATCCGCGGCGACCGGCTCGCCGCCGGCCCTCGCAGCTCGCGCAACTGAGCGCCGGAGATCGCGAAGACCAGTCGCCCCAGACCGGCGATGACGAAGGCGCCGGAGCACATGGCGCAGTTCTCCGTGCTCGTGTAGAGGGTCGTGGCTCCGGCCTGCTCGCGGTCGAGCCGTCGGGCCGCCCATACCGCGAGCTTCAGCTCGGGATGCGCGCTGACGTCGTCCTCGGTCGCGGTCGTGTTGGTCGCCTCCGCGATCACCGTGCCGTCGCGCACGAGCAGAGATCCGAAGGGCGGGTTCCCCGACGCCTTCGCCTCCCCGGCGAGCGCGATCGCCCGACGCAGGAATTCCAGATCCCGATCATCGAGTCGACTCATCCCGTCTCCTCATTCCCGAGGATCCTGGATCGGGTCGTTCGCCGGGCAGGATCCTCTGAGAGACGAGCGTAGCCCGGGCCGGACATCCACGGGCGGGTTGGCACTCACGTTGCACGAGTGCCAGCCGGACGGGTACAGTTGTTCTGGCACACTCGCAGTGAGAGTGCTAACCCCACGAATTTCGAAGTGTAAGAAAGAAGAGGTCAACCGTGTCGGTGTCCATCAAGCCGCTCGAGGATCGCATCGTCATCAAGCAGGTCGAGGCCGAGCAGGTCACTGCGTCCGGCCTCGTCATCCCTGACACGGCGAAGGAGAAGCCGCAGGAGGGCGAGGTCGTCGCGGTCGGCCCCGGTCGCATCGACGACAACGGCAACCGCGTCCCGCTCGACATCGCGGTCGGTGACAAGGTCATCTACTCCAAGTACGGCGGGACCGAGGTCAAGTTCGGCGGGGACGACCTGCTCGTCCTCTCCGCACGCGACGTGCTCGCCGTCGTCGTTCGCTGAGCAACCCACGTCCACGAAGGCCCGCCGACTGGTTCGGCGGGCCTTCGTCGTGGCCGTAGAGTGAGTCAGATGCCCCCGCCGAAGCCCCTCGCAACCTCCGCACCCGAGCGACGCGGTGGCCTGCTCTACGCGATCGCCGCCTATGGGCTCTGGGGCTTCATCCCGATCTACTTCCTCGCGCTCGCGCCGACCGGCCCATTCGAGATCGTCGCCTGGCGCGTGCTGTTCTCGGTCGTCTTCTGCGGACTCATCATCCTGGTACTGCGAAGGGGCAGGACGCTCCTCGGGCTCCTGCGCGACCGGCGGACCGTGCTCATGCTCGGCCTGGCCGGTCTCCTCGTCTTCCTCAACTGGCAGGTCTACGTCATCGCCGTCGTCTCCGGGCGAGTCAACGAGGCGGCGCTCGGATACTTCATCAACCCGATCGTCACGGTGCTGCTCGGCGTCATCGTGCAGCGCGAGCGGCTGAGGGCGACGCAATGGGCCGCGGTCGCCGTGAGCGCCGTCGCGGTCGTCGTGCTCGGCTTCGCCTACGGCGCATTCCCGTGGATCTCGCTCGCCCTGGCCTTCTCCTTCGGGCTGTACGGCCTGGTCAAGAAGCGGGTCGGGCCTCGCGTGGACGCCCTCACCGGCCTCGCGGTGGAGACGGCCTGGCTGACGCCGGTCGCCATCATTCAGCTCATCTTCGTCGGCGCGACCACGGGCGTCGTCTTCGGCACGGCCGGAGTCGCCAATACCGTGCTCCTGGCCGCCTCCGGCATCGTCACCTCGGTGCCCTTGCTCCTCTTCGCGGCGGCGGCGCGCCGGTTGCCTCTCGTCGTCGTCGGCTTCGTCCAGTATCTGACGCCGATCCTGCAGTTCCTCATCGGGACGTTCATCATGCACGAGGCGATGCCGTTCGAGCGGTGGGTCGGCTTCTCCCTCGTCTGGCTGGCTCTCATCCTGCTGAGCACCGATATGGTGCTCCACGCACGATCCGTGCGCCGCGCCTCACCGCTGCCCGGCTGAGGCTTCGGTATTCTTCGGGGGTGCCCCGACGTCCGAACAGTCCCATGCCTGGCGCTCGAGCCCTCGGCGCAGCCATCGCGGGAACGCTGTGCCTCGGCCTCGTGGCCTGCGCCCCCGAGCCCATGCCGGTTCCGACGCCGACGGTCACCGAGACCCCCGCTCCGCGCGGCGACGGGGTGCTCACGATCGGCACTCTCTTCCCCACGACCGGCGCGACGAGCTTCCTCGCACGGGCGCAGGATGCCGGGGTCGAGCTCGCCGTGCGCGAGATCAACGAGGCCGGGGGTGTCAACGGCGAACCGGTCGTCGTCTACCATCGCGACTCGGGCGACGCGACGACGGAGAAGGCCGAGGAGTCCCTCGCCGACCTCGTCGAGAAGAAGGCGGATGTCATCATCGGGCCGTCGTCCTCGGTGCTGGCCGAGCGCATCCTCCCGAAGGTCGTCGAGGCCGGGATGACGATGATCTCCTCCTCGGCCACGAGTCCCGCGCTCTCCGCCCTCCACGACGACGGGCGGCTGTTCCGCACGATCCCCTCCACGACCCTGCAGGGGGCGGCCATCGCCGGCATCGCCGGCTCCGACCAGACGGTCGCCCTCCTCTACTACTCGGATGCGGCGGGCCGCGAGCTGCGCGAGGACCTCGTCTCCGCGCTCGGCGACGGCAACCCGCTCGTCGTCGACGAGGGCTTCACCGAGACGACGAACTCGATCGCGCGCATGATCACCGCGGTGAAGAACGCCGACCCGGACATGATCGTGCTCGTGAGCCCCTTCAGCGCGATGGAGAAGAACAAGGAGCTGCTCACGAGGCTTGCGGCGGAGAAGCTCGCGGGCCCGCGGCTGTGGCTCACGAGCCAGAACCTGGCCGACTACTCCCAGGCGCTCCCGGCGGGTACCCTCAAGGACGCCAACGGCATCCTCGAGGGCTTCGCCCCCGACGACGAGTTCGCCAAGCGCATCAAGAGCGCGGATCCCGCCGTGAGCGACCTGCGGTACGCGGCCGAGGCCTACGACGCCACGATCCTCGCCGCGCTCGCGGCGATCGTCGCGCAGGACGACAGCGGGACGGCCGTCGCGCGGGCGCTCGCCGACGTCTCGGCGGGCGGGATCAAGTGCACGAGCTTCGGGGAATGCCTCGACGTCCTCCGCACGATGCCGGACATCGACTACGACGGAGTGACCGGTCCGCTCGCCTTCGACGAGCACGGCGACCTTCGCGGCGCGACCTTCGGCCTCTACCGCTACGACGCCGAGAACAAGTATTCCCGCGTCGGGAGCACGTCGGTCGGCTGATCCCCGGGGAATCCGTCGAATCCTCTTCCGGTGGCCCCATTTCGGGGGCGATTAACATCACGAAAGGTAACGATTCCGCCGTGTTACCGGCCTGTGACCCCCCGTTGTGGTGCTCTGCGCGGATACTCAATACCCTTACAGCAACGGCAGTGCAATTCTGTCGTGTCAGCACACTCGAAACGCAAGGAGCAACATGAGCGTATTCGCGAAGGCCACGGCCTCCCGCTCGAAGAACCTCAAATCGGCCCTCACCGGGCTCGCTATCGTCGGAGTCGGAGCGCTGGTCCTCAGCGGCTGCACCCCGACCGACAGCGGGAACCCGGCCGGACCGCGTGAGGATCTCACACTGAAGATCGGTACCCTGCTTCCGCAGACCGGTGCCCTGGCGTTCCTCGGCCCGCCCGAGGAAGCCGGTGTCGCGCTCGCTGCCAAGGAGATCAACGACGCCGACCTCGGCATCAAGGTGGAGATCACCTACGGCGACTCCGGCGACCCGGACAACAAGGCGTACGCGACCACGGTCCCGAACCTTCTGTCGGAGGGCGTCGACGCTGTCGTCGGTGCCGCGTCGTCGGGTGTGTCCAAGCTGGTGATCGACCAGATCATCGGTGCCGACACGCTGATGTTCTCCCCGGCGAACACGTCTCCGGACTTCACGACCTGGGATGACCACAACCTGTACTGGCGTACCGCGCCCTCCGACCTGCTTCAGGGCGAGGTGCTCGGTAACCTCATCGCCGATGACGGCGCCAGCACGCTGGGCATGATCGTCCTCAACGACGCCTACGGCACGGGTCTCGAGAAGGTCACCAAGGAGACGTTCGAGGGAGCGGGCGGCACGGTCGTCGCCTCCGAGTTCTTCAACGCCGGTGACACCAACTTCTCGGCCCAGATCTCCGCGGTTCTCGCGCAGAACCCGGACGCGATCGCCCTGATCACGTTCGACGAGATCTACACCATCCTGCCCGCGCTCAAGGATGCCGGCTTCGACACCTCCAAGGTGTACCTGGTCGACGGCAACCTGAAGCAGTTCGGTGCGGACCTGCCGCCGGCGAGCTTGACCGGTGCGAAGGGAACCACTCCGGGCCCGGTGCTCGCGGATGACTTCCAGAAGCGTCTGAACGACGTCTACGCCGCCGAGTTCGGTGGATCGCTGGACGACTACAGCTACGCCGCGGAGTCCTACGACGCGGTCATCCTCATCGCGCTCGCTGCTCTTGCGGCGAACTCGACGGATGCCGTGGAGATCGCGAAGAAGCTGCGCGAGGTCTCCGGTGGTACCGGTAGCGGCGAGAAGGTGACCGACTTCGCGTCGGGCGCCCAGGTGATCCTCGATGGAGGCACGGTCGACTACGACGGTGCATCCGGGCCGATCACGTTCGACGAGGCCGGTGACCCGACGGAAGCCACCATCGGTATCTTCCAGTACGGTGACGACAACATGCACCACCGCATCAACTAAGACGCGGTAGCACGGTGAAGGGCCCCGACCTCACGGTCGGGGCCCTTCCTGTTTGACCATTCCCTTGAGGTGCGAGTACAGCGAGCCTCGAAGGGAGCCTGGCGGTAACTGCGGGGCGCTTCCGCGATGTGTTCCCTCCTCAGCTCAAACATTGAGGGGTTCCGACGGCCGCAGGGGCCGTCGGAACCCCTCAAAACTCGACACCCCGGGAACACACCGCTCCAGCGTCGGTAGCGCGCCCGCAACCGCACCCCGCGAAGGGCGCACGGCCCGCCTCGAAGGGAGCGGGAACCGCTACGCGGCGTCCTCGCCGAGGGTGCCGAGGTAGAGGCTGATGACCTTGGGGTCGTTCAGGAGGTCACGGCCCGTACCGGTGTAGGCGTCCTTGCCCTGATCGAGCACGTACCCGCGGTCGCAGATCTGCAGGCAGCGCCGGGCGTTCTGCTCGACCATGATGGTCGTCACGCCGGCCTTGTTGATCTCCGAGACCCGGATGAACGCCTCGTCCTGCCGCACCGGCGACAGGCCCGCGGAGGGCTCGTCGAGCAGCAGCACGTGCGGGTCCATCATGAGCGCTCGCGACATCGCGACCATCTGGCGCTCGCCGCCCGAGAGCGAGCCCGCGCGCTGCTTGAGCCGCGATGCGAGCTCCCCGAAGATCGACGTGACGAACTCGAGGCGCTCCGGGAGGATCTTCGGGTTCTGGTACAGGCCCATCTGCAGGTTCTCCTCGACCGTGAGCGAGGGGAACACGTTGTTGTTCTGCGGAACCATGCCGACGCCCTTGGAGACCAGCTTGTGGGCGGGAAGGAGGGTGATGTCCTCGCCGAAGAGCGTGATCGAGCCTCCGCGAACCTGCACCTGCCCGAAGATCGCCTTGAGTAGCGTCGACTTGCCCGCACCGTTCGGTCCGATGATGCCGATGAGCTCGCCCTCGCCGACCGTGATGCTGCAGCTGTTGAGGATGTCGATGCCGGGCAGGTAGCCCGCCGTCAGGTCGACCACCTCGAGGACCGCGTTCTTTGCGATGCCAGTCATTTCGACCCCTTCTTCGACGTCTTCCGTGCCGCATCCGGCAAGTCGATCCGGCCCGTCACGACACCGAGGTCGGTGTCCTGATGGCTGCCGAGGTAGGCGTCGATGACCGCCGGATCCTTCATGACCGCCTCGGGCGGGCCCTCGGCGACGATCCGGCCCTCGGCCATGACGACCACCCAGTCGGCGATGTGGCTCACCATCTGCATGTCGTGCTCCACGAAGAGCACGGACATCCCCTGCTCCTTGAGTCCGAAGATGTGATCGAGGAGCGACTGGGTCAGCGCCGGGTTGACGCCGGCCATCGGCTCGTCGAGCATGACGAGCGTCGGGTCGCTCATGAGCGCCCGTGCCATCTCGAGGAGCTTGCGCTGACCGCCGGAGAGGCTGGCGGCGAAGTCGTCGGCCTTCGTGTCGAGCTTGAAACGCGCGAGGAGCTCCATCGCCTTGACCTCGATCTCGTCGTCCTGCGCGCGCCAGAACCAGGGGAACATCGCCGACCAGAGGTGCTCGCCGAACTGGTCCTTGGCCCCGAGCTTCATGTTCTCGAGGACGGAGAGCATGCTCAGCGCCTTGGTGAGCTGGAAGGTGCGGATCTGGCCCAGCTGCGAGACCTTGAACGAGGGGATCCCCGCGAGCGCCGTGCCGTCGAACGACCAGGTCC
Organism: Clavibacter sp.; assembly: GCA_044508495.1. Taxonomy (GTDB): domain Bacteria; phylum Actinomycetota; class Actinomycetes; order Actinomycetales; family Microbacteriaceae; genus Terrimesophilobacter. The sequence continues at coordinate 17,530 of JBIQHP010000023.1, forward strand.
CGGTGTTCGGCTTGTCGAAGCCCGAGAGGAGGTTGAACAGTGTCGTCTTGCCCGCGCCGTTGGGCCCGATCAGGGCGGTGATCACTCCGCGCTGGATCTCCAGATGATCGACGTCGACCGCGAGGAGTCCGCCGAAGTGGCGCGTGATGCTGTCCGCGATCAGGATCGGGTCCGTCTTCGGGGCGCCGGGGACGAACGCCCCGGTCGCGATCCCGGTCGACTTGGCTCGTGAGTTATTTGCGGGCATTGAATGACAGCTCCCTCTTGTCGCCGAGTATGCCTTGCGGGCGGTAGATCACGATGAGCATGAGCGCGAGTCCGACGAGGACGAAGCGCAGGATGCCGGCCTGGGACGGGGTGATCCCCGGCAGCAGGCCCTGTGCGGCCAGGGCCGGGAGGAACAGGCCCAGGAACGCGTAGATCATCCAGAAGATCCCGGTGCCGAGCACCGGCCCCCAGATGGTCGCCGCGCCGCCCAGGAGCAGGATGGTCCACAGGAAGAACGTCAGGGACGGAAGGTAGACCTGAGGGACGACCGCCGAGGGCAGCACGAGCACCACGCCGCCGAGCGTTCCCAGGATGCCGCCGATGATGAGGACCTGCATCTTGTAGGCGAACACGTTCTTGCCGAGCGCGCGCACGGCATCCTCGTCCTCGCGGATGCCGCGGACCACCCGGCCCCAGGGGCTGCGCATGAGCGCCCATACCGCCCAGATCGCAAGGCCGAGGATGACGAGCCCGAAGACCCGGATCCAGAGGTCCGTTGCGTTATAGGTCCACGGGCCGAAGCCGTAGGTCCCGGTCGGGAACGGGTTCGCGGCCCGGAAGCCCTCGTGATAGCCGCCGAGCCCGTCCGCCGAGTTCGTGACGTCATCCAGGAGCGTCGACTGGACGATGAGGCGCAGGGCCTCGGCGGCGGCGATCGTCGCGATGGCGAGATAGTCCGCGCGCAGCCGCAGCGTCGGGATGCCGAGGATGAGGGCGAAGACGATCGACGCGCCGATCCCGACGAGGATGCCCACCCACCAGGGCCAGCCGAGGGAGAGGATCGAGATCGCGTAGCCGTAGCCGCCGATGAGCATGAAGCCGGCCTGGCCGAAGTTCAGCAGGCCGCCGTAGCCGAAGTGCACGGCGAGCCCGACCGTGGCGAGCGCGTAGGCGATGGTCTCCGGGGCGAGGAGCCACGAGGCGGTCTGCCCCAGGATGCCGACGAAGTCCATTTATCCGACCCTCTCTTTCTGGCCGAGCAGGCCTTGTGGTCTGAAGAGCAGCACGATGATGAGGATGAGGAGGGGCCCGACGTACTTGATGTCCGCCGAGAACCACAGGGGCGTGAGCTCCACGAGCAGGCCGATGATGATCGAGCCGACGAGCGCGCCGAAGGCGGTGCCCAGTCCGCCGAGCACGACCGCGGCGAAGATGAGCAGCAGGATCTGCCAGCCCATGTCCCACTTGATGCCGGGGCGGAAGTAGGCCCAGAGGATGCCGGAGAGGCCGGCGAGCACCGTGCCCAGGATCCACACCAGCCGCACGACGCGGTTGACGTCGATGCCGGAGGCGGCCGAGAGCGACGCGTTGTCGTTGATCGCCCGCGTGGCCTTGCCGGTGCGGGTCCGCAGCAGCCAGTAGGCGACGGCCGCGAGCACGACGATCGAGACGCTCATGCTGACCATGTCGACGATCGACAGGGAGATCGGGCCGAGCAGCTTGATCTTCGCCGTCGTGGCCGGGTCCATGGGGAGGAGGGTCGTGCCGCCGCCGATGAAGAACTGGAAGACGTACCGGAGCGTGAGCGACAGGCCGATGCTCACGATCATGAGCTGGACCACGCTCAGCCCCCGCTTGCGCAGAGGTTTCCAGATCACGAAGTCCTGGGTGAAGCCGGCGATGGCGAGGAGCACCAGAGCGAGCGGGATCGCGATCCAGAGCGGCCAGGCGAGGGTCACGCTGAAGGCAAGCGCGAGGACCGCCCCGAGCGTCACCGATTCGGCGTGGGAGAAGATGGCGATGCCGGTGGTCCCGAAGATGAGCGAGAGCCCGATGGACGCGAGGGCGAGCATGAGGCCGAAATTCAGGCCGCTGACGATGCTCGCCATGAGCTGGTCGGTGAAGCTCGTGACCTCGCGCTCGCCGGCGCCGAGGAAGAAGTTCACCGACTTGTTCTTGGTGAGCCCGAACTCCGCCTCGATCGTCGCGCCGCGCTCGGTGATCGTGAGCCGGTCGTTGCCCTCGTCGCTCACGATGACGCCCTCGGGGAGGGTCGACTCGACGAGCGTGATCCTGTAGGTGGCCTTCTCCGGGACGCCGACGCGCCACTTGCCCTCGGTGTCCGTCTGGACCTCGGCCTCGTACCCGTCGCCCTCGACGACGATCGTGACGTCGTCGAGCGGCTGGCCGGCGTACTTCACGTTGCCGCTGAAGATGTAGTCGTAGATGTCGGTGTTGGTCTCATCGGCCGTGGCCGGCGAGACCGCCGTCATCGCGAAGGCGAGAGCCGCGAATATCGCCGCGAACAAGAGGACCAGGGGGCGCTTCGCGAGCGACCGGGACCGTTGAGCTGTGACCACGAGACCTCCAAGACGGACCAGGGGAGAAAGGGTGGCTCTCGGGCGCTGGCTGCCGTCGTCGTTGACAGTACCTGCCGATTATGGCGCATGGGAGGCACTCACTTCCACACGAGGGCGCAATGAAGCCGAGACATCCGCGCTCGCGTGCAACAAACGCTACGATTAATTACCGGATTCAGCGCGGCAACCGGCCACTCTTCACGGCGAGTAACGATTCGGAGACTCATGGAGCAGCCAGACCCGTTCGGATTCATCGGGCTCACCTACGACGACGTCATGCTCCTGCCGGGACACACCGACGTCATCCCGAGCGAGGCCGACACCTCCTCGCGGCTCACGCGCAACATCCGGGTCGCCACACCGCTCATCTCCGCGGCCATGGACACCGTCACCGAGGGCCGCATGGCGATCTCGATGGCGCGCCAGGGCGGGCTCGGCATCCTGCACCGCAACCTCTCGATCGAGGACCAGGCGACCTTCGTCGACAAGGTCAAGCGCAGCGAGTCCGGCATGATCACGAACCCGGTCACGACGACCCCGGATGCCACGGTCGCCGAGGTGGACGCCCTCTGCGGGCAGTTCCGCGTCTCCGGCCTTCCGGTCGTCGAGGGCGACGGGACGCTCGTCGGCATCATCACCAACCGGGACATGCGCTTCGTCTCGCAGTTCGAGAAGCAGACGACCCTCGTGCGCGACGTCATGACGAAGATGCCGCTCATCACCGCACCCACGGGCATCGACCCGGACGGCGCGATCGCGATCTTCGCGCAGCACAAGATCGAGAAGCTCCCCCTCGTCGACGCGAACGGCAGGCTCACCGGCCTCATCACGGTCAAGGACTTCGACAAGACCGAGAAGTATCCCAACGCCACCAAGGACGCCGACGGCCGGTTGCGCGTGGGAGCCGCGATCGGGTTCTTCGGCGACGCCTGGCAGCGAGCCGGGGCGCTCGCCGACGCCGGGGTCGACGTCATCGTCGTAGACACGGCCAACGGGGACTCCGCGGGCGAGATCGGCATCATCCGGAGGCTCAAGGGCGACTCGGCCTTCGACGGCATCGACATCATCGGCGGCAACGTCGCGACGCGCTCCGGCGCGCAGGCGCTCGTCGAGGCGGGGGCGGACGCCATCAAGGTCGGGGTCGGACCCGGCTCGATCTGCACGACCCGCGTCGTCGCCGGCGTCGGGGTGCCCCAGGTCACGGCGGTCTACGAGGCCTCGCTCGCGGCGCGGGAGGCGGACGTCCCGGTCATCGCGGACGGCGGGCTGCAGTATTCCGGCGACATCGCGAAGGCGCTCGTCGCCGGGGCGGAGTCGGTCATGCTCGGCTCGCTGCTCGCCGGAACCGACGAGAGCCCGGGCGACATGCTCTTCATCAACGGCAAGCAGTTCAAGTCCTATCGCGGCATGGGCTCGCTCGGCGCGATGCAGACCCGGGGCAAGCAGACTTCCTACTCGCGCGACCGGTACTTTCAGGCGGACGTCCCGAGCGACGACGAGCTCATCGCCGAGGGGATCGAGGGCAAGGTCGCGTATCGCGGGCCGGTCTCCTCCGTCGTGTACCAGCTGCTCGGGGGCCTGCGGCAGTCGATGTTCTACACCGGCGCGCACACGATCGAGGAGCTGCGCTCGAAGGGGAGGTTCGTGCGGATCACGGCGGCCGGGCTCAAGGAGTCGCATCCGCACGACATCCAGATGGTCGTGGAGGCGCCCAACTACCGTCGGTGATCGTCGCGGGGTGCGTCCGCGGTGTGTTCCCTCCTCAGCTCAGACATTGAGTCGTTGGGACGGCCCTGCGGACCGTCCCAACGACTCAAAACTCGCACCCCGGGAACACACCGCTCCCGCGCTGGTCACCGGGCAGGCTTCGCTCCCGGAGTGACTTGGTCGCGGAGGTTGTAGGCTGGTCGGCTCGCCCATTCGCCGGTCGAGTGCGCCGCAGGCGCGTATCGAGACCAGACCACGAGGAAAGCATGGGCTACATCGACGTCAACGGGGTGTCGTTGTCGCTGCCCGACGGGCGGCCCCTGCTCGACGAGGTGAGCTTCCGCGTGGGCGATGGCACCACGAGCGCGCTCATCGGCGCGAACGGGGCCGGCAAGACGACGCTGCTGCGCATCATCCGGGGCGAGGTGCGCGCGGAATCCGGTGCGGTCTCGATCGACGGCGGGCTCGGGGTCATGGACCAGTTCGTGGGTCACCTGCGCGACACCTCGACCGTGCGCGACCTGCTCGTGTCGGTCGCGCCGGCCCGTATTCGAGCGGCCGCGCTCGCCCTCGACCGCGCCGAGCTCGCGATCATCGAGAACGACGTCCTCGAGACGCAGCTCGCCTACGCCGCGGCGCTCGCCGAGTACGCGGAGGCCGGCGGCTACGACCAGGAGACCGTGTGGGACCAGTGCACGGTCGCCGCACTCGGCCTGCCGTTCGAGCGCGCGAAGTACCGCGAGGTGCGCACGCTCTCCGGGGGCGAGCAGAAGCGGCTCGTGCTCGAAGCGCTGCTGCGGGGTCCGGATGACGTGCTCCTGCTCGACGAGCCCGACAACTACCTCGACGTGCCGGCGAAGCGCTGGCTCGAGGACTCGCTGCGCGCGACCAAGAAGACCGTGCTGCTCGTGAGCCACGACCGCGAGCTGCTCGCGCGGGCGGCCGACCGCATCATCACCCTCGAGCTCGGCGCCGCCGGCAGCACCACCTGGACCCACGGCGGCGGCTTCGGCAGCTATCACGAGGCCCGTCGCGACCGCATGGACCGGCTCGACGAGCTGCGCCGCCGCTGGGACGAGCAGCACGCCAAGCTGCGCCAGCTCGTGCAGGCGATGAAGGTCAAGGCGGCCGCGAGCGACGAGTTCGCCTCGCGCTACCACGCAGCCGTCACGAGGCTGCGCAAGTTCGAGGAGGTCGGGCCGCCGCTCGAACGCCCCGTCGAGCAGGACCTCTCCATGCGGCTGCGCGGCGATCGCACCGGCAAGCGCGCGGTCGTGTGCGAGGGGCTCGAGCTCGTGGGGCTCATGCAGCCCTTCGATCTCGAGGTGTGGTTCGGCGACCGCGTCGCCGTGCTCGGCTCGAACGGCTCGGGCAAGTCGCACTTCCTGCGACTGCTCGCGCTCGGCGGCACCGACCCCGATCCGCGTGCGGGACACCTGACCTCGGTCGGGGCGACGCTGCTCCCGGTCGAGCACTCGGGTCTCGCGAAGCTCGGGGCGCGCGTCGTGCCGGGCTGGTTCGCCCAGGTGCATGAGCATCCGTCCCTCCTCGGGCGCACGCTGCTGGACATCCTGCACCGCGGAGACGACAACCGCGACGGCATGGCGCGCGAGGCCGCGTCGCGGGCGCTCGACCGGTACGGTCTCGCGGAGGCCGCCGAGCAGAGCTTCGAGTCGCTCTCCGGCGGGCAGCAGGCGAGACTGCAGATCCTGCTGCTCGAGCTCTCCGGTGCGACCCTGCTGCTGCTCGACGAGCCGACCGACAACCTCGACCTCGTCTCGGCGGAGGCGCTGCAGGATGCCCTCGAGCGCTTCGAGGGGACGGTCCTGGCCGTCACCCACGACCGCTGGTTCGCGCGCTCCTTCGACCGGTTCCTCGTCTTCGGCGCCGACGG
>JBIQHP010000024.1:0-19539 GCA_044508495.1 Clavibacter sp.
CCAACGCGATGGCTACCCCCATCGCCACCGGCGCGCTCAAGCCGAGGGTCGCTGTATCGATCGCCGCGGTCCTCAACCTCGTCGGAGCCTTCCTCAGCACCGAGGTCGCCAGGACGATCTCGGGCGGACTCATCCGGGAGGGCGACGACGGCATCCAGATCACGCCGACGATGATCTTCGCCGGCCTCATCGGCGCGATCATGTGGAACCTCGCGACCTGGCTCCTGGGGCTTCCGTCGAGTTCCTCGCACGCTCTCTTCGGTGGTCTCATCGGCGCGGTCATCGTCGGCACGGGCGTCGGGGCGATCGATCCGGGCGTGCTGCTGAGCAAGATCGTCCTCCCCGCGGTCCTCGCCCCCCTCATCGCCTGCATCGTGGCCTTCGTCGCGACGAAGCTCGCCTACCGGCTCACGGCCGGGCGCCATGAGGACGCCGTGCGCAGGCGGTTCCGCGTCGGCCAGGTGTTCACCTCGAGCCTCGTGTCGCTCGCCCACGGCACGAACGACGCCCAGAAGACCATGGGCGTCATCACGCTGACCCTCATCGCGGCGGGATTCCAGGCCGCCGGGACCGGCCCGGAGTTCTGGGTCATCGCCGTGTGCGCGCTCGCGATCGCGCTCGGGACCTACGTGGGCGGCTGGCGGATCATCCGCACGGTCGGCACCGGGATCACCGATGTCTCCCCGACGCAGGGGTTCGCCGCCGAGGCCTCGACGACCGCGACGATCCTCGCGAGCTCCCATCTCGGCTTCGCGCTCTCGACGACGCAGGTCGCGAGCGGATCCGTCATCGGCGCGGGCCTCGGGCGCAACCGGCGCGCCGTGCGGTGGCGGGTCGCCGGCCGCATCGGCATCGCCTGGCTCGTGACCCTTCCCTGCGCGGCGGCGATGGCCGCGGTCGCCGAGCTCGTCGCACGGCTCGGACCGCTCGGCATCGCGGCGGACGCGCTCGCCGGCGCCATCGTGATCGCGCTCATGTTCCGCAGGGCGCGCCGGAACCCCGTCAACAGCAAGAACGTCACCGGGGAGCTCCCGGTGATCGCGCACACGCCGACGGTCGTCATGCCGAAGGTCCCCCCGATCATCGCGAGCGCGAAGCCCGCGAAGCCGGCCATGACCGAGGAGCCCTCGCCGTGATCGACTGGATGTCCTTCGTGGTGGTCGCCGTCGCCTCCCTCGTGGGGGCGAGCGTCCTCGTCATGCTCGCGGCCCTCGGCCTCCGGCTCTTCGAGAGCGGGTCGCGCGCTCGATCGGACGACGCCCGCGCCGGGCGCGTGACGCTCGCGTTCGCCCGGACGCTCTTCGGGATGTGCGGGCTCCTCGTGCTCTACGGCGTCTACCTCATCGTCCCGTTCTTCCACTGAGCCGCACACGGAATCGGCCGGCTCGCGCCGCGGGTAGAGTTGGAGCATCCACGATCGAAGGAGATTCCCGGATGTCTGAAGCGCCCAGCGCGTTGCCCGTCGTCGCGCCGGAAGGTCCCACGAGGACCGAGAGCGACTCCGTCGGATCGATGGAGATCCCCGCCGACGCCTACTGGGGCATCCACACCGCGAGGGCCAGGGAGAACTTCCCGATCACCCGCCGGCCGATCTCGGTCTACCCCGACCTCATCCGGGCCCTCGCGATCGTCAAGCAGGCCGCCGCGCGCGCCAACAAGGAGCTCGGCACGCTCTCGGCCGACAAGGCCGACCTCATCGACCGGGTCTGCCAGGAGATCGCCGACGGAGCGCTGCACGATCAGTTCATGGTCGGCGTCATCCAGGGCGGCGCCGGCACCTCGACCAACATGAACACCAACGAGGTCATCGCCAACCGCTGCCTCGAGCTCCTCGGCAAGCCCTTCGGCGACTACGTGAGCCTGCACCCGATCGACGACGTCAACCGCAGCCAGAGCACGAACGACGTCTACCCCACCGCGATCAAGCTCGCGATGGTGCTCAGCACCCAGCGGCTGCTCACCGAGCACACGAAGCTCACCGAGGCCTTCGCGCGCAAGGGGGCCGAGTTCGCGCACGTGCTCAAGGTCGGCCGCACCCAGCTCCAGGACGCCGTGCCGATGACGCTCGGCCAGGAGTTCAACGGCTTCGCCCACACGATCGCCGAGGACTACGACCGGCTGAGCGAGACGATCCCCTGGCTCAACGAGATCAACATGGGCGCCACCGCGATCGGCACCGGGATCACGGCCGACCCCCGGTACGCGGATGCCGTGCGCCGGCACCTCGTCGACATCACCGGGATCGAGATGGTCACCTCGCCGGACCTCATCGAGGCCACGAGCGACGCAGGGATCTTCATGACTCTCAGCGGCCACCTCAAGCGCGCCGCCGTCAAGCTCTCCAAGATCTGCAATGACCTTCGGCTGCTCTCGAGCGGGCCGCAGGCCGGCATCGGCGAGATCAACCTTCCGGTGAGGCAGGCCGGCTCCTCGATCATGCCGGGCAAGGTCAACCCGGTCATCCCCGAGGTCGTCAACCAGGTCGCCTTCAGCATCATCGGGGCGGATGCGACGGTCACCGCGGCGGCGGAGGCCGGTCAGCTCCAGCTCAACGCCTTCGAGCCGGTCATCGCCCACAGCATCCTGCAGTCGCTCGCCTGGATGACGAACGCCTGCTACACGCTGCGCGTCCACTGCGTCGACGGGATCACCGCCAACACGACGCGTCTCGCCGCCCAGGTGGAGTCGTCGGTCGGGGTCGTCACCGCCCTCACTCCTTACATCGGATACGCGGCGTCCGCCTCGCTCGCCCATACCGCGCTCACGACGAACGCCTCGATCGCCGAGCTCGTCGTCGAGGCGGGGCTCATGAGCGCCGAGGACGTCGCGCGCGTGCTCTCGCCCGAGCGGCTGAGCGGCCTGGCACCGGTCACCGGCGTCATCGACGTCGTGCCCGGAGCATAGCCACTACTTCTCGTCGTCGTCCGGATCGGCCTCGAGCGCCCGTTCGCGTGCGCTCGAGGCCGCGATGATGACGCCGTCCACGACCTCCTCACCGCGCTCGACGATGCGGCTGCGGACGTCCCTCGCGGTCTTCGAGACGGTGTCCGACGCCTCACGGGCGGCCTTGGCCACCTTCTCGGAGACCTCCTTGGCGGTCTCGGCGGCTCTGGTGTAGGTCTCCTGCGCTCCGGCGACGGCCGCCTTCGTGCCGGCCACGACCTTCTCCTGCACGACGGGCGCGGTCTCCTTGACGAACTCCTGGGTCTCGGCGACGACCTTCTGCACGCGGGGGTCCTCCCAGGCCTCGGTCGCCTTCGCCTTGAGCGCCTCGTACCGCGGGCGTCCGGCGCGCGCGCCGAGGACGTACCCTATGCCGAGCCCGACGATGAACAGGATTCTCAATCGCATGGCTCAACGCTACTTGCCGATCCTGATCGTGGCCACCATGCGCCCTCAGCGCTGACGCGAGGGGCGCATCCCGCTCGGCAGGATCAGCCAGATTCCCAGGAGCACGAATGCGGCGACGCCCGCCGCCACGAGACCGGGAAGGCGACCGGCCACGAGGTCGAAGATGAAGAGGATGGTCCCGACGAGCAGGATCGCCAGGCCGAGGAGCGTGAACTGGAGGATGCGATTGGCGATGAGGACGATCCTGGCCTTCGCGCCCTGGCGGAACAGCCGCCGGTGCAGGCTCACCGGGGCGAGCCCGAGCACGGTCGTGAAGGCCGACCCTCCGACGAGGAAGAGGTAGAGGCCGACCTGGAACGCGTCGAGCTCGGCGAAGCGCGCCTGGAAGGCGAGGGTGAGCAGGAACCCGGTGAGGATCTGGATGCCGGTCTGGGTCACCCGCAGCTCCTGCAGGAGCTCGGCCCAGTTGCGCTCGATGCGCTCGTTCTCGGTCTCGGTGCGCTCGCCACCGGCGCCCGTGGTCTGCTCTGGCGACGTCATGCCCCGAATTCTAGGCGCGCTGCGCGATCCGCCACAGATGCAGGCCCGCGTAGCTGCGGTACGGCGACCAGCGCGCCGCGCGCGCGGCGATCTCTCGGGGGCTGGCCGGCAGCCCGAGCGCCGCAGCGCCCTTGAGCAGGACGAGGTCGGTCGACAGCAGGATGTCCGGCGCGCCGAGCGCGCGCATCGCGACGTAGCCGGCCGTCCAGGGGCCGATGCCCGGCATCGCGACGAGCCGTCCGGTGAGCTCGTCGACCGAGAGGGTGTCGTCGACGACGAGCTCGCCCGAGGTCAGCGCGAGGGCGATCCCGTGGATCGCGGCGACGCGCGCGGCCGGCCCGCGCAGCACCTCGAGCCCTCGCGCGGCGAACTGTTCGGCGGTCGGGAAGAGCCCGCTGCCCCCGCACAGCTCGCGGGCGATCCTCCCGAGCACCGACCGGGTCGCGGCGATCGAGATCTGCTGGCCGACGAGCGTGCGGAACAGCTCCTCGTGCGGGTCGAGACTGCCCGGCAGGCGGATGCCGGGAGCCGCCGCGACGGACGGGGCGAGCACCGGGTCCTCCGCGAGCAGCCCGTCGATCGCCGCGGAATCCGCGTCGAGGTCGAGGAGACGGCGGACGCGCGGGACGAGCCATGAAGGGAGCTCGTGCCCGTCGAGTGTCGCGAGCACGGCATCCGGCCTGCCCTTATCCGGCCCGCCCTCCTCGGGCCCGCCTTCCTCGGGCACGAGCCGCAGCTCGAGCGCGGCGACCGACCCGCCGACTCGCAGCCTCCTCCGGTAGCCGAGCTCGTCGCCCGATTCGACGCCGGGGATCGCGTGGCCGGCGAGGTACCTGAGGACCCCCTTGCCGTCGAAGGGGGCGGTCGTCCGAAGCAGCGTCCCGGCCATGACCCCACTCTCGCACGGGGCACCGATGGGCCGATGCCGATACACCGGTGCCGGTCGCTACGCTGGGAGCATGGGACCCGAGCACGTGGGCATCGCCATGGTCGGCAGCGCCAACATGGACATCGTCTTCACGGTCGAGCGCATCCCGCAGCCGGGTGAGACGCTCCTGGCCGAATCGGTCGCGAGGTATCCGGGGGGCAAGGGGCTCAACCAGGCGGTCGCCGCCGCCCGGGCCGGCGTGCCGACGACCTTCATCGGGGCGCTCGGTGCCGACGATCACGGCGACGAGCTCGCGGCGACCATGACGGATGCCGGGATCGACCGGTCGCTCGTCCGGCGGAGCCCCGCACCCACCGGCCAGGCCTTCATCGTCGTGTCGGAGTCCGCCGAGAACACGATCATCGTCGCCTCGGGCGCGAACGCCGAGGTGACCGCGCTCGAGGACGCCGAGCGGGCGGCCGTCTCCGGGGCGGCCGTGCTGCTCATGCAGCTCGAGCTGCCTCTCGGCCTCGTGATCGAGGCCGCGGAGGAGGCGAAGGCCGCCGGCACGACGGTCATGCTCAACGCGGCCCCCGCGCGCGAGCTGCCCGACGAGCTCGTCTCCGCGCTCGACTGCCTCATCGTCAACGAGCACGAGGCCTGCCTCGTGGGCGGCAGCGACGACCTCACCGTCGCCTCCGAGAATCTGGCGTCGCGCGTCGACCGGCTCATCGTGACGCTCGGCGCCGAGGGCTCGGTGCTCTACGACGGCGGAAGGGAGCTCGCCCGGGTTCCCGCGCGCAGGGTCAGCGCGGTCGACACGACGGGAGCGGGCGACACCTATTGCGGCGCCTTCGCCGCGGCCATCGCCGAGGGGCAGGGGCTCGAGGCCGCCGCCCGATTCGCGACCGCGGCCTCCGCGCTCTCTGTCCAGGCCCTCGGCGCCGTCCCCTCGATCCCCTCGCGCGACCGCATCCTGGCGATGCTCGCGGAGCCGCAATGAGCGGCACCGTGGCGATGCTCGCGGAGCCGGCATGACCGATGCCGTGCTCGAGCGGCTGCACAACGCCCTCGGCCCCGCCCTGTCGACCGACCCCGTCGCACTCGACGCCGTGCGCGCCGACAAGTCCGGTCACCGGTCGGCCACGGCCCCGCTCGCGATCGTGACCGCGCGCTCGGTCGAGGACGTGCAGGCCACGCTGCGCATCGCGAACGAGTTCCGGATGCCCGTCGTGCCTCGCGGCGCGGGGACCGGCCTCGCGGGCGGGGCCATCGGCGAGGCCGGCGAGATCGTGCTCTCGACGCTCGCCCTGAACCGTGTTCTCGAGCTCTCGGTCGCCGACGAGCTCGCGGTCGTCGAGGCCGGCATCCTCAACGGCGACTTCAACGACTCCCTGCGCGGGCACGGCCTGTGGTTCGCGCCCGACCCGGCGAGCAGGGCCATCTCGACGATCGGCGGCAACATCGCGACGAATGCCGGCGGGCTCCTGTGCGCGAAGTACGGCGTGACGCGGGAGGCGGTCCTCGGGCTCACCGTCGTGCTCGCCGATGGGCGCGTGATCGAGCTCGGGCATCGCAGTGTCAAGGGCGTCACCGGTCTCGATCTCACCGCCCTCATGATCGGCTCGGAGGGGGCGCTCGGCGTCATCGTCGCCGCGACACTGCGCCTCCGCCCGCTCCCGCGCGGCGGCGTCGCGACGATCGGCGCCTTCTTCCCGGATGTCGCCTCGGCCGCGAGCGCCTCCGCTGCGATCACCGCGGCGGGCCTCGCACCGGCCGTCATGGAGCTCATGGACGCCGCATCCCTCGAGGCGGTCGACGCCCACCTCGGGCTCGGCCTCGCCGCGCGCGGCGGCGCATACCTCCTCGTGCAGTCCGACGGCATCGCGAGCGAGACCGAGGCGCGCGAGGCCGTGGGCGTCATCCTCGAGCACGGCGGCACGGCCGAGCTCAGCACCGAGGCCGCCGAGGGCGAGCGGCTGCTCGCGATCCGCCGTGCCTTCCACCCCGCCCTCGAGGCGCAGGGCACCGTGCTCATCGAGGATGTCGCCGTTCCGCGGAGCGGGCTCCCCGAGATGTTCCGGCAGATCGGCCTGCTCGAGGCGAAGTACGGGATCGCGATCCCGACGGTCGCCCACGCGGGTGACGGCAATCTCCATCCGAACTTCCTCGTGGACGGCGACGAGGTCCCTGAGCGGATCTGGGAGGCCGCCGGCGAGCTCTTCGCGGCGGCGCTCGCGCTCGGCGGGACGCTGACCGGCGAGCACGGCGTCGGCATCCTCAAGCGCCGCTGGCTGGGCGACGAGCTCGGCCCCGACCAGCTCGCCCTTCAGCGCGAGATCAAGCGCGTCTTCGATCCTCGGGGGATACTGAACCCTGGCAAGGTTTTCTGAGCCGGGTCTTCCGATCCGGGGCCTGGGCCGGAGCGACACGAAGGAGTGACAGGGACAGTGGACACCGGAATTCTCGGCATCGTGCTCGCGGTCGCCGTCGCGGGCTGGGCGCTGGCCTGCCTCCTGCAGCTCGTGGACGTCGTCACCGGCCACCAGGTGCGCAGGGCCGGCCGCGCGGCAGGAACCCGCGATCGCGACCGCATCCTCTCCTGGACGATCGCGGTGTGCTCGATCGTGCTCGTCCTGCTCGTCGTCGGAGTCGACCTCGCCGCGAGGCTCCTGCTCGATCGCTCGGAGCTGCTCTGGGGATCGCTCGCCCTCGTCGGGCTCACGACCGCCGCCGCCGTCACGGCCCTCCTCGCCGCCCGCGCGCTCCGTCGTCCGCAGACCGGCTACCAGGTCATCCGCGAGGAGCTCAGGGCGCAGTCGGGCCTGCGGCTCGCCAAGGGCAGGATCGCCGACTACCGGGCGTGGCTCTCCGCGATCGACGACCGGCAGAACGACCTGCACCGCCACGTCGTCGCGGGGCGCTGGGTTCGGGCGGTCCCGGTCGTCGTCGCGCTCCTCGTGCTCGCGACCGCCGGATGGCTCGCCTCGGCCCGCGCGCTGCCCTGGTGGCAGGCGGTGCTGTGCGTCATCCTCGTCGTCCTGAGCGTGTGGCTCGCGATCTGGGGGGCGAGGATCTCGCTCGCGCGGAACCTCGCCATCCACGCCGTGCACCAGAAGCAGCGGGCGGAGGCGCTGCTCGCGCTCGAGGAGCTCGAGCGCAAGACCCCCCGCAAGGTCGCTGGGCTCACCGAGCGCGTCTCGAGGGCTCTCGCGATCCTCCGCGAGCAGCAGGGCCAGCGCGAGGATCAGGGGCACGAGAACCACTCGCGCTGAACCGATAGACTTGCCTGTCCGAAATCTAAGGGATGTGAGTCTGGGTGGGTTCCTCCGAGCTGGAGCGCGAACGCGAGTACGTCGGCATGCTGTACGGCCGGCTCGACGAGCTCCAGCGCGAGGCGGAGGAACAGCTCGCGAGCGTGCGGTCGCAGGAGGTCGGCGGCGGCCACCAGGCCAGGAGCGAGCGCGACAGCTTCGCGCGGCTCTACGAGGACCGCATCGTGCAGCTCAGGGAGGTCGGGGAGCGCCTCGCCTTCGGCCGGCTGTCGGTCGACGGCGAGGACGGCGGCCTCGAGCACCGCTACATCGGCCGCATCGGCCTGCGCGACGCGGATCGCCGCCCCCTCCTCCTCGACTGGCGGGTCCCCCAGGCGAGCGCCTTCTACCAGGCGACCGCGAAGACGCCCATGGGTGCGCGGGCCAGGAGGCACCTCGTCTCGAGCGGCCGGCGGCTCGTGCGCGTCGAGGACGAGATCTTCGACCCCGGGCTGCTCGGCGAGTCCTCGCTCCAGCTCCAGGGCGAGGGCGCGCTCCTCGCGGCCCTCTCGGCGCAGCGCACCGGCCGGATGTCCGACATCGTCGCGACCATCCAGGCCGAGCAGGATCGCATCATCCGCTCGGAGCTCGGCGGGATCCTCGTCGTGCAGGGCGGGCCGGGGACCGGCAAGACTGCGGTCGCCCTGCACCGCGCAGCCTACCTGCTCTACTCGCACCGCGAGCGACTGCGCTCCAGCGGCGTGCTCATCGTGGGGCCGTCGCGGTCCTTCCTGCGCTACATCGAGGCCGTCTTGCCTTCGCTCGGCGAATCCGGGGTCGTGCTCGCGAGCGTCGGGCAGCTCTTCCCCGGCGTCGAGGCCGTCCAGGAGGATGCGCCTCGCGTGGCGAGGCTCAAGGGCCAGCTCCGGATGGCCGCGCTCGTCGCGCGCGCCGTGGCCGACCGGCAGCGCGTCCCCGAGGGACCGGAGTCGCTCGAGGTCGACGGGGAGACGATCGTGCTCGAGCCGGAGCTCGTCGCCTCGGCGATCGCGAAGGCGCGTGAGAGCGGCAAGCCGTACAACGAGGCGCGCGTCGTCTTCGTGAGGGCGGCGCTCGCGGCGCTCACCCGGCAGCTCGCCGCGAAGCTGCGCGATCAGGGCAACCCGATCGACGACTCGGACCTCGCGATGCTGCGCGAGGACGTGCGGACCGCGAGCGACGTGCGCATCGCCCTCAACACCGCCTGGCTCCCGCTCACGCCCGAGAAGCTCGTGCAGGACCTCTATGCGAGGCCCGCATGGCTCGCCGCGCTCACGCCCGACTGGTCGCCGGAGGAGCGCGACCTCCTGGCGCGCGAGCGCTCGGCGCCGTTCACGGTCTCCGACATCCCGCTCCTCGACGAGGCGGCCGAGCTGCTCGGCGAGGTGACCCTGCCGGATGCCGCGGTGCGGCGCGAGCGCAAGCAGCAGCGCAAGCGGGACCTCGAGAACGCCGAGCAGGCGATCGCGAACATGGGCGTGGGCGGCATCGTGGACGCGCGGAGGCTCGCCGAGGGCTTCGCCGAGTTCGCGGATGCCGGGACGACCGCCGAGCGCGCTGCGGCGGATCGCACCTGGGCCTTCGGCCACATCGTCGTCGACGAGGCGCAGGAGCTCTCGCCCATGCAGTGGAGGCTGCTCCTGCGCCGCGGGCCGAGCCGGTCGTTCACGATCGTGGGCGACATCGCGCAGGCGGCGTCGGCCTCGGCCGCCGAGACCTGGCAGCATGCGCTCGCCCCGCTCATCGGCCGGCGGGAGGAGGGCGACCGCTGGCGCCGCGAGGAGCTCACGGTCAACTACCGCACTCCCGCCCAGATCGCCGCCGCCGCGGAGTCGATGGCGATCGCACACGGCTTGCCGGTCACGCCTTCGGTTTCGGTGCGCGAGAGCGAGTGGCCCATCGAGGTCGTGCCGGATGTCGCGGGCGCCGTCGCCCTCGCGCTCGAGACGGAGGGGACCGTCGCCGTCATCGCCGCCGCGGACCGTCTTGCAGCCCTGCACGGCTCGCTCGCGGCGGAGCACGGAGAGCACGTCGGTCTCGGCGCCGAGGGGCTCACCTCGGACATCACGGTACTGAGCGCGCAGGAGGCCAAGGGCCTCGAATTCGACTCGGTCGTGATCGTCGACCCGGCCGCGATCGTCGAGGAGTCCGAGCGAGGCGCCGCCGCCCTCTACGTCGCGATGACCCGCCCCACCCAGCGGCTCGTGCTCGTCGCGACAGGGGAGCTGCCCGCGGGGCTCTGAGCGGCTGCTCAGCCCCCGAGGAACGGCGTGAAGAAGGTCAGGACCACCCAGGCGATCAGGGCGGCGAGGAAGACGGCCACGCCGAGGGCGGAGACGCCGCGCCGGAGCCTGCGCCCCTCCGGGGCGATGGCGTTGACGGCCATCCGCGCGCCGAGGATGGAGCCGGCGTCCGATCCGGCATCCGCGCCGGCGACCTTCGCGTCCGCATAGCGCCTGGTACGGTCGAGGGTCCTCGCCCCGACCGTGTCGACGACCCGGAAGACGCGTTCGAGCGTTGCCCGATCGGCGAGGTCGAAGGGCTTCGCCGAGTAGAGGAACATCCAGTCGTCCACGATCTCGACGTCGAAGAGCGCCGCCTCGTCGACGAGCCTGGCCATGAGATCCGGCGTGAAGACGTAGAGGGCGTCGCTCTCGTACTCCTGGGGGCAGTAGAGCGTGAAGTAGCGGTCGAAGTCGCCCTCGAGTCGCAGCACCTGCTTGCGCGAGAAGACCGACGGCAGATTCGTTCCGAGGAAGTTGTTCGACTTGGCGTCGAGCACCATCTGGGGCAGCATCCGGTCGAGCCTGATCGCGACGTAGCCCCACTCATGCGTCGTGCGGCTCTTGCCGGAGCCGGTCGTGTAGCGCAGGTCGCCGATGTCCACGGCCGGGGTGGAGGATCGGGAGAGCCGCTCGGCGATCGTGTGGTTCGACCCGATGCCGAAGATCGCTCCGGGGTAGTCCGGCACCTCGGCGTTGGTGGCGAGGGCGAGCCCGTTCGCCTCGGCGAAGCGATAGAGGCGAAGCAGGCGGGCGCGTGCCGTGCGCCCGCGGAGGACGGTGGCCGCGATCACGATGCCGGCGATGAGGAGGAACGCGATGCCGATGGGGAGGTCTCCGGCGCCCTCGGAGGTGAACGCGAGCCACAGCACCTCCCCGGCGGTCAGGAGGGCGAGGGCCGCGACGACGATGACGGCCATGGCCGCGACGATCGCGGCGGCGCCGGTCAGGTGCGGGACCGAGACGCCGGGAGCATTCCGGAACTCCCGGAGCTCCTTGCCGCTCACGCGCGAGGAGAGCGGGGCGTAGTCGAGTGTCGTCATGGCGTCACCTCCCGCTCGGTCGTCACTCGGCATCGTAGCGCCCGGGGTGGCATCCTTGGAGGGTGACCATCCTGAGCGACGAGCTGCTGAACGCCATCCGCTCCCGGGCCGCCGGGTACGACCGGGAGAACGCCTTCTTCACCGAGGATCTCGACGACCTGCGCGCGGCCGGCTACCTCACGGCACTCGTGCCGAAGGAGTTCGGCGGGCTCGGCCTCTCGCTTCGGGAGGTCGTCGACGAGCAGCTCCGACTCGCGGCGGCGGCGCCGGCCACAGCTCTCGCGATCAACATGCACCTCGTCTGGAACGGGGTCGCCAAGACCATGCTCGACCGGGGAGACGACGCCCTCGAGTTCGTGCTGCGCGAGAGCGCCGCGGGGGAGCTCTACGCCCTCGCGATCAGCGAGGCGGGCAACGACCTCGTGCTCTTCGGGAGCACGACGGATGCCGCTCCGCAGCCCGACGGCGGCTACGAGTTCACCGGGACGAAGATCTTCACGAGCCTCTCCCCGGCCTGGACCAGACTCGGCCTCTTCGGACTCGACAGCACCTCGCCGGACGCTCCCAAGCTCGTGCACGCCGTCGTGGCGCGCGACACCCCGGGGATCACCGTGCTCGACGACTGGGACACCCTCGGGATGCGGGCGTCGCAGAGCAACAGCACCCGGCTCGAGAAGGTGCGAGCCGAGCCGTCGCGGGTCTTCCGCCGGCTCGACCCCGGCCCGAGCCCCGATCTGCTCGTCTTCGCGATCTTCGCCAACTTCGAGACGCTGCTCTCCGCCGTCTACACCGGGATCGGGCAGCGTGCGCTCGAGCTCGGCGTCGAGAACGCCACGCGGCGCACCTCGGCGAGGAACGACGGGGCCTCGAAGGCGCTCGACCCCGATGTCCGCTGGAAGCTCGCCGACGCGGCGATCGCCTTCGACGGCATCCTGCCGCAGCTCCACGCGATCGCCGGGGACATCGACCGGGGAGCCGACCGCGGCGACGAGTGGTTCCGGGCTCTCGTCGGCCTCAAGATCCGGGCGACCGAGACGGCCCGTTTCGTCGTCGACCAGGCCGTGCGGGTCTCCGGAGGAGCCAGCTACTTCGCCGGGAACGAGCTCGGCCGCCTCTACCGGGACGTGCTCGCGGGGGGCTTCCATCCGAGCAACGAGGACTCCGCGCACGCGACCGTCGCGACGGCGCTCCTCGGGCCGCTGCCGCCTCCGCCGGTCGAGTAGCGCCGCCCCTCCACCGGTCGAGTAGCGCCGGTGGCGCGCATCGAGACCACACAGACTCATCGCCCGGCGCGGCACTTGGTGCGGCTCTTCCGGGCGATGAGTTGTCCTGCCTCCAGACTGCGCCGGACACCCCGGTTTGGTCAACCCCCATTTCCGAACGACCGGTCGTGCGACCTGGTTCCGCGCAGGCCGACCCCCTGAAGGCGGCCCCCGTGCAGGCGTTACCAGTTCTGGGGGTCCCGCTGGTGCGGCGGAGCCGATACCGTCGAGGAGGGTCGTTGGGGGAGCGGCCGGTTTTCTCACGGAATCGATGGGCAGGGGGGCAGTTGCGTTGGAGACCGACGCGATCGAACCCAGCCCTTTGACGCGCGCCCGAACCTATCCCATCGTCCGCGAGCTGCTCCGCGAGGAGGCCTCCCTCCCGCGGCAGCCCCTCTTCTCGCGGTTCTTCGGGCTGCACCCGCTGCCCGCGCCGATGCGCCCCCTCTACCGGGCGGCGGTCGGCGAGGTCACCGTCGCCGACGCCCTCGCGCAACTCGGGGACGACTGGCTCGTACTGCACGCGGTCCCGGTCGGCAAGGACGGCACGGATGTCGACCACATCGCGGTCGGTCCGCCCGGCGTGCACACGATCTCCGTCCGCCATCATCCCGGACGGGCGCTCTGGGTCGGCGGCGGCGTCATCCTCATCGACGGTGAGCGGATGCCGTACATCCGGGACTGCGAGTTCGAGGCCGTTCGCGCGGCCCAGCTGATGTCGGATGCCGTGGGCGAGCGGGTCGAGGTGACGCCGTGTCTCGTCGTCGTCGACCCGCGGAGCGTGACGGTGGCGCGCCCGCCGCGCCGGGTCGCGATCCTCACCCCGCGTGAGCTGCGCCCCTGGCTCCGGAGCCTCCCGGCGGTCTTCTCGCCGGCCGAGCTCGCGCGATTCCGCGACGTGGCGTCCGAGGGGGAGACCTGGCAGGACGCCGGGAACCCGGCGGCGGATGTCGTGGAGCGCCTCGAGCGGTTCCGCGCGCTTCAGGCGAGAGTCAGCCAGGCCAGGCACCTGAGGCTCACCTGGATCACCGGGGGACTCGTGCTCGCGTGGCTCGTGGCGCTCATCGGCCTCGGGGGCTTCACGACCGGCCTGCTCTACCGCTGACGGGCAGGCTTGGCACCCGGAGCTCGCTGCCCGGAACTCGGCGCCTGAAACTCAGTGCGCGAGGAGCGCGATCGTGCCGAGCACGGCGACCGAGGCCGCCGCGGCGAACGCGACGAGGCCGACGATGAGGAGAGTCCGCGACTGGTCGAATCGCTCGATCCTCGTCGCGCTGTTGTTCACCTCGAGACGATCGCGGGCCTCTTCGAGGGTGCGGAACGTCCCGACCCGGCGACCGTGACGGTCGGTGGCGCGGTACCTTCCACGCGGGGTGCGATCGATGCCGCCGGCGACTTCGCCGTCGTATTCCGCGACCCAGCGGGTCGGGAGAACCGGAACCCATTGGGGGTTCTCGTAAGGCACGGTTGCCTTGTCGGTGATGGTGGTCATCTCACCTGCCTTCCTGGGCCCCCGCTCGCGCGGTTGCCCATTCCTCAGCTCCGCCACGACTGCGCGGGCCCTGATTTCCCGTGTGAATGAACACGAGCAGTCCGCGGCGACCTGCCGAGTATACCTGCCGGACTCGGGTGTCTCCGGCACCGACGGGCTGGAACGGGGCATCCGCCGCAGCATCTCCGGGTGTGGGGGAGGAGAAAGCGTGCCGCGGCGGCGCGGAACGCGCTCAGGTAACGATTCGCATCGGACTTGCGCAAACCCTGTGATTGCGCGGTGAACTGCACTACTGTCTATAGCGCAGTTGCAGTACCTCGCAGATCTTGATTGCCAGTGACCCGTTCGTCGGGAATCTGAATCTTTCGGGAGCGGACGATGAACACCGCGACGTGTGGCCTCGAAGGTCGGGGCCACCGAGCAGGACTCCTGAAGGAGAAGAAAATGGCAGTAGGCACCGTCAAGTGGTTCAACGCGGAGAAGGGCTTTGGATTCATCGCCCCTGAGGACGGAAGTCCCGACGTGTTCGCCCACTACTCGGCGATCACCGGCAGCGGCTACAAGTCGCTCGATGAGAACCAGAAGGTCGAGTTCGACCTGGCTCAGGGCCCCAAGGGCCCGCAGGCGGAGAACATCCGCCCGCTGTAATCACAGCATGAACCGGCCCCGCGTCTTCGGATGCGGGGCCGGTTTTCTTTTTCCGAGTTCCGAATACCCGTGGGAAGTCCTGCGTGTCCGATGCGGTTGACGTCAGTGACCTCGACAAGGATGGAACGATGACCGACACCGCGACCGCCACCCCCGACGCCCTCAGCCCCGAAGGACAGTTCGCCATCTTCCGCGAACGCCGCGAGCAGGCCGTCGTGCAGCCCAAGGGCAATCTCGCCCTCGTCAACACGCAGTGGATCGACTCCGAGCAGACGGTCTGGAACGCGCCGGGCACCTGGGCGCCGCTGCCGGCCGGGGAGTCGGGCCTACGGCTCACCGCGAGCGCGGCCGACGGCATCCGCCTGAACGGCGAGCTCGTCGACGGCACGGTCGTCGTGCCGGGCAAGGACTCGGATGCGCCGGGCGAGCTCGTGTTCAGCGATACCGTCACGGGCTTCGTCATCGCGGGGGCCGAAGGCGCCTACGCGCTGCGGGTGTGGGACGCGGACTCGGAGGCCATCCGGAACTTCGGCGGGATCGACGCCTACCCCTACAACCCGGACTGGGTCGTGGAGGCGCACTTCACCGCGAAGCCGGGCACGACGATCCCCTTCGAGCACAGCAAGGACGAGGGCCGCACGCGCGAGCTCGAGGTCCCGGGTGAGATCGCGTTCAGCAAGGACGGCACCGACTACTCGCTGGCCGCGATCGAGTCGGGCCGCGCTCTCCAGATCGTGTTCTCGGATGCGACGAGCGGCGTCGACACCTACAGCGTCGGGCGCTTTCTCTTCGTGGCACCGGATGCCGCGGGCAACGTGACCCTCGACTTCAACCGCGCGGTCCTGCCGCCGTGCGGCTTCTCCTACGCCTTCAACTGCCCCATGCCGCCGAAGCAGAACCGCTTCGCCGTGGCGATCGAGGCCGGGGAGAAGAACGTGCTCGCCAAGGACGGCTCGCTCCTGCACTGACCGCCTTCGCCGGTCGGCTGGCGGTGACTTAACCCATTTCAAGGAGTTTTTTAGCCGAAGGCCGGTTCTGCCCTGTAACTGGGGCATCCGCTGCCGGATCTCCTTGAGATGGGTTGCGGGCGGATGTCGTGGAGGCCCGGCAGACTGGTCACGTGTTCCTCGCCCTGGCCCAGCATCCCGACGGCGTCGCCCTGTCGCCGCTCGACGACGCCGGGAACCCGGCGGGCGAGCCGACGGTCCTGACCCGCGCCGCCCTGCCGGCCGAGGTCTCGCGGCTCGAGTTCACGAGCACCGCGGAGGACCGCCCTCGCTGGGTCTGGGACGACACGACGACCTGGTACCCGCCGCTGCTCGCGGCCGGCGTCCGCGTCGAGCGCTGCGTGGATCTGCGGCTTTCGCACGCGATCCTGCGCCACTCCGAGCTGACGGCGGCGACCGCGTTCGCCCGGGCGCCGGCAGGCCCCTGGGATGCTCCACCGCCCGAGGAGCGTGCGGAGCGCGAGCCCACGGGCCTCTTCGACCTCGACCTCCTCGAACCCGAAGCGCCGCGCGAGCCGGCCGACCCGGTCGCCGAGTTCCGGCTGCAGCGAGAGGCGCTTGCGGCATCCGCCGATCCGGCGAGACTTGGCCTGCTGCTCGCCGCCGAGTCGGCAGGCGCCCTCGTCGCCGCCGAGATGCAGTTCGCGGGCCTGCCCTGGCGCGCCGAGTTGCACGATGCGCTGCTCACCGACCTGCTCGGCCCGCGCCCGGCATCCGGGGAGCGGCCGGCCAAGCTCGAGGCCGTTCTGCAGCGGGTGCGAGAGGCCCTCGACGCGCCCGACCTCAACCCCGACTCGCCCGTCGTGCTCGTCAAGGCCCTGCAGCGCGCCGGGCTCATGATCACCTCGACGCGGTCCTGGGACCTCAGGAAGCTCAGGCACCCGGTCGTCGAGCCGCTACTGGAGTACAAGAAGCTCGCCCGCCTGCTGAGCGCGAACGGCTGGCACTGGCTCGACGCGAACGTGCGCGAGGGCCGGTTCCGCCCAGACTACGTCGTGGGCGGGGTGGTGACCGGGCGCTGGGCGAGCAAGGGCGGCGGCGGGGCGCTCCAGTTGCCCAAGCAGGTGCGCGGTGCGGTCGTGGCGGATCCGGGCTGGAAGCTCGTCGTCGCGGATGCCTCCCAGCTCGAGCCGCGCATCCTCGCCGCGCTCTCCGGCGACAACGCGATGGCCGAGGCCGGCCGCGCGAAGGACATGTACGCCGCGATCGTGGCGAGCGGTGCTGTGAAGACGCGCGACCATGCCAAGGTCGCGATGCTCGGGGCGATGTACGGGGCGACGACGGGGGAGAGCGGCCGGCTCATGCCCGCGCTCGCCAAGGCGTACCCGCGCGCGATCGGGCTCGTCGAGAGCGCGGCGCGGGCCGGGGAGCGCGGGGAGGTCGTGACGACGCGGCTCGGCCGCAGCTCGCCGAGGCCGGGCGGCAGTTGGCGGGAGCTGCAGGCGGCCGCGTACGGCGAGGAGGCGACGGATGCCGACGCGAGTCGCGCGCGCGGCCAGGCGCGCTCCTGGGGCCGGTTCACGCGCAACTTCGTCGTGCAGGGCAGCGCGGCCGAGTGGGCGCTGTGCTGGATGGCGACGCTGAGAGGCGCGCTGCGCGAGCTCGGTGGCTCGGCCTGGCTCACGGATGCCCCGCACCTCGTGTTCTTCCTGCACGACGAGATCGTCGTGCACTCGCCGGCATCGATGACGGATGCCGTGGTCGCCGCGATCGAGTCCTCCGCGATCGAGGCGGGCCGGCTGCTCTTCGGTCAGACCCCCGTCGAGTTCCCCCTGAGCATCGCCGTCGTGGACTCCTACGCCGACGCGAAGTAGCCGCGCCCCACCCGCTTGGTTGAGCAGGTCGCGCAGCGGTCCCGCGTCGCCGGTCGAGTAGCCGCGCAGCGGCGTATCGAGACCCCTACGCGATCGCCACCCGCCGCGCCGACACCTTGCTGCGCGTCGCGAGCAGCCAGCTGCCGCAGGCGATGACGAGCGGCAGGGCGACGACGGCGATCCCGATCTGAAGCCACGGCGGCATGAACGGGAGCCCGACCGCGCTGAGCGCCCAGGCGGGCACGAGTCCGGTCGCGGCACCCAGCACGCTCCCGAGCCCGGCGATGATGACTGCCTGCCAGAACGCGAAGCTCCTGCGGACGAGTCGGCCCGCGCCGAGCGCGGAGAGCGTCGCATCGTCCTGGCGTCCGTCGAAGCGGGCGAGTCCGATCGCGACGGCCGAGGAGGCGATCGCGATGAGCCCGGCGAGGCCGAGGAGTCCCCACGCCCAGACGGTGCCATAGTCAGGCGGTCCGGTCTCGACGTTGGCATAGATCGCGCCCTCATTGCCGGGCAGGTTCGTGATCGCCTGCTGGAGGGCATCCAGCTGCCGCGTGTCGGGAGTGCTCGTCGTCGAGGCGAGGATGGCGGTGTCGCGGTAATCGAGGCCGAGCCGATCCGCGGTCGCCCTGGTGATGAAGACCCCGAAATAGCCCGGATGCTCGGGCAGCTCGACGATCGCGTCGAGCGTCTCCCTGCGCTGGGGCGACCCCGGCCCCTGGCCGCCGTGGAGCCGGTCGATCTGCTCCGGGGTGAACCAGGAGAGGGAGAACCGATCGTCCTCGACGTACTGCCGATAGAGCGAGACGGCGCCGCCGGCGGCGAGCACCCGCTTCGCCTCCGCACTCGGCTCGCGACCCAGTGCGAGCTCGAGCCCATCGGCGTCGCTCACGAACAGGTGATCGAAGCTCGGTCCGAACATCGACGGGAAGAAGTCCTGGCAGCGCCAGTCCTTCTGCGCGGCGCGGCCTTCCGGGGTCCTCGGATCGTTCACGGCCTCGGAGTACTCGGGCGAAAGCTGGTCCGAGGGGCAGAGGTTCGCGGCGGGGATGTCGACGTTGGGGAACCCCGTTTGCGCTGCGGACTCCGGTGCAGGGGCTCCGGGAGTCCATTCCGAGACCGAGGCGATCGGCTGTATGCGCTCGACGTCGACGGAGGCCCGGATCGCGTTCTCCACGGCATTCGGTCGATCATAGGTGGACGTCACCGGGGCTCCGGATTCGGGATCGATCGTCACCTCCACGAGCGAGGCCCGGACGTTCCCGAGGGGCATCGTGTAGTTCCAGTTCGTCCGGGTGCTCTCATTGAGCCCCGCTGCCATGCACATCCCGAACACCGCGACGAACACCGTCGTCATGACGGCGGCGAGGGCGGGCACGGCGCGCCCGGGGTTGCGGGCGGAGTCCCGGGAGGCGAGGCGGGCGCCGAGCCCGGATCGGCGGAGAAGACGCGCGACCCCGCGGAGCACGAGCGGCCCGCACAGGACGAGGCCGAGCTGGGCGAGGATGGGGCCGACGATGAGCAGCGAGAGGGGAACCCACTGGAGCAGCGAATCACTGGCCATCCCGACCCCGGCATCCGTCAACACGGCGAGGAACACGCCGCCGATCATGGTGAGCCCGGTGCCGCCCACGAGCATGACGAGCCCGACGACGGGCCGCCGAGTGCTCGGGTTCGGAGGCCTTCGGGCGCCGCGGAGGGCGGCGACGACGTCGAAGCGGCTTGTCGTGCGCGCGGGCACGAGCGAGGCGATCCAGCCGATGAGGACGGCGAAGACGACGGCGATCGCAAAACCCGGCCAGGGGAGGTGGAACCCGTAGTATTGCGTCGCGCTCCCGTCGGCGGTCACCGCCATGTAGCCGGCCGCTGCTCCGATGCCCACCGCGGTCCCGATGAGCCCGCCGATCGCGCCGAGCACGATGCCGTTGGCGGCGAGGAT
>JBIQHP010000024.1:19639-23505 GCA_044508495.1 Clavibacter sp.
ATGCGCTCCTGCACCGTCGGGTTGTACATGCTGTCGGCGACGACGGCGATGCCGACGAGCCCGGTGACCGGGAGGGCGACCATCGCGACGATGAGGGCGCTGCGTCCGAGCGAGCGCAGGCTCGTGCGGGAGGCGATCGTGAGCGCGAGGCGCAGGCTCGCCTTGCGGTTCGCGCGCTCCGGCCGGCTCATCGCGTCGCCGAGGGCACGAGCAGCTGCTCGACGCCCCCGCCGTCGCTTTCGTCGACGACGCGCCCGTCGCGCAGGAACACGATCCGGTCCGCCCAGGCCGCATGACGCGCGTCGTGGGTGACCAGGATACCGCCCGCCCCGGCGTCGACGCGGCGGCGCAGCATCCGGAGCACGACCTCGCCCGTCGTGCTGTCGAGTGCCCCGGTCGGCTCGTCGGCGAGGATGAGGCGCCGGGTGCCGACGATGGCCCGCGCGATCGCGACGCGCTGCTGCTGGCCGCCGGAGAGATCATCCGGGTAGCGGTCGCTGCGGTCGTCGAGCTCGACCGAGCGCAGGGCGTCGAGGCCGGCTGAGCGCGCTCTGCGGCGTTTCCAGCCGTCGAGTTCGAGCGGCAGGGTCACGTTCTCGAGCGCGGTGAGCGCCGGGATGAGGTTGAAGTCCTGGAAGACGAAGCCGAGCGTGCGGCGACGCAGCGCCGCGATGCCCGCGGGCGACATCGTCGAGAGCCACTGACCCTGCACGACGACCTCGCCGCTCGTCGGGGTCGTGAGGCCACCGGCGATCGTGAGCAGGGTCGACTTGCCGGATCCGGAGGCGCCCATGATCGCGACGAGCTCGCCCTCGCGCACGGCGAGGTCGACGCCGGCGAGGGCCGTGATCGCGGTCTCGCCCTTGCCGTAGTGCATCGAGACGCCGTCGAGCTGGAGGAGCACCTCGCTCATCGGGTCACCGCCTTGGCCGGGCGGCCGCGCTTGGGCACCTCGGTGCTGAGCGGCAGGGGAGCGGCGAGCCCGGCGGCGGATGCCCGTGCGAGCCGCGCCTCGGAGTGGTCGAGCCAGCGCACCTCCGCCTCCGCCTGGAAGATGAGCGAGTCGACGACGAGCAGCCAGGCGAGGTCCTCCGAGGTCTCCGGGTCGCCCGAGGCGTTCTTGGCCTTCGTGAGCTCCTGCAGGTTGTGCAGGGTGGCGGTCCGCTGCACCTGGATGACCTGGGCGATGTCGACGCCGGGCAGGGTCACCGCGATCGCGAGCTTGATGGCGAGCTCGTCGCGCGTCGCGGCGCTTCTCTCGACAGGGGAGCCGAGCCATCCGGCGACCTCGGCGCGGCCGGCATCCGTGATCATGTAGTAAATCTGGCCCGTGTAGATCTGGCCGGACGACTCGGGACCTGCATCCTCGTGGTCGGCCTTCTCCACGAGCCCGTCGCGTTCGAGCCGGTCGAGCGTGTTGTAGATCTGGCCGACGTTGAGCGGCCAGGTCGAGCCGGTGCGGCGGTCGAACTCGCTGCGCAGCTGGTAGCCGTAGCACGGCCCCTGGTCGAGGATGGCGAGGAGGCTCTGGCGGACGGACATGACTGGCCCTTCGATAAAGAATCACCCGGTATATATACGTCGAGTATAGCTATACCGAGTATCGGGAACGCAAGCCCGTCAGCGTGTCGCGAATGACACACTTGTCATTTGGCAGGTTCGTCGGTCATAATTCAAGGGAAACTTCATACGTCACGTTTCCAGCCGCAGGTCGATGGGGAAGTCGCACCTGACGGAAATGGAGAAATCGTGACTGCTGCACCAGCGCGCGGAGTGCTGTACGTCCACTCCTCGCCCAAAGCTCTGTGCCCCCACGTCGAGTGGGCGGCCGGTGGCGCCCTCGATCGCGCCGTCAACTTCAACTGGGACGTCCAGCCCGTGCTCAAGGGCGCCATGCGCGCCGAGTACTACTGGGAGGGCGCCCAGGGCACTGGAGCGCGCCTGGCCTCCGCCCTGCGCGGCTGGGAGCACCTGCGCTTCGAGGTGACCGAGGACCCGACGCCCGGCAGCGACGGCGGCCGCTGGCTGCACACGCCCGACCTCGGCATCTTCTACGCCCAGACCGACACGGCCGGCAACATCGTGATCCCCGAGGACCGCGTACGCTACGCCATGGAGGTCGCCGGATCCGACGCCTTCGAGCTGCATCGCGAGCTTCGGCTCGCCCTCGGCCAGGCCTGGGACGACGAGCTCGAGGTCTTCCGCCACGCGAGCGACGAGAACCAGGTCGTCTGGCTGCACAAGGTCGGTTGACGCGTCGCCGCCCCTGCGGCGCGTGCGCGAAAGCCGCCGAGCGCGGTCGCCGGCTTTCGCCGGGTCGGCTGACGCGCCGCCGCTCCTGCGGCGCCGATGATGCCCATTCGGACGAGTGATGGTGCCGAGGCGGCCGTACTCGACCGAATGGGCATCACTCGTGAGCCGTTGGGCGGCGCCGAGCAGATATACAGGCGCTACACGCTCCGGAACGCCACTACTGCATTGTGACCGCCGAAGCCGAAGGAGTTGCTGATCGCGAGCTGCGGCCCGTCGCCGAGCGGGCGCGGCGCGGTCACGACGTCCAGCGGGATGGCCGGATCCTGGTCGTCGAGGTTGATCGTGGGCGGCGCGGTGCGCTCGTGCACCGCGAGGATCGTGAAGATCGCTTCGAGGGCACCGGTGCCACCGAGCAGGTGACCCGTCGCCGCCTTCGTCGCCGACACCGGGATGTCGTGCAGCCGGTCGCCGAAGATGCGCAGGAGCGCGTGGTACTCCGCGATGTCGCCGACCGGAGTGCTCGTCGCGTGCGCGTTGATGTGCGTGACATCCTCGATCGAGCCGCCGGCGTGCTCGACGGCGATCCGCATCGCGCGGGCGGCCGCGTTGCCATCCGGGTCGGGCGCGGTGATGTGGTACGCGTCGCTCGTGACCGAGCCGCCGGCGAGCTCGGCGTAGATCCGGGCGCCGCGGGCGAGCGCGTGCTCCTCGGTCTCGAGCACGATCGAGCCCGCGCCCTCGCCGAGCACGAAGCCGTCCCGGTTGAGGTCGTAGGGGCGCGAGGCGCCGGCCGGGTCGTCGTTGCGCTTGGAGAGCGCCTGCATGGCAGCGAAGGCGGCGATCGGCAGCGGGTGGATGGCGGCCTCCGAGCCGCCGGCGATGATGACGTCGGCGAGCCCGGCCTGCAGGTGGTCGTAGGCGTTCGTGATCGACTCGGTGCCGGATGCGCAGGCCGAGACGACGGTACGCGCTCCGCCTCGTGCCCCGAGATCCATGCTGATCGCGGCGGCCGGCCCGTTCGGCATGAGCATCGGCACGGTCATCGGCAGCACGCGCCGCGGGCCGCGCTCGCGCAGCGCCTCCCAGGCGTCGACGAGAGTCCAGATGCCGCCGATACCGGTCGCGTAGTCGACGGCGAGCCGCAAGGGATCGATGTCGGGGGAGCCGGCATCCGCCCAGGCCTCTCGCGCCGAGAGGAGGGCGTGCTGGCTCGAGGGGTCGAGCCGCTTGGTCTCGACGCGCTCGAGCACCTCGGACGGCGGCACCTTCGCCTGGGCGGCGAAGGTCACCGGGAGCTCGTACTGCTCGACCCAGTCCGCCTCGATCGCGCTCGCCCCGGACTCGCCCGCGAGGAGTGCGTTCCAGGAGTCGCGGGCCGTGCCGCCGAGCGGTGAGCTCGCGCCGATCCCGGTGACGACAATCTTCTTGGGCGTCATCGCGTCATCTCCCTGTTGATCACGGTGCAGTTCCGACTACACGGCACGTGCGCGGCCGATCCGAGCGACTCGGGGGCCGCGCACGTGGAGAAAACTAGTTCTGGGCGTTGACGATGAAGCCCACGGCGTCGCCGACGGTCTTCAGGTTCTTGACCTCGTCATCCGGGATCTTGACGT
>JBIQHP010000025.1:0-23352 GCA_044508495.1 Clavibacter sp.
CGTCGGCGGCCGCACTGAGGTAGTGACCGGATGCGGCGGTCGTCGCCGGAAGCAGCCGCAGCGCCCGGCGGGCGAGGGTCCTGGCCGCGCGGGCCCGGCCGGCGGCCTGGAGGCCGGCCAGCACTCCGACGATGACGTCGTCGCCGCTCGGCGTCGTACCCGGCCCCGCGCCGACGAGTCCGCGCAGGAGCTCGCCGTCCACGTCCCCGGCGAGGGCCTGTCCTGCGAGCCGCGGGGCCAGCCGCCGGAGCGGGTCGGGGCTCGGGAGGGCGGGGGAGGGCGGGAGCGCGTCGAGCGCGCCGAGGAGCGCGTGAGCCGCCGGAGCGGGGATCGCCCGTTCGCCGAGCGAGAGGTCGACCGCCTCGGCGGCCGAGGGGGCATTCCAGGCCGCGAGGTCGACGAGATCGGAACGGTTCCTGGCGAGCAGGGCGCGCAGGCGCGCGAACTCCGGGGCGTCGAGGCTCGCCCCGCCGGGCATGACCCCGGCGCCCGCGGTCGTGAGGATCACGAGGGCGCCGCCGTCGCCTGCGAGGGTTTCGAGCACGATCGCCGATTGTCCGAGATGGACTATTCGCAGGGGAGCAGGTGCGAGGGCACCGGCCACGCTCGCGTCCGTCCGCATCCGCCGCGGAGCAGGAATCCTTGCCGTCCTCGCCATACTTAGGAATAGTAGGGCGCAGAGCGACGCCCGGGCCCGGTCCTGAATGGACGACAGTAGGCCCGGGGATTGGCCGAAAGAGACAGGGTTCACCATGGGTGCGATCACCGTCCGGGAGGTGCTGACCCTTCCGGCGCTGCGCGGCAACTTCGTCGTCGCGGGGCACGATGGGCTCGACCGGGCCGTCACGGGGGTCAATGTCATGGAGGTCCCCGACATCGAGTCCTTCGTCAAGCAGGGGGAGCTGCTGCTCACGACGGCCTACCCACTGCGGGAGCATCCCGAGGAGCTCGCCGTGCTCGTGCGCACCCTCGCGAGACTCGGGCTCGCGGCCCTCGCCGTCAAGACCGGCCGATACCTGGAGAAGCTCCCCGACGAGGCGCTCGCCGTCGCGGACGGACTCGGCCTCCCCGTCGTCCTGCTCGCCGAGGACACCTCCTTCAACGAGGTCATCGGGGCCGTGCTCGCGGTCGTGCTCACCGAGTACGGCGCGGAGCCGGCCGGCGCCGAGGCGATCCGGGAACGCCTCACCGGCGTCGCCCTGGCCGGCGGTGGCCTCAGGGAGATCGCGAGGACGCTCGCCGGCGCGCTCGACCGGCAGGTGAGCATCCTCGACCCGGAGGGCGCCGTGCTCGGCCATGGAGGAGAGCTCCCGCCGGGGGCCGGGCCCGGGCCGTGGTCGTTCCCGGTGACCGTGGGCGGCGTCGAGCGGGGCCGCGTCGTCGTGAGCGGCGAGGACGAGCCGACGCTCGGGCAGCGGCGGCTCGTGCGCCAGGCCTGCTTCGCCGCGGGCATGCACATCGCCCAGGCGCTCGCGAGCCTCGAGCTCGATCGGCAGATGCGCGTGCTCTTCCTCGAGGAGCTCGTCGCGGGCAAGGCCGTCGAGGAGTCGCTCGTCCGCGAGCGATCCAGGCTCTTCGGCTGGGACTTCCGCTCCGAGCACGCCGTGGTCCTCGCGCGGCCGGAGAGGGAGCTCTCGGATGCCGCGGTCGCCCGCGCGAGCCGGACGGCCCTTCCGCACGGCGCGCTCGCCTGGGCGAGGGGCCAGGAGGTCGTCGCCATCGTGCCCGCGCAGACCATCCCGGACGGCGCTGCGCCCTGGCCGGTGGCGGTCCGGTGGAGCGAGTCGCTGCGGAAGCTCGGCGGCGGCGAGGTCGTCGTCGCGACCGGGAGCCTCGCCCGCTCCGCCGCGGAGCTCGGCGCCTCGCACGCGGCAGCGCGGGAGTCCCTCGCGATCGCGCAGGCGACCGGTCGTCCGAACGTGCGCCACGACCTCCTCACGCTCGAGCGGGTCATCCTCTCGGTGCCGGGCGAGCTGCTCGCCGAGCTCGTCGAGCGCGAGCTCGGCCCGATCGCGGCCGCCGACCACGCCAACGGCTCCGACCTCTGCGCGACGCTCGAGATGTTCCTCGGCACGGGCAACGCGGCGGATGCGGCACGCCGGCTCTTCATCCACTACAACACCATGAAGCACCGGATGGCCCGCATCGCCGAGCTCAGCCCCGCCGACCTGCACGACCCGCGGGCGCGACTCAGGCTCTCCTTCGCCCTCCAGGCGAGGAAGCTCGTGGGCGACTCCACTCGCTAGACTGTGCCCTTGTGGCGGCCGAGACGACCAACCGGGTGAGCTCGCGGATCTTCACGATCCCGAACATCCTGAGCTTCGTGCGCCTGGCTCTCGTGCCGGTGTTCCTCGTCCTCGTCATCATGGGCGAGGACGTTCTCGCCCTCGTCGTGCTGGTGGTCTCGAGCGCCACCGACTTCCTCGACGGGCTGCTCGCCAGGAGGCTCGACCAGGTCACCCGGCTCGGCCAGCTGCTCGATCCGGCCGCCGACCGGCTCTTCATCTTCGCGACGCTCATCGGCCTCGCGGTCCGGGGCATCGTGCCCTGGTGGCTCGTGACGATCGTCGTCGGGCGCGACGTGCTCCTCCTCGTGCTTGGCATCGTCCTCGCCAACTTCGGCTACGGCCCGCTGCCCGTCCACCACCTCGGCAAGATCGCGACCTTCTGCCTCTTCTACGCGCTCCCGATCCTCATGATCGGCCAGGCCTTCCCCGTCGCGGCCCCGGTCAGCGCGCCCCTCGGCTGGGCGTTCGCCCTGTGGGGCGCCTTCCTCTACTGGTGGGCGGGCGTGATCTATATCGTGGAGACCCTCAGGGTCATCAGAATTCCGAGGGTCGTGGAGCCCGCCGGATCGGATACTCTAGGTGGCTAGGGAGGACGAGGATGGGCATGTCGAGCACAGGTGATCCGCAACCCGGGGACGTGCCTCGCGACGACGACACGACCGCCCACTTCAGCGAGGAGTTCGAGGCGCAGCTCGCCGCCATGGACGGCGAGCTCTCGCCGGAGGAGCACGAGGCGATCGCCGCGCTGCCCTCGGGATCGGCCCTTCTCGTGGTGAGACGCGGGCCCAACATCGGCGCGCGGTTCCTTCTGGACGCGGACGTCACGACCGCGGGGCGGCATCCGGATGCCGACGTCTTCCTCGACGACGTCACGGTCTCGAGGCGCCACACCGAGTTCCTCCGCCACGGGACCGCGTTCGAACTGCGCGATCTCGGCTCCCTCAACGGGACCTACTTCGACGGCGTCCGCGTCGACTCCGCACTCCTCACCGACGGCGCCGAGGTCCAGATCGGGAAGTTCCGGCTGACCTTCTACGCCTCCCGCGTCGACCTGGCTCGTATGGCACGCGGCTAGTGGCAGCATCGACCGCACAGGCAAGGACGCCTGCACCTCAGAACCTCCTCAGCATCGGGCAGGTGCTCGCGAGACTGCGCCCAGAGTTCCCCGACCTCACGCCCTCGAAACTGCGCTTCCTGGAGGAGCGGCAGCTCATCAGCCCGGCACGCACCGAGTCCGGGTACCGCAAGTTCTCGTCCACCGACATGGACCGGCTGCGCTTCGTCCTCACGATGCAGCGCGATCACTACCTCCCTCTCAAGATCATCCGCAGCTATCTCGACGAGCTCGATGCCGGCGGCCAGCCCGAGCTGCCGGGCAGCGCGACGGGACCCATCCCGACGATCCTGCCGACCGAGAGGCGGTATCAGCGCGACGAGCTCGTCCGTGAGGCGGGAGCGACCCCGCAGCTGCTGGGCGACGCGGTGTCGGCCTCGCTCATCGTCCCCGCGGAGCTCTACGGCGAGCCGGTTCTCGCGGTCCTGCGGGCCCTCGTCGAACTGCAGCGCTCGGGCATCGAGCCGCGCCACCTGCGCGGGTTCCGTGCTTCGGCGGAGCGCGAGCTCGGGCTCATCGAGAGCGCGCTCATCCCGGTCGCCAGACGGAAGGACGCCTCGAGCCGGGCGAAGGCGAGCGAGCTCGCGAGGGAGATCGCCGGGCAGCTCGAGATCGTGCGCAGCAGTCTCATCCGCTCCGCCCTCTCGAGGCTCGACGGCTGAGACCTGCCCCTCACCGGAGACGGGGAGTAGACTGAAGGTTCGCGGATTCGACACGCCGGGAGCATTCCGCCGGATGTCGTTGCCTGACGACGAGCCCGTGGGTACCGTGGAGGCTGCAGGCGGAATGAGTCGCTGGACGTGAGACGAAGTCGCCACAGGCCGGAAGGGCACGCCATGACGGAACTCAGCAGTCGCAGCGAGGACTCGCGCTACGACCTCGGCCTGCTCTTCATGGACGGACTCCCGGAGCTCGACGACAGTGCGGGCTACCGCGGCGCGGTCGCCGCACGAGCGGCCGGCATCAGCTACCGCCAACTGGACTACTGGGCGAGGACCGGGCTCGTCGAGCCGACCGTGCGCGGTGCGGCCGGATCCGGTTCGCAGCGCCTCTACGGATTCCGCGACATCCTCGTCCTCAAGCTCGTCAAGAGGCTGCTCGACACGGGCATCTCGCTGCAGCAGATCCGCACCGCCGTGAACCAGCTCCGTGAGGCGGGGGTCAGCGATCTCGCCCAGACGACGCTCATGAGCGACGGCGCGAGCGTCTACCTCTGCACCTCGGACGACGAGGTCATCGACCTCGTGAGCCGGGGCCAGGGCGTCTTCGGCATCGCCGTGGGCAAGGTCCTGCGCGAGGTCGAGAACAGCCTCGTCGAGCTCGACTCCGTCAAGGGCGAGGACCCCGCCGACGAGCTCGCCGCGCGCCGCGCCACGAGGGCGTCCTAACCGCCCAGCCGCCCGGACGGCCTAGCCGAACAACCGCCCGAAGGGGTCGGTCTCCTCCGGTGGCTGCCGGGGCGGCTGTGCGAAGGGGTTCTGCAGGTGCTCGGGCTGCGGCGCTGGGCTCTGAGGCCGTTCCGCGCGCGGCTGGCCAGGTCGCTGTCGCTGCTCGGGCTGCTGCTCGGGCTGCCACTCGGGCTGCCGCTCTGGCTCGTCGAACGACATGCCGCCGGCCGCGATGCGCCCGGCCCGGATCACCCGGTCGAGCAACTGGTCGAAGTTCCGGGCCATCTCCTGCGCGCTCTCGCCCGGCCAGACGTGGAGGGGCTTCGCGGCGCCCTGCGCCTGCTGCAGCGAGGTGCGCTCCGGCAGCTGAGGGCTCAGCACGAGCGGGCCGAACATCTCCCTGAGCTCGTTGATGCGGAACTGATGCTCGAGCGACTGGGCCTTCGCACGGTTGACGATGATGCCGAGGGGCTGGAGCCGGGGCGAGAGCCCGCGACGGATCTCCTCGATCGCCCGGAGCGCCCGGTCGGCGGCGGCGACCGAGAACAGGCCGGGCTCGGTCACGATCGTCACGCGGTCGCTCGCCGCCCAGGCCGTGCGCGTGAGCGCGTTGAGCGACGGCGCGGAGTCGATGAGCACGAGATCGTAGTCGGCCTCGACGTGGGCGAGCGCCTCCTCGAGCTTCCAGATGTCCCGGATGCTGGGGTGCGGCCCGTCGAAGTTGATCGCCGACGGGCTTCCGATGAGGACGTCGATCTTGCCCGGCCGGCCGCGCGTCCAACCACTCGGCGCGATCGCCGCCCGCACGACCTTCTCCTTGGGGGAGGCGAGCACGTCGGCGATGTTGAGGTGGCCCGACACGCTGATGTCCATCCCCGTCGAGACGTCCGATTGCGGATCCAGGTCGACGACGAGGGTGCGAAGGCCCCGGGCGAACGCCGCCGAGGTCAATCCCAGCGTCACGGTCGTCTTCCCGACTCCTCCCTTGAGGGAGCTGACGCTGAGTACGTGCACGAGTAAAGACGATACCTTCACTAGTCTGAAAGAACCTAAATCTTCGCCTCGACGACGACCGAAGCTCTGCCGCAGCCGTCCCGTGCCGGAACTATCCTTGGACGGCCCGCACGTCCGGGGAACATCCGAAGGGAGGACAGCCGTGTTCAGCAAGATCCTGGTGGCGAACCGGGGCGAGATCGCCATCCGGGCGTTCCGCGCCGCGTACGAGCTCGGCGCGAGGACGGTCGCGGTCTTCCCCTGGGAGGACCGCAACTCCCTGCACCGGCTCAAGGCGGACGAGGCGTATCTCATCGGCACGGAGGGGCATCCGGTCCGGGCCTACCTCGACGTCTCCGAGATCATCCGGGTCGCGAGGGAGTGCGGCGCCGACGCGATCTACCCCGGCTACGGCTTCCTCTCCGAGAACCCGGAGCTCGCCGAAGCGGCGACCGCCGCCGGGATCGCCTTCATCGGACCGGGCCAGTCCGTGCTCGAGATGGCGGGCAACAAGGTCACCGCGAAGGAGCACGCGATCGCCGCGGGCGTACCCGTGCTCAGGTCGACCCCGGCCTCGAAAGACGTCGAGGAGCTCCTCGCGGGTGCGGAGGAGATCGGCTTCCCGATCTTCGCCAAGGCCGTCGCGGGCGGCGGGGGCCGGGGGATGCGCCGGGTGGACGCACCGGAGGAGCTGCGCGGAGCGCTCGAGGCCGCCATGCGCGAGGCCGACAGCGCCTTCGGCGATCCGACCATGTTCCTCGAGCAGGCCGTGCTGCGGCCGCGCCACATCGAGGTCCAGATCCTCGCGGACTCCGCGGGCGACACGATCCACCTGTTCGAGCGCGACTGCAGCGTCCAGCGCCGCAACCAGAAGGTCGTCGAGATCGCACCGGCGCCTAACCTCGGCGAGGGGATCCGCGAGGCGCTCTACCGCGACGCGATCGCGTTCGCGAAGTCGATCGGCTACGTCAACGCCGGGACGGTCGAGTTCCTCCTCGACACCGTGGGGGAGCGCGCCGGCCAGCACGTCTTCATCGAGATGAACCCCCGCATCCAGGTCGAGCACACCGTGACGGAGGAGGTCACCGACGTCGACCTCGTCCAGGCGCAGATGAGGATCGCCTACGGCCAGACGCTCGCCGAGCTGGGGCTGAGCCAGGACCGGCTCCGGCTGCACGGGGCCGCCCTGCAGTGCCGGATCACGACCGAGGATCCCGCCGAGGGATTCCGGCCGGACACCGGCAAGATCACGACCTACCGCTCGCCGGGCGGGGGCGGCATCCGGCTCGACGGCGGGACGATCGACCCCGGGACGAGCATCAGCCCGCACTTCGACTCCATGCTCGTCAAGATGACCTGCCGCGGCCACGACTTCGCCGCCGCCGTCGCACGCGCCAAGCGCGGGCTCGCCGAGTTCCGCATCCGGGGCGTGTCGACCAACATCCCGTTCCTGCAGGCCGTGCTCGACGACCCCTCGTTCGCCGCAGGCGACATCAGCACCTCGTTCATCGACGAGAGACCCGAGCTCGTCCACGCGCGGCCGTCGAAGGACCGCGGCACGAAGATCCTCAACTGGCTCGCGGATGTCACCGTCAACCAGCCGAACGGCAGCGGCGACGACCTCGTGAACCCCTCGCTCAAGCTCCCCGTCGTCGACCTCGCAGCCCCCGCGCCGGCCGGCTCCCGCGACCGCCTGCTCGAGCTCGGGCCGGCGGCCTTCGCCGCCGCGCTCCGTGCGCAGACCGCCCTCGCCGTGACCGAGACGACCTTCCGCGACGCCCACCAGTCGCTCCTGGCGACGCGGGTCCGCACCAAGGACCTCGTCGCGGTCGCGCCCCATGTCGCCCGACTCACCCCGGGGCTCCTCTCGATCGAGGCCTGGGGAGGCGCGACCTACGACGTCGCGCTGCGCTTCCTCGGCGAGGACCCCTGGGAGCGGCTCGCCAGGCTGAGGGAGGCGATCCCGAACGTCGCGATCCAGATGCTCCTGAGGGGCCGCAACACCGTCGGCTACACGCCGTACCCCACCAAGGTCACGGATGCCTTCGTGCGCGAGGCCGCCGCGACCGGCGTCGACATCTTCCGCATCTTCGACGCGCTCAACGACGTCGGGCAGATGAGGCCGGCCATCGACTCGGTCCTCGCGACGGGCACGACGATCGCCGAGGTGGCCCTGTGCTACACGGGCGACCTGCTCGATCCGGCCGAGGACCTCTACACGCTCGACTACTACCTGCGCCTGGCCGAGCAGATGGTCGAGGCCGGCGCGCACATCCTCGCCGTCAAGGACATGGCAGGCCTCCTGCGTGCGAGCGCCGCCGAGCGGCTCGTGACGGCGCTGCGCGAGCGGTTCGACCTCCCGGTGCACGTGCACACGCACGACACGGCGGGCGGGCAGCTCGCGACGCTCCTGGCCGCGAGCCGGGCCGGGGCGGATGCGGTGGACGTCGCGAGCGCGCCCATGGCGGGAACGACGAGCCAGCCCCCGGCCTCCGCCCTCGTCGCCGCCCTCGCCCACACCGAGCGCGACACCGGGCTCTCCCTTCAGGCGGTCTCCGACCTCGAGCCGTACTGGGAGGCCGTGAGACGGGTGTACCGGCCGTTCGAGTCCGGGCTGCCCGGGCCCACCGGGCGCGTCTACCACCACGAGATCCCCGGCGGGCAGCTCTCGAACCTCCGCACCCAGGCCGTCGCCCTCGGGCTCGGCGACCAGTTCGAGAAGATCGAGGACTGCTACGCGGCAGCCAGCCGCATCCTGGGCCGCCCGCCCAAGGTCACGCCGTCCTCCAAGGTGGTGGGCGATCTCGCGCTCGCCCTCGCCGCCGCGGATGCCGACCCCGGCGACTTCGAGGAGAACCCCGGCGACTACGACCTGCCCGACTCGGTCATCTCCTTCATGGCCGGGGAGCTCGGCGACCCGCCCGGCGGCTGGCCGGAGCCGTTCCGCAGCAAGGTGCTGGCCGGGCGGGCCGTCTCGGTCGAGGTCGGAGAGCTCGGCGCCGAGGACGAGGCCGCCCTCGACGGCGGCTCGGCGGCTCGGCGGACGACGCTCAACCGGCTCCTCTTCCCGGCCCCCGCGCGCCAGTTCGAGCAGACCAGGGAGCTCTTTGGCGACCTCTCGGTCGTCGACACCGTCGACTACCTCTACGGGCTCCGCTCAGGCGCGGAGCACGTCGTCGAGATCGGAACCGGCGTCAACCTCATCGTCGGGCTCGAGGCGATCGGCGAGGCCGACGACAAGGGCATGAGGACCGTCATGACGGTCATCAACGGCCAGCTGCGGCCCGTCTTCGTGCGGGATCGTTCGATCGCCGTCGAGACCCGGTCCGCCGAGAGGGCCGACCCCGCGAACGCCGGGCACGTGCCGGCCCCCTTCTCCGGGGTCGTCACGCTCAAGGTCGCCCAGGGCGAGACGGTCACGGCGGGGCAGGTGGTCGCGAGCATCGAGGCGATGAAGATGGAGGCGGCCATCACCTGCTCGATCGACGGCAGGATCGGACGACTGGCCATCCCGGCGACGCAGCAGGTCGATGCAGGCGATCTCCTCGTCGTCATCGAGCCGTGAGGACAGCCGGGTAAGCTAGAGGGTCCGATCAGGAAAGGCGTCCCCGCTGTGGCCACGAAGACCAGGAAGACCGGCCTGCCTGCCCCCGCAGGCGACCCCCAGGCCGACGACCTCGCCGAACCGACGGCGCACGACCTCACGACCGTGCTTCCGCAGAGCCTCACGATCGACGTGACCATCCCCGACCCGGCGCCCGAGGGGGAGAGGACCACGACCTCGATCTCGCTCATCCCGGTCATGCCGGAGCGCGAGGCTGAAACGCCTGCGGGCCGACCGGCGGACGACGCCGTGCAGAGCAGGCGGAGCAGGATGCGCGGCGACGTCTCGGAGACGCCGGAGCCTGCGGCGATGCTCACGGCGGATCGCCTTCTCGACCAGGGTCGCAAGAAGCGACCGCGCCCGGAAGGCGTGTGGCCGGCCTTCGTCTACGCGACCACGCTCCACCTCGTGAACCTCGGAGACTCCGCCAGGGTTCGCGCGCGCAAGGAGCTCGATGCGAGGATCGGCAAGCGCTTCGACGGCGGGACCCGCTTCGTCCCGGTCCTGACGAGGAAGGGCGGCGTCGGAAAGACCACCATCACCGCGCTCCTCGGCATGGCGATGGCGGACGTGCGCGAGGATCGCGTGATCGCGGTCGACGCGAACCCCGATCGCGGGACCCTCGCCGAGCGCGTCGACAAGCAGACGAGCGCGACGGTGCGCGACGTCGTCACGCGCGCAGCGTCCATCAACTCGTTCAGCGACTTCGCCGCGCTCGTCTCGCGCGACGAGACCCGGCTCGACGTCCTCGCCTCCGACACCGATCCGCAGCTCTCCGAGGCCTTCGACGAGGACGACTACAACGTCGTCGCTGATCTCGCCGCGCGCTTTTACTCGGTCGTGCTCACCGACTGCGGGACCGGCATCGTCCACTCCGTCATGCGAGCGACCCTCCAGCGGGCGGATGCCGTGGTCATCGTCTCCGGTGGGAGCGTCGACGAGGCGCGGCTCGCCTCGGAGACGCTGACCTGGCTCGAGGCGAACGGATACGGGGAGCTCGTTCGCAACGCCGTCGTCGCGCTCAACACCGGGACCCAGGGGACGAGCCTCGTCAAGATCGACGAGATCGAGTCGCACTTCCGTTCGCGCGTGCGCGAGATCGTCCGCATCCCCTACGACCCCCAGCTCGCCGCGGGCTCGGTCGTCGACTACCGGGAGCTGGCGCCCCTGACGAGGGCGAGTGCCCGTGAGCTCGCCGCTCTCGTCGTCGACGGGCTGCCCGCGCAGCGGGACGCCTGAGATGGCCGGCCGGGACGGGCGGCGATGACGGCTCGCCAGATCCGGGTCTTCGGCGATCCGGTGCTGAGAACGGTGTCCGTGGCGATCCCGCCCGGCGACCCCTCCGCGGCAGGGCTCGTCGAGGACCTCCTCGACACGGTCCGCCTTCCGGGCCGGGCCGGGGTGGCCGCCCCGCAGATCGGGGTCGGCCTCCGGGCCTTCAGCTACAACATCGACGGCGAGGTCGGCTACGTCCTCAACCCCGAGCTCGCCGAGGTGTCCGGGGATCCCGTGCTCGTGGACGAGGGATGCCTCTCGGTTCCCGGGTTCTACTTCCAGCGGATGCGCTACCCCTGGGCGCGCGTCACGGGCGTCGACCTCGACGGGCGTCCGGTCGAGCTCTCCGGGGAGGGGCTGTTCGCCCAGGCGCTCCAGCACGAGACCGACCACCTCGACGGCAGGCTCTTCATCGAGGGGCTCGACAAGGACCGCAAGCGCGAGGCCATGCGGCTCATCCGCGAGTCGGACTGGTTCTGACCTTCTCGCCGATCGAGTAGCGCGCAGCGTGTATCGAGATCAGCCGACGACCGAGTGCCCCTGGGTCGCCGGGGCGTCGTCGCCGCTGTAGAGCCCGTCGATCGTGCCGGCGAAGTCCTCGAGGATCACGTTCCGCTTGATGCTGAGCTTGGGCGTGAGGTGCCCGCTCGCCTCGGTCAGATCGTGCGGCAGGATGACGAACTTGCGGATCGACTCCGCCCGCGAGACGGTCGCGTTCGCCCGGTCGATCGCGGACTGGATCTCGGCGAGCACCTTGGGGTTCTTCGCCGCTTCCTCGACCGACATGGCCGCATCCTCGCCGTTGTTGTTGAGCCAGACCGGAAGCATCTCCTCGTCGAGCGTCACGAGCGCGCCGATGAACGGGCGCTGATCGCCGACGACGATGACCTGGCCGATGATCGGGTTGGCCCGGACGGGGTCCTCGAGCACCGCGGGCGCGACGTTCTTGCCGCCCGCCGTGACGATCATCTCCTTCTTCCGGCCGGTGATCTCGAGGTAGCCCTCGTCGTCGATCGAGCCGAGGTCGCCGGTCTTGAACCACTCGCCGTCGAAGGTCTCCTTCGTCGCCTTCTCGTTGTTCCAGTAGCCGGCGAAGATGTTGATCCCCTTCGCCTCGATCTCGCCGTCCGCGGCGAGACGCACCGAGCATCCGGGCAGCGGCGGCCCGACCTTGCCGATCTTGAAGTTCGAGGGCACGTTGACGGAGATCGGCGCGGTCGTCTCGGTGAGCCCGTAGCCCTCGAGGATCGTGAGGCCGAGGCTGCGGTAGAAGTGCCCGAGGAAGAGCCCGAGCGGAGCGCTGCCGGAGACCGCGTACTTGACGCGCCCGCCGAGCGCTGCGCGGATCTTGCTCAGCACGAGCCGGTCGAAGAGGGCGAACTGGATCGCGAGGCCGAGCGGG
Organism: Clavibacter sp.; assembly: GCA_044508495.1. Lineage (GTDB taxonomy): Bacteria > Actinomycetota > Actinomycetes > Actinomycetales > Microbacteriaceae > Terrimesophilobacter. Next base: position 12,065 of record JBIQHP010000025.1, read on the forward strand.
ACCTTCCCGGCATCCAGGGCCTTCGAGTGCGCGACGGCGACGGCCGCCGCCTTGCGGAAGATCTTGCCCTTTCCGCCGCCCTCGGCCTTCTGCTCGGAGGAGTTGTAGACCTTCTCGAAGACGCGGGGGACCGCGAGCAGGAAGGTGGGGCGGAACGACCCCATGGCCGGGAGCAGCTGCTTGGTGTCCGGCTGGTGGCCGACCTTGACCCCGCCCACGATCGAGAGCACCGAGATGAACCGGGCGAAGATGTGGGCGAGGGTGATGAACAGCAGCGTGCTCGACTCGGTGTTGACGACCTCGGGGATCGCCTCCTTCGCGTTACGGGTGAGCTCGACGAAGTTCGAGTGGGTGAGCATGCAGCCCTTGGGCCTTCCGGTCGTGCCCGCGGTGTAGATGAGGGTCGCGAGATCCTTGCCGGTCGCGAGGTTCCTGCGCCGCTCGATCTCCTCGTCGGAGACTCCGGTGCCGCTCGCGGCGAGCTTGTCGAGATCGCCGGTGTCGATCTTCCAGACGTTCGTGATGAGCGGGAGGTCCGGGTGCGCCTCGTCGAATCGCGAGAAATGGTCCGGAGTCTCGGTGATCATCGCGACGGCGCCGGAGTCGGCGAGGTTCCACTGGAGCTGCGAGGGGGAGGAGGTCTCGTAGATGGGGACCATGACCGCGCCGGCGAACCAGATGCCGAAGTCGATGAGGGTCCACTCGTAGCGCGTCTTGCACATGAGCCCGATCTTGTCGCCGGGCTGGATCCCGGCGGCCGCGAAGCCCTTGGCGAGCGCAGTGACCTGGTCGAGGAACTCCTTCGCGGTGACATCGGACCAGCCGCCGTCGGCGGTCGGGATCGAGAAGAGGGCGAGGTCGGGAGTGGCGCGCACGCGCTCCACGAGGAGGTCGGTGGCGTTCGCCTCCGGGTCGGCGGGGACAAGGGCGGGCATGTCGTAGTGGTCCACGGCAACTCCTTCGGTACCGGTCAGGTCAGTCAGATCACTCTACCGGGTCGTGCCGGATCGGGGGATGGCGGCCCGGCTGGGCCGAGCCGTCCGGCGCGAGTAGGCTGGTCGAGTCGTCCGGGCCGGCGATGCCGTGGGCTCCCAGGGAAGGGTTGCGATGTTCTACTGGTTCATGAAGAACCTCATCGCGGGTCCGATCCTGCGCACGGCCTTCCGTCCCTGGGTCACCGGCGAGGAGAACATCCCGCGTTCGGGCGGTGTCATCCTCGCGAGCAACCATCTCTCCTTCATCGACTCGGTGTTCCTTCCCCTCGTCATCGAGCGCCGGGTCACCTTCCTCGCCAAGAGCGATTACTACACCGCCCGCGGGATCAAGGGCTGGGCGATCAAGAACTTCCTCAAGGCGGCCGGCATGCTCCCGATCGACCGTTCGGGAGGCAAGGCCTCGGAGGCGAGCCTGCGAACGGGTCTCGGCGTCCTCGGGCGCGGCGAGGTGCTCGGGATCTACCCGGAGGGAACCCGCAGCCCCGACGGCAGGCTCTATCGCGGTCGCACCGGCGTCGCGCGCATGGTCCTCGAGGGGGGCGTGCCGGTCATCCCGGTGGCGATGGTCGACACCGAGAAGGTCATGCCGATCGGCAAGCGCCTCCCGAAGGTCCGCCGCGTCGGCGTGGTCATCGGCGAGCCGCTCGACTTCAGCCGCTTCGAGGGCATGGAGGGAGACCGTTTCATCCTGCGTTCGATCACCGACGAGATCATGTACGAGCTCAGCCATCTCGGCGACCAGGAGTACGTCGACGTGTACGCGAGCACCGTCAAGGAGAAGGCCGGAAGCCTGAGCCGATAGGCGTAGGAGCCGCCGCCCCAGCGTCACACCGCCGCCGCGGCGGATAAGCTGGAACCCCGGACGCGTCCGGTTCCGCTGCATCGTCGCAGCCCATCCCCCTTCTTCCCGCACAGGAGTATCCAGTGGTCGACCCCTCAGAGCCCGTCGTGCTTGCCGATCCGGCGGTCGTCGACGGGCTCGACCACTGGCGGACGCTGCCGATCGCCCAGCAGCCGGCCTGGCCCTCGGCGGATGCCCTGGCCGCCGCCTCCGCGGAGCTCTCGACCCTCCCGCCGCTCGTCTTCGCGGGCGAGGTCGACATCCTGCGGTCCCGCCTCGCGAGCGCCGCGCGGGGCGAGGCATTCCTCCTGCAGGGCGGCGACTGCGCGGAGACCTTCGCCGCGGCGACCGCGAACCAGATCCGCGACCGGGTCAAGACGATCCTGCAGATGGCCGTAGTGCTCACCTACGGCGCCTCCACGCCGGTCATCAAGATGGGCCGGATGGCAGGCCAGTTCGCCAAGCCCCGCTCGAGCGACACCGAGACCCGAGGCGACGTGACGCTCCCGGCCTACCGCGGCGACGTCGTGAACGGCTACGACTTCACGCCGGAGTCCAGGTCTGCCGATCCCTCGAGGCTCGTGAGGGGCTACCACACGGCCGCGAGCACGCTCAATCTCATCCGGGCCTTCACGCAGGGCGGCTTCGCCGATCTGCGCCAGGTGCACAGCTGGAACCAGGGCTTCGCGCGCAATCCCGCCAATGTCCGGTACGAGCACATGGCCCGGGAGATCGACCGGGCCATCAAGTTCATGATGGCCTGCGGCGCCGACTTCGAGGCGCTCAAGCGCACCGAGTTCTACATCTCGCACGAGGCCCTGCTCATGGACTACGAGCGCCCGCTCACGCGCATCGACTCGCGCACCGGAACGCCGTACGACACCTCGGCGCACTTCGTCTGGGTGGGGGAGCGCACCCGGCAGCTCGACGGCGCCCACCTTGACTTCCTCTCCCGTGTCCGCAACCCGATCGGGGTCAAGCTCGGCCCCTCGACGACGCCGCGGCAGGTGCTCGACCTCATCGACAAGCTCGATCCCGAGCGCGAGCCGGGCCGGCTGACGTTCATCACGAGGATGGGCGCCGGGCGGGTCAGGGACGTGCTTCCCGAGCTCCTCGAGACGGTCAGGTCGAGCGACGCGACGCCGTTGTGGGTGAGCGACCCCATGCACGGAAACGGCCTCACGACACCGAACGGCTACAAGACGCGCCGCTTCGACGACGTCGTCGACGAGGTCAAGGGGTTCTTCGAGGCCCACCGCGGCGCGGGAACGCATCCCGGTGGGATCCACATCGAGCTCACCGGCGACGACGTCACCGAGTGCCTCGGCGGGTCGGAGCAGATCGACGAGGCGACCCTCGCGACGCGCTACGAGTCGCTGTGCGATCCCCGGCTCAACCACATGCAGTCGCTCGAGCTCGCCTTCCTCGTCGCGGAGGAGCTCGGCGCGCGCTGACCGGCCAGCCTCAGCCGGCCTGGAGCGCGATCGTGACGACGGAGCCCTTGTCGGCGGATGTGCCCTCCCCGGGCTCCACCGACTTGACGGTCGAGCTGTCGGGGACTCCCGCGAGGAACTTGCTGATGTTGTTCTTGAACTCGATGACGAAGCCGGCGTCCTTGAGAAGCTGCTCGGCCTGACGCCAGGTCTTGCCGACGACATCCGGGATGGCGACCTGCTCGACGCCGTCCGAGACGACGAGCTGGAGCAGGGTCCCCTTCGTCACGATCGTGCCCTCCGGAACCTGGACGCCGATGACGTCGCCCTTCGGAACCGTGTCGCTCCAGTCGTGGAGCCCGGCCGAGGTCGAACCCTTGAGATCCTTGTCCTGAAGCGCCTGCAGCGCGTCGTCGACCGAGAGGCCGGACACCTCGGGGATGGGTCCGAGCGAGACGACGAGCGTCACCGGCTGACCCTCCCAGTACTCTCCGACCGTTCCGAGGTCGAGCTTCGCACCCTGCGCGTCCTGACCCCAGGCGGCGATCACGATGCCCTCGGCGAGCTCGTCGAACTGGTATTCGGACTCCGTGGCCTCGAACTTCCCCTCGATGAGGGCGCGCGCGGCGGTCTCGGTCTCGCCGGCGAGCCCGGGCATCGGAAGCGACCTCGGACCGTCGGAGATCACGAGCGTCACCTCGCCGCCGTGCGCGACGGCCGCCCCGGCCTCGGGGTCGGTGCCGGCGACCTTGCCCGCCTCGATCTCGACGCTGAAGACGTGCTTCTGGGTCTCGGAGACCTTGAGGTCGGCGGCCTCGAGGATCGCGGTCGCGGTCGCGACGTCCTCGCCGGCGACGGCGGGGACGACGACCTTCGACCCGGGGCCGGAGCCGAAGTACCAGCCGGTCGCCCCGGCGAGCGCGGCGAGGAGCAGCACGAGCGCGAAGAGCCACGCGCCCCTGGACCTGCGCTTGTCGGCGGCCGTGGCGAGCGCCGTCGTGCTGTCGAAGGCCATCGGCCCGGTGCGATGCCTGACGCGAGTCCCGAGGACCTGGGTTTCGGACTCGGAGGAGACCTCCGGTCCGGCTCCGGCGGGCATGACCGGCTCGGCGGGCATGACCATGGTCGGCATGGGCGTGCTCCGCGTCGGAGTCGCCCGCCCGGACTCGAGGACGTGCTGCGTCTCGTGCAGCTGCTCGAGCATCGCCTTGGCGTCCCTCGGCCTCTGCTCCGGATCCCGCGCGGTCGCCCAGAGGACGAGCTCGTCGAGCTCGGCGGGAACCCTCGGATTCTTGCTGCTGGGCGTCGGGACCGTGTCGTTCGCGTGCTGCTGTGCGATCTGGAACGCCTGCTCGCCCTTGAACGGCTGCTCGCCGGCGAGCATCTCGTAGAGCATGATGCCGACCGCGTAGATGTCGCTCCGCGCGTCGGCGATACCGCGGGTGACGAGCTCGGGGGAGAGGTAGGCGATCGTCCCGAGCAGGGCGTTGCCGGTCGCGGTCTGGGCGGTGGCGGCTCTGGCGAGCCCGAAGTCGCTGATCTTGATGCGCCCGTCGTCGGCGAGGAGCACGTTCTCGGGCTTCAGGTCGCGGTGGACGATCCCGTTGCGGTGGGCCGCGGCGAGCCCGGAGAGGATGGCGTCCATGATGTCCATGGCCTGCTCGGTCGTGAGCACCGGATGCTCCTGGAGCAGTTCCCGGAGCGTGATCCCGGGGAGGTATTCCATGACGAGGTAGGCGGTGTCGGCGTCCTGCCCCTGGTCGTAGACGTTGACGACGTTCGGATGCGCGAGGCGCGCCGCCGAACGGGCCTCCTGGATGAAGCGGGCCTTGTACTGCGTGTCGTCGGCGAGGTGCCCGTGCATGACCTTGATCGCGACGCGGCGCTCGAGGCGCAGATCGGTCGCGAGATAGACGGTCGCCATCCCGCCTCGCGCGATGCGTGAGCGCACCTGATAGCGGCCGTCAATCAGGCGGCCGATCAGCGGATCGGTCGTGTTGTTGCTCACCGCAGAAGTCTAAGGACGCGCCCTCGCGCTATCCCGTCAAAACACCGTGAACCCCGGCTTTGCCCGGCCGGAGGGCCTACGACGGTCAGGACAGCTGGGCGAGCCAGGCGCGGGCGGAGGTCTCCCACTTCGCGTAGGCGTCCGGGTAGGCGGAGAGCTGGACGGCCTGGGCCGCCTGCGTCACCGACATCGACTGCCATCCGGGGATGTCGAGGAGTCCGCGCGTCAGGCCCTTGTTCGGATTGCTCGGACCCCCGAAGAACAACCGGCTGGCGTACACCGGGTCGGTCACCTGGGCCGGCGTCCCCCAGCCGGTGCTCGGGCGCTGCTGGAAGAGGCCGAGGGAGTCCCGGTCGCCGTAGTTCAGATTGCGGAGGGTCGACTCCTGCGCGGCCGCCGCGAGGGCGATCACGAGCCCGTAGTCGCTCACGCCGAGCGAGCGGCCGACTCCGATGATGGTCCTGGCGTTCTGCTCCATCTCCGCGGTGAGGGGCGTCACGACGCCGCTCGCGCCCGCCGGCGCGGAGGACACCCCCGGGATCACGAGCATGCGACCGGCGTAGATGATGCTCGAGCGGGTGAGCCCGTTCGCGTCGAGGATGGCCTGGATGCTCACCCCGAACCTCGCGGCGATGCCGGTCACCGTGTCGCCGGACTTGATGAGGTAGGTCGTGCTGACCGGCACCGGCGGCGGAGCAGGAGCCGGGGCCTCCTCGATCGGGGTCACGTCGACGACGGGGACGATGTCGATCGCGCCGGGGTCGGCGGCGGGCGGTGCCGCGACCTGGCCGGGGATGACGACGGACTGCCCCGGGTAGATGATGCTCGACCAGCCGAGGCCGTTCGCGGTGAGGAGCGACTGTGTCGACACCCCGTACCGCGCGGCGATGCCGCTCATGGTGTCGCCCTTGACGATCGTGTAGCGCACGAGCTCGCTCCCCGCAGGAGGGGTCGTCGGCGCCGGTGCCGGGGTCGCGCCGCTCGTGAGCCGCAGTACCTGCCCGGGGAAGATGAGGGAGCTCCAGCCCAGGCCGTTGAGTGCGAGCACGGAGGCCGTCGCGAGACCGTACCGCGCGGCGATGCCGCTCACGGTGTCTCCGGCGGCGACGCGGTAGGTCGTGGGCGCGGCGGCGACCTCGGCCCCTGCCGGCGCCGTCGCCTCGACGGCCGCGGCCTGCGCCGCCATGGCGTCGCGGACGGCCTTGCGCAACTCGGAGTTCGAGTCCTTGGGCTTGTCGGCGCGCTTGATCCCTCCCGGCTCGATGGGGCCGGTGAGATTGAGGCTCATGGCCATCGACCCGGCGAGGAGGATGGGCAGCGTCTGGAACACGCCCTTCGCGACACGGCCGGCCCGTTTCGGCGCGACATGGCGGGCGACACGACGCACCTCGGACGTGCTCCCCGAGCGTTCGGTCATGATGATTCCCCAGTCGACCCTCCATGATTGTCACAGACGGCATCTGTTGTCAATTACCGTGACGAATGTGACTGGAGTGAACAAAGCGAAACCGACCGTGTCGGCGTCGCCCCGGTCGTCGGTTCTGGCAGTCTTTAAGCGTGACGAAGTCCCCCGAAGCGGTGCCGGCCCCCGAAGTCAGCTGGCTCACGATCCCCGACCTGGTCGAGATCCTGGGAATCGGCGTCAGCAAGGTCCGCCGGCTCATCGAGGATCGCTCCCTGCTGGCCTCCCGCATCGACGGCGTCTGGCGGGTGCCCGAGGTCTTCCTCCGCGACGGCGAGCCGCTTCCGGAGCTCAGGGGAACCCTCATCGTGCTCGCCGATAGCGGCTTCGACGACGAGGAGGCCATGCACTGGCTGCTCTCGGAGGAGGAGAGCCTCGGGGTGGCGCCCATCGACGCTCTGCGCGCCGGCCGCAAGGCCGAGGTGCGCCGTGTCGCCCAGGCGCTGGGCTTCTAGCGACTCGCCCCGCTCGCGGCATCAGGCCGAGCGCGCCGTCACGGTCTCGGTGAGCCGGATGAGCTGCGCCTTCGCACTCGCCGTGATCGGGGCGTCCTCGAGGGCGGCGGTCGCGAGCCCGACGTTGTGCCGGATGATGCTCTCGACCTGATCGACGGCCCCGCTGTCCCTCACCGCATCCTGCAGCATCCTCACCTGGAGCTCGCTCAGCCCCCGATCGCCGAGCATCTCGTCGAGGAACCGTGTGGCAGGGTTCGGCAGCTTCGTCCTCGCGAGCGCGATGAGCACCGTGCGCTTGCCCTCGCGGAGGTCGTCGCCCGAGGGCTTCCCGGTCACTCCCGGATCGCCGAAGACGCCGAGGAGGTCGTCCCTGAGCTGGTAGGCGATGCCGAGCGGAAGGCCGAAGGAGCGCAGCGCGGCGAGCTCGTCCACGGTTCCGCCGCCGAGCGCGGCTCCGATCGCGAGCGGCGCCTCGACACTGTACTTGGCCGACTTGTAGACGATGACGCGATGCGCCCGGGAGAGCTGTTCGGACTCGGGGTGGCTGCGCCAGGACTGCTCGTCGAGGATGTCGAGGTACTGGCCGGCCATGACCTCGGTGCGCATGCGGTCGAACTCGCCGCGCGCCGCCACGGCGGCGGCACGCCGGCCCAGGAGTCCCAGTGCGGAGTCGAAGGCCTCCTCGCTCCAGGCGAGGAGGAGGTCGCCGAGCAGCAGGGCGGCCGAGCGGCCGAACCCCGCCGCGTCCCCGGTCCAGCCGTTCTCCCCGTGCGCCTGCTCGAAGCGGCGATGCACGGCGGGCCCCCCGCGTCGCGTGTCCGAGTTGTCAATGATGTCGTCGTGGACGAGTGCGGCGGCATGGAAGATCTCGAGGGCCCCGGCCGCGAGCACGGCCGATCCCAGCCCCGCATCGCCGCTCTCGTCCGGCAAGGGGTCTGCGTCGTCGACCCGCCCGCTCACCGACTGCCAGCCCCAGTAGCAGAAGAGCGCCCGGAACCGCTTGCCGCCGCGCAGAAGGTCCCGGGAGTAGTCGATGAAGGGGGCGAGCTCGGGAGCGATGGCGGCGAGGCGCGGCGCTCGCTCGTCGAGGAAGCCGTCGATCGCGTTCTGGACCAGGTCCACTAACCGCGTACTCTCAGCCACGCTTCTAGCCTAGCCAGCCGGGGGAGCATACAATGGTGAGCGACAGCGTCGATCTCGTTCCTGAGGGGAGTGACCATGCCGCTATCCGAGCAGGAGCAGCGCCTCCTCGAGGAGATGGAGCGAAGCCTCTATCACAACGACGCTGACTTCGTCGCGACGGTCGGGAACCGTGCCTCGCGCCCCGACTACCGGATGATCGTCATCGGCATCCTCGTTGGCATCGTCGGCATCGTCGGCATCGTGGTCGGAGTCGCGACCCGGTTGCCGATCGTGGGCGTCCTCGGATTCGTCATCATGTTCGCCGGCGTGCTCCTCGCCCTTCGGAGGTCGAGGGGCGCTTCGGAGCCGGGCGGGCCCGAGGATCGAGGCGGGACGTCGCGGGGCGGCTTCATGGACCGCATGAACGAGCGCTGGGACAAGCGCCAGGAGGGCCGCGGAGTCTAGCCTCACCTCCGCTCGCGGGTCGGCTTTCGAGCCGGCCCTTTTTTCATGCCCCGATCCGGGCCACCTTCGGGATTTTTCCTCCACCGTCCTCCACCCCCAGATTTTCCGTGTTCAAAGGCCTCTCGGTCAGATCTGGGAGACTCATGGGCATTTTTCGTTGTTTTGTGGTGGAAAGTGGAGTAAAGTGGAGTTCACCTGAATCCGGGCCGGAGAACGAGGGGGTGGATCGCTGATGTTCCTTGGCACCTACGCCCCCAAGCTCGACGACAAGGGCCGCATCATCCTCCCGGCGAAGTTCTGGGACGAGCTCGAGGCCGGCATCGTCGTGACCCGCGGCCAGGAGCGCTGCCTCGTCGTCTACAGCACCCGCGAGTTCGCGGAGCTGCACGAGAAGATCCGGCAGGCTCCGGCGACGAGCAAGAAGTCCCGCGACTACCTGCGGCTGTTCCTCTCCGGCGCCCACTCCGAGGTGCCCGACAAGCAGCACCGGGTGACGATCCCGGCGCTCCTGCGCGCCTATGCGGGCCTCGACCGCGAGCTCACCGTCATCGGCGCGGGCAATCACGCCGAGATCTGGGACACCCAGGCGTGGGACGAGTACTACGCCGAGCAGGAGAGCAGCTTCTCCGACATCGCAGAGGAGGTGATCCCGGGGCTCTTCTAGCTCCCGGTTCCTGACTCCCAGCCGACCGTCGGCCCTGACACACTTCCCCGGTGCCAGGTCCGGTGCGGATGGGGATCAGGAGGCGGGATCCTCGCACCGGACCTCCTCATGACAGCTCACCAGGACAGCGCGCGCGAAACGCGGGCGGATCGCATCCACCGCCCGGTCATGCTCGAGCGCACCCTCGAGCTCCTCGCCCCGGCGCTCGAGCGGCCGGGCGCCGTGCTCGTGGATGCGACGCTCGGCATGGCGGGGCACGCGGAGGCCTTCCTCGCGCGCTTCCCGGGACTCGTGCTCGTCGGCATCGACCGGGACCCGGACGCCCTCGCGATCGCGGGGGAGCGGCTCGCGCCGTTCGAGGGGCGGACCCATCTCGTGCACGCGGTCTACGACGAGCTCGCCGAGGTGCTCGATCGCCTCGGCATCGCCGCCGTCTCCGGGGTGCTCTTCGACCTCGGCGTCTCCTCGCTGCAACTCGACCGCGCGGAGCGGGGCTTCTCCTATTCGCAGGATGCCCCGCTCGACATGCGCATGGACAAGACCTCGCCGCTCACCGCGGAGCGCATCCTCGCGGAGTACGACGAGGACGACCTGCGCCGGATTCTCTGGCGGTACGGCGAGGAGAGGCTCGCGCCGCGCTACGCGAGGCGCATCGTCGAGTCCCGCGCGTCCGCGCGGCTCGTGCGCTCGGCGCAGCTCGTCGATCTCATCGACGCGGCGACCCCGGCGGCCGCGCGGCGCACCGGTCATCCGGCCAAGCGCGTGTTCCAGGCGCTGCGCATCGAGGTCAACGGAGAGCTCGCGGCCCTCGAACGCGCGATCCCCGCCGCGATCGAGGCCGTCGACCCGGGTGGGCGGATCGTCGTGCTGGCCTACCAGTCGCTCGAGGACCGTATCGTCAAGCAGGCCTTCGCGGAGGGCTCGTCGTCCACGGCGCCCGCCGGGCTTCCCGTCGAGCTTCCGGAACACCGCCCGGTGCTCCGCCTGCTCGTCCGCGGAGCCGAGAAGGCCGGCGCGGCGGAGCTCGCGGCAAACCCCCGTTCCGCCCCGGTGCGCCTGCGCGCGGTCGAACGCGTGAGGAGGGCGGCATGAGCGCCATCGCCGCGATGAGCACGGCCGGCCGCCTCGCCGAGGCGCCCGCCCGGCGCCACATCGAGATCGCCCCGACCCGCTCTCAGAGAAGGGCCCGCCCGCGTGCCGTCTACGCGCTCGTGACCGTCGCGGGGCTCTTCGCGATCCTCGTGGCCCAGCTTCTCCTGAGCATCGTCGTCTCGGAGGGCGCGTACCAGATCTCCGGCCTCCAGCAGGAGCAGCGCGAGCTCGCGCGCGACCAGCAGGTCCTCTCCGAGGAGCTGCAGGTGCTCGAGTCCCCGCAGCATCTCGCCGCGAACGCGGAGGCGCTCGGCATGGTGAACAACTCGAGCACGGCCTATCTCCGGCTGGCCGACGGGGCCGTGCTCGGCGTCCCGGTCGCCGCCAAGGCCTCCGACGGTCTCCGCCTGGGTTCCGACGGCGGCCCGCTCGTCCCGAACCGGCTGCTCGACGGCGTTCCGGTGGCCTCCGTCACCTCCTCGCAGACCGCCGAGACCGCGTCGGAGGCCCCCTCCGCCGTCGGGCCGGCAGCGTCGAGCCCGCAGGGGCTTCCGTCCCCGATCACCCGCTGAACCGACGCCGGCAAAGGAGCCAGACAGTGACCCATGAGCGAGCATCCCGCCGCCGGCTCGCGATCGCGGTTCTGCTGACGTTCGCGATCGTCGGCGTCTTCGCGGTGCGGCTCGTCGACATCCAGCTCGTGCGGGCGGCGGAGCTCAACGCGCAGTCGCTCGACAAGCGCGCGATCGAG
>JBIQHP010000026.1:0-13113 GCA_044508495.1 Clavibacter sp.
CGCCTCGAGGGCGAGGGCCGGGTCGCCTTCCGCTACCTCGAGGTGAACCCGAACGGCTCCCTCAACGACATCGCCGGGATCGCGAACGAGCGCGGGAACGTCGTCGGGCTCATGCCGCATCCGGAGCATGCCACCGAGGAGGGCTTCGGCCCGGACACGGATGCCGCCATGCGCAACGGGACCGACGGCCTCACCGTCTTCACGAGCGCGATCGGCGTACTCGCGCTGTGACCGACACCGTCGCCGACGCTCTCGCGACCCCCGACCACGAGCAGCCCTACGCCGCGCTCGGACTGAAGCCGGACGAGTATGCGCGCATCCGCGAGATTCTCGGACGGAGGCCGACGAGCGGCGAGCTCGCGATGTACTCGGTCATGTGGAGCGAGCACTGCTCCTACAAGAGCTCGAAGATCTACCTGCGCCAGTTCGGCCAGAAGGTGACTCCGAAGATGAAGGAGAAGCTCATGGTCGGCATCGGCGAGAACGCCGGCGTCGTCGACATCGGCGAGGGCTGGGCGGTCACCTTCAAGGTCGAGAGCCACAACCATCCCTCCTTCATCGAGCCGTTCCAGGGAGCGGCGACCGGTGTCGGCGGGATCGTGCGCGACATCATCTCGATGGGGGCGCGGCCGGTCGCGGTCATGGACCAGCTGCGGTTCGGCGACCCGGCGCATCCGGACACCGCGCGCGTCGTGCACGGCGTCGTGGGCGGGATCAGCTTCTACGGCAACTGCCTCGGCCTGCCGAACATCGGCGGCGAGACCTATTTCGACGCCTGCTATCAGGACAACCCGCTCGTCAACGCGCTCGCCGTCGGCGTGCTGCGCCATGAGGATCTGCACCTCGCGAACGCCCGCGGCGTCGGCAACAAGGTCGTGCTGTTCGGGGCGCGCACGGGAGGCGACGGGATCGGGGGGGCGAGCATCCTCGCCTCGGACTCCTTCGACGAGGGCGGCCCCACCAAGCGCCCCGCTGTACAGGTCGGCGACCCCTTCGCCGAGAAGGTGCTCATCGAGTGCTGTCTCGAGCTCTTCGCCGGCGAGCTCGTGGAGGGTATCCAGGACCTCGGCGCCGCCGGTATCAGCTGCGCGACGAGCGAGCTCGCCTCCAACGGCGACGGCGGGATGTTCATCGAGCTCGACAAGGTGCTGCTGCGCGACCCGACCCTCACGGCCGAGGAGATCCTCATGTCGGAGAGCCAGGAGCGCATGATGGCGATCGTGCGGCCCGAGAAACTCGACGCGTTCCTCGCCGTGACCGCGAAGTGGGACGTCGAGACGAGCGTACTCGGCGAGGTCACCGACACCGGGCGGCTCGTCATCCACTGGCACGGCGAGGAGATCGTGAACGTCGAGCCGCGCACCGTCGCGATCGACGGGCCAGTCTACGAGCGCCCCGTCGCCTACCCGGCCTGGCTCGACGCGCTGCAGGTCGACTCGGCCTCCGCCCTCCCCCGGACCGACGATCCCGGGGTGCTGCGGGAGCAGTTCCTGCGGCTCCTCGGCTCCCCGAACCTCGCCTCGAAGTCATGGATCACCGACCAGTACGACCGCTACGTCGGCGGCAACACCGCGCTGAGCTTCCCGGACGACGGCGGGATGGTGAGGGTCGACGAGTCGAGCGGGCTCGGCTTCGCGATCGCCGCGGACGCCAACGGCCGCTACGCCCAGCTCGACCCCTATGAGGGCGCCCGGCTCGCACTCGCAGAGGCCTACCGCAACGTCGCGGTCACGGGGGCTGTACCCGCGGCGGTCTCCGACTGCCTCAACTTCGGGTCGCCGGAGAACCCCGAGGTCATGTGGCAGTTCTCCCGCGCGGTCGAAGGGCTCTCCGACGGATGCCTCGAGCTCGAGATCCCGGTCACCGGCGGCAACGTGAGCTTCTACAACCAGACCGGCGACGTGCCGATCCATCCGACACCGGTCGTCGCGGTCCTCGGCGTCATCGACGACGTGGCCCGCCGCGTGCCGAGCGGCTGGCAGGACGAGGGCGACAACATCTACCTGCTCGGCACGACGGCCGCCGAGCTCGACGGCTCGGCCTGGGCCGGCACGATCCACGAGCATCTGGGCGGGCATCCGCCAGCCGTCGACCTCGCGCGGGAGAAGAAGCTCGGCGCGCTGCTCGCGGCGGGGGCGCACGAGTCGCTCATCGCCTCCGCCCACGACCTCTCCGATGGCGGTCTGGCTCAGGCGCTTGCGGAGAGCGTGCTGCGGTTCGGCGTCGGCGCGCGCGTCTGGCTAGGCGACATCCTGCACCGGGACGGAGTGGATGCCGCTACCGCGCTCTTCAGCGAATCGACCGGTCGCGTGCTCGTGAGCGTGCCGCGCGAGGACGACGTCAAGTTCCAGGGGCTGTGCGAGGGCCGCGGCTACCCGGTGCTGCGCATCGGCGTGACCGACAGGCTCTCGTGCGCCCTCGAGATCCAGGACCTCTTCACGATCGGCCTCGACGAGCTGCGCGCCACCCACACTGCGACCCTGCCCGCAGCCTTCGCCTGACCTACCCTCCCCCTTCCCGTTTGTGGTCAGGTCGGGTCGGCGGTTCCGTCCAGGTCGCCGAGGGTCGCGATCGAGCCGGTCGAGGCGATCTGCTCGTGGTGGTGGATGACCTCGGCGACGACGAAGTTGAACCATTTCTCGGCGAAGGCCGGGTCGAGCCTGCTCTCCTCGGCGAGCGCGCGCAGTCGCGCGATCTGGACCTTCTCCCGCTCGGGATCGGAGGGCGGCATCCCGTGCGCGGCCTTGAGCCTGCCGACCTGCTGCGTGAACCGGAAGCGCTCCGCGAGAAGGTGGGTGAGGGCGGCGTCGATGTTGTCGATGCTCAGGCGGAAGCCGTCGAGCTGGGCGCGGACGCTCTCCTCTCCGGCCTTCTCGTCGCTTGGCATGCTACGAGGTTACTGCCCCGGAACCGGCGCCGGGCGCCGACCGAGGCGCAGACGCTGCTGGGTGTACAGGATGCCGACGAGCACGAGGGCGGCGCCGACCGGCTCGTGCCAGGACAGGGTCTCGCCGAGCACGAGGAACCCGAGGACGACCGCGACGACCGGGAGGAGATAGGTGACCGTCGAGACGCTCGTCGGTCCCCAGGCGCGCAGGACGGCGATGTTCCAGATGTAGGCGAGGCCGGTGCCGAGCGCGCCGAGCAGCACGAGGCTCGCCACGACGGGGAAGGTCAGGTCGACCGGGCCGAGGGCCAGGAACGGCGTGAACAGGAGCATGATGGCCGCCGCGGTGCCGATGTTCAGGAAGGCGACGGTCGTGCCGCTGATCGGCCGGTGGCTCACGAACTTGCGCATGTACGCGATCGCCACACCGTACGACACCGCCGCCGCGATGCAGGCGAGCTGACCCCAGAGGTCTCCGCTCAGGTCGGTGTACTGCCACGGGGCGATGATGACGACGACACCGACGATGCCGAGCAGCACGCCGAAGAGCTGACCCCGGCCCAGACGCTCGACCCGGAAGGCGACGGCCGCGAGGATGGCGGTCGCGATGGGCGTGACCGAGTTGTAGATCGCCGCGAGCCCGGAGGAGATGTGCTGCTCGGCCCAGGCGAAGAGCAGGTGCGGGATGACGCAGTTGGTGACCGCGATGACGATGAAGTGCGCGTACACGACGCGCTCGCGCGGCAGACGGTGCCGTCCGACGATCATCACGAGCCCGAGCGTGAGCGCTCCGAGGATCTCCCTCGACCAGGCGATCTGAGTGTAGGAGACGCCGTCCAGGGCGACCTTCATGAAGAGGAAGCTCGCACCCCAGACGAGCCCCATCGCGAGGAACTGGAGGAGCGCGCCGTACTTCCTGGCCCCCGCGAGTGCGTCGTTCACAGACCGACACTACAGCGCGCCGCCGACATCCCCGTCACACGCGCGGGGTGCGGAACAGCACCGGCCTGCCCCGATAGCCCGCGAGGCGCCCCTCGAGACGCGCGCGGACATCCGGCCACTCCTCGACCACGACCGAGTACATCGCCGTGTCGCGCCAGGTGCCGTCCGCCCGGGGCTGCTCCCGCCGCACGACGCCCTCGAACGTGGCGCCGATCCCCGCGATGGCGGCCCGCGATCGCACGTTCAGCACGTCGGTCTGGATCTTGACCCGGCCGAACCCGGCGTCGAAGGCCTGCCCCAGCAGCAGGAGCTTCGCCTCGGGGTTGACCGCCGTGCCCCACACCCTCGGGTCGTAGGCGGTCCATCCGATGTGAGCCGCTTCGCGATGCTCGTCGAAGTCGCCGAGCGTCGTCGTGCCGACGACGGTTCCGTCCCGGGGTCCGCCGGTCAGGACGGCGGCATAGGAGTTGTTCTCGGGGCGGTGGTAGGCGCCTTCCCAGCGCTCGAAGTCCTCGAGCGTCTCCGGGAAGGCGGCGAGACCGCCACCGAAGCCGAACTCGAAGACAGCACGGTGCGCGATCGCCTCGTAGAGACCGGGGAGATGCGCGGGCGCGATCGGCTCGAGGCGGATGAAATCCCCGGCGAGCACGGCGGGCGCGGGTCTGCTGGCGGTCACGAGTCGATTCTTGCACCGCCCGGACGCCCCATGGTGACACGATGGTGACATGACGAACGCCGCAGTCTTCGAGGACGCCGCCCGGGCCCTTCTCGCGCTCCTGGACGGCATCCGGGACCGGGAGTCGGCGCAGCCCGGCCAATGGGAGCGGCCCGGTCTCGGCGTCTGGACCGTGCGCGATCTCGCCGGACACGCTTCGCGCGCCATCCTCACGGTGGGCGAGTACCTCTCCGCCGAGGCCCCGGAGAGCGCCGCGTGCCCGGATGCCGAGGCCTACGTCCTGGGGCTCGCCGGCGACGGGGCGGACCACGAGGCGATCGCCGAGCGCGGGGTCGTGGCCGGCGCCGCCCTGGGCGACGATCCGGCGAGCACGCTCTCCCGGACGCTCGACCGCACCCTCTCCGCCATCGCCGTCCAGCCGGCGAGCAGGATCGTCTCGGTGTTCGGGGGCCGCACGATCCCGCTCGCCGAATACCTGCGGACCCGCGTCTTCGAGCTCGTCGTGCACACCATCGACCTCTCGAAGGCGAGCGGCATCCCGCACTCGATCCCCGCGCGGGCGCTCGAGGAGGCCGCCGCTCTGGCCGCGCGCGTCGCCGTGCGCAGTGGCCGGGGCGACGCCGTCCTGCTCGCGCTCACCGGAAGATCGTCTCTTCCGGAGGGCTTCAGCGTGGTTTGATTCTCTCGTGCCCCTCATCCTGCGCTACCTCGGAATGGCGGTGTCCTGGGCCGGCTTCGCGCTCTCGTTCACGATCCTGTTCCTCTCGATGCGCGCGGTCCTCGCGGCCGGCGGCTACTGCGCGGAGGGCGGTCCCTACGTCATCGAGACCCACTGCCCCGGCAACACCGGATGGCTCACCCCGCTGGTCATCTGGATCGGGCTCGCCTGCGTCGGCGCCTGGTTCTACCTGGCCCGCGGACTCGGTGCCTCGCTCATCCTGCTCGCCTGGCCGATCCTCTTCATCGGGCTCTCGCTCAACTTCCTGCAGGCCGGCTTCCCGGGCGGTGGCGTGGTCGAGCCGATGGGGCTCGCGCTCGGCGCGATGTTCCTCGTCATGGGCGCCATGCCGCTCGTGCTCTGGCTGAGGAGTCCCGGCAACGCGGCCGCCATGGTCGCCGGGACGAGCCGCATCGACGGCGAGCCGGCCGGCGCGGTGAGCTTCGCCTTCCGGGTCGACCACGACCAGGACGGCTCAGGGCTTCGCCCGATCGACTATCTCGTGCTGGTCCCGCTCTGGCTCGTCGAGGTCGGCGTCGGCATCTGGCTCGGGGTCGCCTGGTTCAACGCCTGACACGTCGCGGGCTCCCGTCGAGGCGATCGCCTGCGGCGATCTTCCTCAGGAAGCGGTGTCGTCACCCGACGAGGTCGTGACGGACCACGATCGCATCGCGCGCCGGCCCCACCCCGATCGCCGACATCCGCGACCCGCTCATCGCCTCGAGAGCGAGCACGTAGTCCTGGGCGTTCTTCGGCAGGTCGCCGAACTCGCGCGCCCCGGTGATGTCCTCGGTCCAGCCTGGCAGGTATTCGTAGACGGGCGTCGCGTGGTGGAAGTCGCTCTGCGAGACCGGCATCTCGTCGAAGCGCTCACCCTCGACCTCGTAGGCGACGCACACCGGGATCGACTCGATGCCGGTGAGCACGTCGAGCTTGGTGAGAACGAAGTCGGTGATCCCGTTGATGCGGGCGGCATAGCGGGCGATAGGGGCGTCGTACCAGCCGGTACGCCGCTTGCGGCCCGTCGTCGTGCCGAACTCCGCGCCCTTCTCGGTGAGGAACTCGCCCCACTCGTCGAAGAGCTCGGTCGGGAACGGCCCGGCGCCGACCCGCGTCGTGTAGGCCTTGATGACGCCGATGACCCGGTCGAAACGGTTGGGGGCGACGCCCGACCCGGTCGCCGCACCGCCGCTCGTCGCGTTCGAGGAGGTGACGAAGGGGTAGGTGCCGTGGTCGACATCCAGCATCGTCGCCTGGCCGCCCTCGAAGAGCACGGTCCTGCCGTCGTCGAGCGCGCGGTTGAGCTCGAGGGAGGTGTCGCCGACCATCGGGCGCAGCCGCTCGGCGTAGGAGAGCAGCTCGTCCACGACCTCGTCGACCGTGATGGCCCGGCGGTTGTAGATCTTGGCGAGGATCTGGTTCTTCTGGTCGAGCGCGCCCTCGACCTTCTGACGCAGGATCTTCTCGTCGAACAGGTCCTGGATGCGGATGCCGACCCGGTTGATCTTGTCCGCATAGCTGGGGCCGATGCCGCGCCCGGTCGTGCCGATCTGGCGCTTGCCGAGGAAGCGCTCGGTGACCTTGTCGAGGGTTCGGTGATAGGTGGTGATGACGTGGGCGTTCGCGCTCACGCGGAGCCTCGAGACATCGATGCCGCGCGCCGCGAGGGCATCGAGCTCCTCGAAGAGCACGGCGATGTCGATCACGACGCCGTTGGCGATGACCGGCACGACCCCTTCGGTCAGGATCCCGGAGGGCAGCAGGTGCAGGGCGTACTTCTCGGAGCCGACGACGACCGTGTGACCGGCGTTGTTGCCGCCGTTGAACTTGACCACGTAGTCGATGCGGCTGCCGAGCAGGTCGGTCGCCTTCCCCTTGCCTTCATCGCCCCACTGGGCGCCGATCAGGACAATGGCGGGCATGGCTGACATCCCTTCGATTGGTGGGGGATTGCACCCCAGTCTATCGAGCGCTAACTCCCGAACCGGACGTGTTGCAGGATCCAGGCGTGCATCGCGACGGCCGCCGCGGCCGAGGCGTTGATCGACCTGGTCGAGCCGAACTGGGTGATCTCGACGACGGCGACGGCGGCCTCGAGCGCTTCGGGCGACAGGCCGGGACCCTCCTGGCCGAAGAGCAGCACGCAGCGCTCGGGGAACCGGAACGTTTCGATGGCGACGCTGCCTGGCACGTTATCGATCGCGACGACCGGGAGGGAGTTCTCGCGCGCCCACTCGGCGAAGGCGGCGACATCCGGATGCTGGAGCACGTGCTGGTACCGGTCCGTCACCATCGCGCCCCGCTTGTTCCACCTCCTGCGCCCGATGATGTGCACGGTCTCGGCCGCGAAGGCGTTCGCGCTGCGCACGATCGATCCGATGTTGAGGTCGTGCTGCCAGTTCTCGATCGCCACGTGAAACGGATGCCGGTGCCCGTCGAGGTCGGCGACGATCGCCTCGAGCGACCAGTACCGGTAGCGGTCGATGACATTCCGGGTGTCACCCCGCTGCAGCAGCTCGGGGTCGTAGTGATCGGCCGCCGGCCACTCGCCGGGCCATGGACCCACCCCGTGCGTCGTCTGCTCGGGGTGGTCCATGCTCCCCACGTTAGTGCGGCAGCGACATCCTCGACCGCTCCGGGCGACGGCGGGTGATCCGGAACGCCAGCAGGAGCACGCCGCCGAGGACGAGCCCGAGCGGCAGCAGCAGGAGCGACACCGGGTCGCCCGTCGCACCCGTGTAGGCGAGGCGGAACGAGTTGACGAACTCGACGTGGTTGGGGGCGCCGTCGTTCAGTGCGCGCAGCGGCTCGAAGGTGACGATGGTCCCCACGACGGCGGAGCCGAGGGTCCCGTCCGCGGCGGTGAGCATCGTCGTCGTGCGCGTCGCGCCGCCGGTCTTCGTCTCCTGGATCGTGCACTCGGCACCCTCGGCGAGCTCGGTCCAGGTGACGACCTCGCCGCTCTGGATCGCGGCCGTGGCCGGCTCGGCGGCCTCGATGTCCCGGCCGTCGAGCGTGCAGCCGAGCGTGAGCTCGAAGGTGCCGGGAGTCCGGTTCCTCGTCGTGTCCACGACGGTCTTGGCCGCCGAGACGTCCGCGAAGCGGAAGGTGTTCTCGATCGAGAGCTCCGGCTGGGCCTGGTCGGCGAGCGCGAGCACCGCGGGGTCCACGGTCACCGTGAAGGCGCCGTCGACGAGCTCGTCGCCGTTGTGGTCCAGGATGCGGCTGAGGCTCGCCCCGCCGGTCCTGGTCTCCTCGATCGTGCACTCCGCGCCCGAGGCGAGCCCGGTGTAGTCGGCCACGGGCGAGGCCGCCGTGACGGTCCTGGTCCCTCCGCCCGGGATCACGACGTCGACCCCGTCGCGGATGCAGCTGAGCTCGAACTCGAACTCGATCTCGGGGACCGGGTCGCGGGCGAACTTGTCGATCGCACCGCTGTCGCCGGCGAAGGTCTTGGTGACCTCGACGGAGCCGGTGAGATACCAGTTGGTGACGGCGATGTCGACCACGGGAGAGGGCTCCGCCTGGCTCGGCCCCGGCACGACGAGCACGCCGACCGTCGTGTCGACGCCGTCGTTCGGGGTGATGACCACCGCATCCGCCCCCTGGAGGCCGACCTCGGTGAACGTGCAGTCCGAGTCCGCGATGATGTTCTCGAGCACGACCTGCCAGCCGTTGCCGGCGTCGAGCTCGACCGTGCCGTCGTACTGGGTCGTGGCGCCGAAGGTGCACTGCACGTCGACGGTGAAGGTCTTGTCGGCGCCGAACTGCGCGGCCCCGCCGCCAAGCAGGTGCTTCGTGACGATGAGGGCGGCCGGCGCGTCGAATCGGTTGTCGGCGTTCGCCGTGTTGGTCACGCCGTCGATCGTGTCGGGGCTCAGTCGCGTGAACGTCGCCGTGCGCGCCGTCTGGTCGATGACGACGCCGGCTCCCGGATGGTTCGTGTCGGTCTGCGCGGTCATGATCGTCGTGTCGGCGTCCTTCGGGTCGGTCTCCGTGACGACGCAGGTGGAGTTCGCCGGGATCCCGAGGATGGTCTTCGATCCGCCGTCGTCGAGGACGAAGGCGGCGTCTCCCGCCGCGAGCGGCACCGGCACTCCGAGGAAGGTGCAGCTCACCGTGAACGCGTAGTCGTCGGGGATGACCGGGGCCGTCGTCGTGACCGTCTTGGAGATACGGATCCCGGCGAGCTGGTAGTCGTTGACGAGCTGCACGGTCGGCAGCGCCGTCGGATCGGCGAGCGGGTTGACGAAGACCTTCGTCGCGCTGTAGGTCGTCTGCCCGCTCGCGGTCGTCTCCGTCACGGTGCACTCCGCGCCGCCCGGGAGGTTGTCGAACTGCACGCCCGGAACCGTCGCCGGCACGGTCGAGGTGTCCGCCGTGAGCGTGAAGGGGCGCGTCGTGCTCTCCCCGAGCGAGGTGCAGACGAGCTGGCCGGTGAAGACCTGCCCGTCGGGGATGAAGGAGGCCGCCGGCCCGGTGATCTCCTTGGTGAGCAGCACGCTGCCGGTCGCGAGGGCGACCGAGACGACCGAGTAGTCGAGCGCGGTGACCGGGGTGTCGGTCACCCCGGTGCGCGTGACCGCGGATGCCGAGAGCGAGTTGTTCGCGGTGGTGTTCGCCCCGGGGGTGCTCGAGAGCGCGGCGGTGCGCGTGACGACGTCGATCGTCACGACGTCCGCGGGCTTGAACAGGTTTCCCGGCGGGAAGTCGATCACGAACTGGAGTCCGGTGACGATCGTCGGATCGGCCAGGGCCCCCTCTGTCCAGACCGCCCAGCCGGTCGCCGGGTCGTTCCCACAGGCGTTCGCGTTCGAAGGGTTCTGCAGTACGAGCTTGCAGGGCGCCGAGGCGGTCGTGTAGTAGATCGTCATGGTCGCCCCGGGGATGCCGATGTTCGCCGTGATCTCGTCGGCGAATCCGGCCTCCCAGCGCGAGTTGCGCACGAACCCGTCGAGGATCGTCGTGTCGGCGACATCCGGCAGTCTCGTCGAGAGCACGAGCCGCGGCATCTGCGTCGTCCCGGTGTTCTGCGCGGTGAGCCGCCAGGTCTCCTTCTGGCCGGGGAGCGTGAGCGGGATGCAGGGCAGGCGGGAGAAGCCCGCCGCATCGACGGCCGTTTCGCAGCCGGCGGCACCGGTGTAGCCGAGATCGATGGGGTACTCGGCGTCGGTCTCGGCCTTGACCGTCATGAGCGCGCGCAGCGCCGCCTGCTCCGAGGGGCGGACCGTCGTCACGGTCGAGCACTCGCCGGTGTCCGCATCGTAGCTATAGGGGAACCCTGCCGGTGCGGTGCAGGTGTCGAAGAGCCGGTCGCCGCGGATGCCGAAGCTGTTGGTCACGGGAGTGTCGTTGATGAGACCCGGGCGGAACATCATCGGGATCGTGATGACGTAGGTCTGCCCGACCTCGAGAACCGACCCGGGCGGGAAGGTGAAGGTGATCTTCTCGGGGCCGTAGGCATCCGTCTGCACGTCGACGTCGGGACCGCTCGTGCCGGTGGGCAGGGCGGTGCCGTTGGCCGGCGAGGGCGGCGCGCCGGTGAGCGCGTACTTGTAGGTCCACGGCTTGTCGGGATCGAAGATGAGCATCGCACCGACGCCGTCGCTCGGCAGGTAGTCGGTGATGACCGGGTTCATGATGGGCCAGTTGCCGGTGTTGGTCACGCTGAGCGTGTAGTCGAACAGGCGACCAGGCGCCTTGACGCCCGCGGGGGTCTTGTGGACCTGGACGCCCGAGGTCGCGTACTGGTACAGGTAGTTCGCGCTGTTGGTCGCCGTCGCCGTCTTGCCCCAGATCCCGAGGACATCCGCCCTGAGCGAGTTGGTCGTGCGGCCGGGCACCGTCTCGCCGGGGGACGGGACGTTGCCGGCGAGGTTCGTCAGGACCGGCCCGCCTGTGCGCAGGTCGACCCTGCGCTGCACGAGGAGGGGGATACTGATCTCCGGCGCCTGGGGGTTCTCCCACTGGGAGTCGTCGGCGCGCTTGACCGTCAGGCGGAGCCCTTCGACCTGGGCCGCCGTGACGCCGGCCGGCAGGAAGCTCGCGCGAGCGTCGGTCTGGTTCTTCCAGACCCCGCTGCCGACCCAGTGACCGCCACTGGCCACGCAGCCGGCGTCGGGAGTGCCGGCGAGGTCGATCGCATCCCAGGTGCGGCCGACGCAGGCCTCGACCTGGATGACGATGCGGCTCGCCAGGACATCAGGCGCGAAGGTCGGGAACGTGAGCTGACCACCGCTCGTGGGCAGCGCACGGAAATCGAAAGCGTTCCAGAACGTCGCGCTGTCGTCGGTGATCGTGAGGGTCTGCACGCGCTCGCTCCCGCTCGGCGTGGCCCGCAAGGTCAGCCGGATATCGTTGCGGGTCGGCTCGACCTCGGTGCTCGTCGCGAAGACCTTCGAGGTCGAGACCCCGATGGTCGAGGCGACGAGCTGGATCTCCGCCTCCGCGCGCGCGGAGAGCTCCGTGTCCGTGAACTCCGGATCCGCGCTCGAGCTCGTGGCGTCCCAGCGTCGATCGGCCACGACGGCCTCGGTGGAGTTGCGGATGGTGCCGGCGGTGATCGGGGCGCTGCCCGTCCTGGTCGTCTCGCGCAGCCCCAGGTCGAACACGATGGAGGCGCTCGAGGTCGAACTGCCGTCGAGCCGGCCGGTGTAGGCGAACTCGAACGAGGTAGCGGTCGCGAGCATGGCCGACGACCAGCCGAGAACGATTGCCGCCGCCGCGGCCGGTGTGTCGCTGACGGTCAGGTCGCCCCCCGTCGTCCTCGTCACGGTCACCTTAAGGCCGGTCGCGCCGGCCGGATGGGCGATCGAGACGAACTTCAGGAGATCGAACTGCTCGAAGGGGGAGTAGTTCGGCGGCGTCGACGTGAGGTTCGGCTCGGAGATGGTGAGCGAGTCGACCCGCCCGACCGTCTGATTGGTCGCCGAGATCGTCACCCGGCTCGTCGGACGCACCGTCACCGTCGCATCCGGGATCGCGAGCGAGCCGCCCGTCCAGGTCTTGGTGACGCCCACGGCGAGTTGCGGGTCGCGCAGCTCGATCGTGTCCTGGGCCCGATCGGTGAGGGTGCCGCCGGCGGCGAGGGTCGCGAGGGAGTGGGCGTCGTTCCGGATGACGCTGTTGCCGCTCGAGAGGTCCGCGTTGTAGCGATAGCCGTTGACGACCGGGTAGTCCTCGTCACTGCGCAGGCTGTCCCGGACCTGGAACACGAGGTCGATCCTCCGATTGTGCGCGAGGGACGCGGCCACTCCGCTGCCGGGTGCCGGGTCGAGCCCGCTGCGGGCGGGGACGAGACGCTCGGTGAAGATGAACCGGATCGCGACGTACTTCTCCTGCTCGATGACGTCGAGCGTGCGTGCCGGGAAGTTACCGTTGCAGGCTGGCGTGATGGCGTCACACCATCCGGAGGGCACCTCCCAATGCCCGGTGTCCTTGTTGTACAGCTCGGCGTAGACGTGGTCGTAGGTCCGCAGCGGGTCGAGCGCGGCGCTGATCTGCGGGATGCTCACGAGGTTGAAGGCGTCGTACATACCCCTGTCGGCCCAGGACCCCGGATCCGGGTTGCCCGAGGCGTCGACCGGACCGTCGTAGATCTCCATCCGGTCGACCCCGCTGTAGCCGTCCGTCGACCAGGAGAGCCGCACGCGGGTCTGGTCGCCGTTGCGGGTGGCGATGATCTCCTGGTCGTTCGTGTTGCCAGTGTTGATGAACCTCTTGTCGAGGAGGTTCGCGCCACCGGCGCCACCGCCACCGGGTCCCCCGCTCTCGTCGAACGGAACCAGCGTGACAGTCGGGCACGGGCTCGACAGGGCTGAATTGGTCAGCGGAGTGTCGGGAGGAGCGGCGACACTCGTGCCCGTCGAGCCGCTGCAGTTCTCGAGCGTC
>JBIQHP010000026.1:13213-23122 GCA_044508495.1 Clavibacter sp.
GTCGCATTGCCCGGCACCTGGGTGAGGACGAGCTGCGCGGCGTCGAAGTACTTGTACCAGTCGGTGAGGCCGGTATTCCCCGGAGGGTCGGTCATCTCGATGTGGTCGAGCGCCCTCGTGGAGTCCGGATAGCCGGCCACCGTCGTCGTGAGCGTCGCGATCGTCGACTGGCCGGGAGTGGCGCGGAGCTCGGTGCGAGTGAGGGACTTCGTGGTCGTGAGGTTCACCTGCTCGGAGAGCACGGTGACCGTGTCGGAGGCATTCTGCGGCCCGACGGGCTGATCGTAGAAGTCGACGCCGGTGACCGAGATCTCGTTGGTGTAGGGCTGGCTCAGATTCGGAGAGACCTGGAGCGGGTTCGCCTCGATCGTGAAGGGGATCGTCGCGGAGACGCCCTGCGCCATGAGCCCGGTGAAGGTCACGCTGAATCCGGTGACCCGCAGCGACGGGTCCGCGGCGGGAAGGCCGGGTGCGGTCGCCGTGAGCGTCTCGCTCGATCCGTCCTCGTAGTGGTAGGTGATCGAGGCGTCCGTCGCCCCGGCCGGCCAGGCGACTCCGGACTGGAATCCGCCGAAGATCAGCCCGAAGCCGTCGTGCGCGGGGGCGAGCGGGTTGGCGCTGCTGAGGTCGGCCGGATCGGAGGGCTCCGCGATCGTGAGCGAGGTGAGCGGAACGGATCCCGCGTTGCCGCCGGTGAGGGTCACGGTGCCGCTCGTGAGGTCGTTCGCCCCGAAGGCGACCGTCGACATCCGGTCCGGCGTGATCGTCTTGCCGGCCGATACCGCGCTCGTCGCCGCGGTCACGCTGTAGGACGCGGTCACCGGCTTCGTGGCGGAGAGCCCGTCGCGCGAGACGGTGGACTGCGCGACGTTGGGGTAGCTGCCGCTCGTGACGCCGGCCCGATTGACCAGGTCGAGGACGAAGCTCGCCCCGGCTCCCCGCGGGATCTCCGGCGTGTCCCCGGAGGAGAACTCGATGCGGATGCCGCCGGCATCCGCGGGGTCGACCCCGGGCAGCACGAGCGGGTCGCCGACCGCGACCGGGGCGGCCGGGACCCAGTCCGGGATCGCGAGCGACGTGTCCCACAGCGAGACCGTCGCGCTCGTCGCGCCGGCCGGCCAGGTCACGGCGCCGAGGGACTGGAGCTCGAGCGCGGTCTGGAAGATGTTGCCGCCCGCGGCCGGGTTGACGGGATCCTGGATCGTCAGAGTCGAGACCGGCCCGTTGGAGGTGTTGGTCCCGCCGAGGGTGAGCGCCGTCTCGAGCCCCTGCACGGCGATGTTCGAGGCCGGCGAGAACGACTTGGTCGGCTGGGTCGCCAGCTCGAGCGGGACGACGAGGGCGACGGAGGCCGTGCTCAGAAGCGGATTGGCGTTGTCGGCGACCATCTGCGAGGTGTTCTCCACCGTTCGCGGCACCGGCGTGTAGTCGAGGTCGCTGCGCACGGTCACGGGGATCGTGATCGTGACCGTGCTGTTGACGAGGCCGGTCTGTCCCACCGGGCTCACGAGCGTCTGATGGAAGGCCACCGTGACGGTCTGACCGGAGATCGTGATGGTCCGTTCCGACGGACCAGGATCTGGCGTCAGGAGGATGTCCCCCGGGTCGGGAAGGATGAACTCGGGTGGGACGACGTCGGTGAGAACCGCGTTGACGCACTCGTCGGCGAGGATGGAGCAGCCGACCTCGATCATCCAGTTGAAGGTGT
Organism: Clavibacter sp.; assembly: GCA_044508495.1. Classification (GTDB taxonomy): domain Bacteria; phylum Actinomycetota; class Actinomycetes; order Actinomycetales; family Microbacteriaceae; genus Terrimesophilobacter. The sequence continues at coordinate 14,922 of JBIQHP010000026.1, forward strand.
CGCCGGGGCCGACGAGGGTCGCATTGGCCGACTTGGTGTTGCGCACGGCGGCATCGGCGGCGAACGCCGAGGTCGCCGGAACGAGCACCGAGGCGAGGACGGCCAGAACGGTCGTCGCCGACAGCGCGGCCCGCGCGAGGAGGCGCCTCGGGCGACGACCGGAGGGTCGCACGCCGCGCGCATGGCTGCGGACGGTGCTAGGCATTCGGGAATCCTCGGGATCGGGTCGGGTGGGCGGATGAGGACCCGGTGTCGGTCCGCACCCGGGTTAAACCCTAATTCCCCGATATACCGAGCGCCCCGAATTCCATGACGCGACGGACCCCCAGTGGTGGGGGCAGGTTCCTCAGTCGAGGGGGAGCTCCACCATGGCCGGATCGACCCATCCGAACCGCTCCGTCGGGAGGCGGATGGACTGCTCGACGAGGAAGGGGAGGAGCTCGACCCGGCCGCTCGCCGTGACCGGGTCGCCGTACACGGCGATCCCCGGCTGCCCGTGCAGCACGCGAGCCAGGCTGAGCCGGCTGTCGGGCCGGTCGCCTCCGATGAGACGGATGCGCGTCGTGGCGAGCCCGCCCGCCAGCACTCGTGCATGCCAGCGCGCATCCGCTTCGACGAGCACCTCGGCGACGCCGACCGGTGAGTCGGGCATGCCGAACAGCTCGATGAGCCGCGCGTGGAGGGGGGCCGCGGTGCTGATGGCGACGGGCGCACCCGTGATCGCGGCCGCCGCAAGGACCCGCACGAGGTCGGCGGACGGCGCGCCCTCGCCGACCCGGATCGTGACCGGGACCGGCCGGTGCCTCAGGAGGTTCCGCTCTGCCGCGGGACCGCGAGGCCCGGGAACGCCGAGCTCGCGCGGCCGACCGAGCTCCCGCCAGGCTTCGGCGTCGCTCAGCGCACCCGCGCGCACCCGATCGAACTCCTCGAAGGCCATCGCCGGCAGCGCGGCGTCGATGAGCCGCGCGACGGAGTCGTCGATGCCCTCGAGGGAGACCGTGGAGGCCGGTTCCGTCAGCAGCGGCGCCCAGGAGCCGAGGGCCACGAGCTCGTCCGCTCCCCCCGAGGCCGCACCGGGGCCGATCCGCGCGCGATTCCATCCGCCGACGGGGAGGGTAGGCCCCGAGGCGACCGGCCGGTTCGCGAAGAGCACGCCGGCCTGCGCAGTATCGAACCACTCGGCGAGCTCGTCGGCATCCAGCGACTGGATGCCCGCCGAGAGGCCGAACCCGGTGGCGTTCTGCAGCTCGATCGCCTCCGAGAGACTCGCCGCCCTCATGATCCCGAGCACCGGCGCCCGATTCTCGTTCGTGCGGAACGAGGAGGCGGGCTGCACCCCGTCCCGCAGCCCGGGCGACCAGAGCCGGCCGCTCTCGTCGAGCGACCGGGGCCGCACGAGCCAGCTCTCCCCGGGGCCGAGCGCGTCGAGCGCCTCCAAGGTGCGTCCGGATGCCGGCCGAGCGAGCGCGGAGACCCCGGCTTGCGGGGTGCCCGGCCTCCCTGCCGGAACGGAGGCGACCGCGTGGCGGAGCCGGCCGAGGAAGCGGCTGTCCTCTCCCACGGATCCGACGAGGATGACGACATCCGCCGCGGTCGCCGACTGGCCCGCATGGTCGAAGGCGCTCGCGACGATGTCCCCGACGGCGCTCTCGAGGTCGGCGCTCGGAGTCACCACGATCGCGTTGCGGCCGCCCGTCGTGGCCATGAGCGGCAGCTCGGCCCGCCAGGAGTGGAAGAGCTTGGCCGTATGCCTGCTGCCCTCGAGCAGCACGCGGTCGACATCCGGATGGCAGAGGAGCTCGCGCGCGAGCTCGCCCTCGTCGTCCACGAGCCCGAGAAGCTCCTCGGGCACGCCGCCCGCGACGAGGGTCTGGACGAGCACGGCCGAGCTGCGGCGGGTCTCCGGCGCCGTCTTGAGGACGACGGCGCTGCCCGCCGCGAGCGCCGCGAGCACGCCCCCGGCCGGGCGGGCGATGGGCCCCCACCGCGGCGACACGACGACCACGAGTCGCGGCGGGCGGTACGTCGCGTCGGCGATGCCGTCGAGGCCGCGAGCGTTCCAGGCTGCGGTGCGAGCGAGACCGATCGCGGTCGTGACCTCGGCGTCCGCCTCGGCGATCGTGAGGCCGCTCTCGCTCACGGCCACCTCGACGAGCAGTCCTCGCCACTCGGCGAGCACCTCCGCGACGCTCTCGACGATCGTCGCCCGTGTCGATCCCCTCCGCTGCCCCCACTCCGATCCGGCTGCGACGGTCCGGTCGACGAGGGCTCGGAGCTCCTGGACCCCGGAGAGCCGGGTCCTGGCCAGGAGCGCCTCGCCAGCCGCCGAGTCCCGCGCACGCTCGAAGACCCCGGATGCCCAGTCGCGCGCGCCCTCGAGCGCGAAGTCGGCGACTTCCGTGCGCAGGGGATCGTAACGGTGGACGCTCGGCGGCGACGGCTGGGCGGCGAGCGCGAGCGCGTCACGGAAGCGGCGCTCCCGGCTCGAGAACGCCTCCTCATCGGAGGCCATCGCCGATGCCCCGGAGAGGTAGTCGTCTTCGCTCGAGCTGTCGCCCGCAGGCGCGAGCTCACGAAGCCGCCGGACGAGGTAGGGGACGGCGAGGGCAAGCTGGCCGTGCTGCACGACCGGCACGGACATCCGGATGCCGCCCAGGTCGCGGCGAGCGGCGAGGGCCTGAGCCGTCATGATCCCGAGGGCGAACTCGTGCTCGAGGCTCCGCTCGACCCGGCGCCGCCGGGCAAGGCGCCAGGCCCAGGCCGCGTGGAAGAGGTTGTGGGTCGCGGCGACGACCCGGACCGAGTCGGCGAGCGCCGGCGTCAGCAGCCAGTCCAGCATCCGGAGGAACTGGGCCTCCGCCTCGATCCCAGGCTGCTCGCCCATCGTGACTCTGACCGTCGCCGGCGCGTGACCGTGGCCCCTCCTCCCTCGCGTCCGGGCGATGATGCGCTCGACGGCGGGAAGGGACTCCGGCAGGTCGGCGGGGAGACCGATCCCCAGCCGCGCGCCCCCGTAGCGGTCGGCGAGCGCCTCGAGCGCGCGCAGCGTCGGCTCGAGCTCGTCCCCTCGCCGAACGTCGAGCTCGATGGCCTTCTCTCCTCGCGACCCGGCCGCGAGCTCGACGAGCGGTGCCAGCATCTCGACCGCAGAGTCGACGACCCCCTCGAGGTCGACGAGGCGGGGCCGCCCGACGACGGAGGCGAGTGAGATCGACATGCAGGCGACATCCGGGCGGCCCAGAAGCTCGCGCGCATCGGCCACCTGGCGGTCCGCCTCCCGGCGTCCGCTCGCCACGGCGGTGACCGGGGCGAGAACGGGCCGGATGCCGCCGGGCTCGGTCACCTCCGCAAGCTGCTTTCCGAGATCCCTGCCGTCCCGCCGGAGGAGCAGGTGTCCGACGGACCTCAGGAAGGCGTCTCTCGCCATCGGGACGATCGGCTCGGGGAGGAGGGGGGCGAAGCCGCCCGCCAGCTGCGTGCCGAGCTCCGAGTACCAGCGGAGCGCATCGGGGGTTCTCCTGGAGAGCCTGTCGAGGTTTCGTCCGGCGACTCTCAGATCGCTTGGCCGGAGGACGCCGTCGACGAAGGCGATCGCGAAATCGGCGCCGCCCGGACCGGCGAGGAGTCTCGCGAGCCTCGCCTCGGCTCCCGGTGTCTCGGCGGCGTCCGCCGAGCTCGACCAGCGTCGGACGATCGCGACCGCCTCCTCGGCGAGCTCCCCGACCGTCGAGGGCCGAGCGCGATCGCGCAGATCCATGCGAAAAGCCTACTGGGGCTGCCTGAGCGCTGGTCGGGGAGGCGACGGCACTCACTAGGCTCGAACCATGACCACCGAGAACAGCGTCGTGATCGTCGGCGGAGGGCACAACGGGCTCGTCGCCGCGGCCTATCTCGCCCAGGCGGGCCGGTCGGTGACCGTACTCGAGCGCCTCGATCACGTGGGAGGGGCCGCCGTCTCCGCCGAAGCGTTCGCGGGGATCGAGGCGAGGCTCTCCCGCTACTCCTACCTCGTGAGCCTGCTGCCGAAGCGCATCATCCGGGAGCTCGGCCTCGACATCCGGCTGGCCCGCCGGCGCTACTCATCGTTCACCCCCGAGCCGGGAGGCGACCGCGGCCTCCTCGTCGACAATGCGGATGCCGCCGCCACGGCCGCGTCCTTCGCCTCGATCGGCGCGACAGCCGATCTCGCCGCATGGCAGGAGTTCTACGCGGGGACCGCGCGGCTCGCGCGCTCGCTCTTCCCGACCGTGTGCGAGCCGCTCGTGACGCGCGGAGAGGCCCGGCGCGCCCTCGGGGACGACGCCCTGTGGTCTTCGATCGTCGAGCGGCCCGTCGGCGAGGCGATCGAGACCGCGTTCGCAAGCGACCTCGTGCGCGGCGTCGTGCTCACGGATGCCCTCATCGGCACCTTCGCCGAGGCGCACGACACGACTCTCGCCGCGAACCGCTGCTTCCTCTATCACGTCATCGGGAACGAGACCGGCGACTGGGATGTGCCGATCGGCGGTATGGGCGCTGTGACGTCGGCGCTCGCCGAGGCAGCCCGTCGTGCCGGCGCCGTGCTCATGACGGGCGCCGAGGTGACCTCGATCTCGCCCGACGGCGAGGTCCGCTACCTCCGGGGAGGAGTCGAGCACGTCGTGGGCGCCGGCGTCGTGCTCGCCAACGTCGCGCCGTACGTTCTCGATCGGCTCGTCACGGCGGCGGGGGCCTCGGCGGGCTCGACCGGAGAGACGCCTCCTTCTTCTCGGATCGAGCCCGCCGAGACCGCCGCCCGCCCGGAGGGCGCCCAGGTCAAGGTCAACCTCATGCTCTCGCGGCTTCCCCGCCTCAAAGACTCATCGCTCGATCCGGCCGCCGCCTTCGGCGGGACCTTCCACATCAACGAGCTGTACAGCCAATTGCAGTCGGCGTTCGAGGCGGCGAGCGGCGGTGCCGTTCCCGATCCGATCCCCGCGGAGATCTACTGCCACTCGCTCACCGACCCGAGCATCCTCTCGCCCGAGCTCCAGGCCGCCGGAGCGCAGACCCTCACGGTCTTCGCGCTCCACGTGCCCGACCGCCTGCTCACCCCGGAGAGCAACGACGCGATGCGCGAGCGCCTCCAGGTCGCGGTGCTGTCCTCGCTCGACTCGGTGCTCGCCGAGCCGGTGGCGGACGTGCTCATGACCGACGCGGAGGGGAACCACTGCGTCGAGACGAAGACCACGCTCGATCTCGAGCACGCGCTCGGCATGCCGGGCGGGAACATCTTCCACGGGCCGCTCTCCTGGCCCTTCGTCGAGGACGACGCGCCTCTCGCGACCGCGGCGGAGCGCTGGGGCGTCGCGACCGCCTGGGATCGGATCCTCCTCTGCGGGTCGGGCGCGCGACGCGGCGGCGCCGTGAGCGGACTCGGGGGGCACAACGCGGCCATGGCGGTGCTCGAAGCGGATTGACCCCTGTCGCCGAGGCCCGGCCGGGTCTAACCTCGGAGGGTGAATCCTCGACTCGATCTCGATGAGCTGCGCGCTCGCGTCTCCGGTCCCGTTCTCGCCCCGGGCGACGAGGGCTTCGCCGAGGAGGTCAGCGGCTTCAACCTCGCCACGCGCTACGAACCGGATGCCGCCGTCGGCGTCACGAGCGAGGCCGACGTCGTCGAGGCGGTTCGCTTCGCCGCGCAGCACCGGCTGCCCGTGCGCGTGCTCGCGACCGGTCACGGGCCGGCCGAGCCGGTCGCCGACGGACTCCTCATCGTGACGAAGCGCCTCGATGCCCTGAACATCGACCCCGTCGCCCGCATCGCGACGATCGGCGCCGGCCTCAAGTGGGAGGCCGTGCAGGCAGCGGCGGCACCGCTCGGGCTCACCGCCATCACGGGCTCCTCACCGGATGTCGGCGCGGTCGGCCTCACGCTCGGCGGCGGTATCGGTCCGCTCGCGCGCAGCCACGGCTACACCTCGGACTACGCCCGCTCGTTCCGCGTCGTGACCCGGGAGGGCGAGGCGCTCACCGCGAGCGCCGAGGAGAGTCCCGACCTGTTCTGGGCCCTGCGCGGCGGCAAGGGCGGGCTCGGCGTCGTCACCGAGCTGCGCATCGAGCTCGTCCCCCTCCCGATGATCTATGCGGGTGCCGCGATCTTCGACACCCCTCACATCGAGACCGTGCTGCGGGGCTGGATCGACTGGACGACGAACGCACCGGACGACGTCACGACCTCCGTCGCGATCATCCGCTTCCCGGACTTCGACTTCGTCCCTGAGCCGATCCGCGGACGCCACGGCATCGCCCTGCGCTTCGCCTACCCCGGGGACGCGAGCGAAGGCGAGCGGCTCGCCGAGCCGCTCCGCACCCTCGCCCCGGCCCTCATGGACACGATCGGCGAGCTCCCCACCGCGATGATGGGTCTCATTCACAGCGACCCGACCACGCCCCTCCCGGCCTGGGATCTCGGCCTCCTGCTCTCCTCGGCCGATCAGGAGCTCGCGTCGGTCGTCCTCGAGCATGTGGGGGCGGGCACGCAGAACCCGCTCATGATCACCGAGCTCCGTCATCTCGGCGGCAGGGCGGCGACCGACGTTCCGGAAGGCTCCGCTGCCGGTGGCCGTGTCGGAGCGTTCTCGTTCTACACGATCGGCGTTCCGGATCCGTCCCTCTTCGACACCGTGCTTCCCGCCGTCGCCGGCGCCCTCGTGACCGCGATCGAGCCGTGGGTCTCTCCCGCGGCGAACGTCAACTTCGCCGGGCGGTTCCGATCGCGGGAGCACTTCGTGAGCGCGTGGCCCGCCGGGGTCTTCGCCCGGCTCGAGGCCGTGAAGAGGGCCTACGACCCGCTTGGGCTCTTTACCTACGGTCCGAAGGCTGGTTAAACTCCAGCAACGGCCCCGTCACGGCGCGCGGGCGAACGGGAGGAGACCGACATGGCCGACTTCGACCCGTTCGCGAACCAGGGCGGCCCCGCCGCGTGGGATCCGGATCACGCCGGCGACACGAGGAAGCAGGCGGACGAGCTCCTGCGCCGCCTCGCCGAGGACGACGACGATCCCGGCAGCGGCCCCTCGACCTTCTCGGACGACGAGAGCCCCGACGGCGCTGCCTCACCGGATGCCGACCCGCCCGACGAAGGCGCCGACGAGAACTGAGGCCGGCCGGCGACATCGGTTCGGGGTCGGCCCCGCCCGTGCGCCAAGATAGTCCCATGGCTATCGGAATCCTCACGAGCGGCGGTGACGCACCGGGGCTGAACGCGGTCATCCGCGCCATCGTCTTCAGCGGCATCCAAACGCACGGTCTCGACTTCCTCGGCATCCGGAACGGCTGGAAGGGCCTCGTGGAAGAGGACGTCTTTCCCCTCGTCCGCCACGACATCATGGGCATCAGCAAGCAGGGCGGCACGATTCTCGGCACCTCGCGCACCAACCCCTTCGACCACGGCGGCGAGGAGCGCATCCGCGAGGTCATGGCCGAGACCGGGATGGACTCGCTCATCGCGATCGGCGGAGAGGGGACGCTCGCGGCCGCCAAGCGGCTCTCCGACCTGGGACTCCCGATCGTCGGGGTTCCGAAGACCGTCGACAACGACCTCGACGCGACCGACTACACTTTCGGCTTCGATACCGCCGTGCAGATCGCGACCGAGGCAATGGACCGCCTGCGCACCACGGGCGACTCCCACCAGCGCTGCATGGTCGCCGAGGTCATGGGGCGACACGTCGGCTGGATCGCGCTGCACTCGGGCGTCGCGGCCGGCGCTCACGCGATCCTCATCCCCGAGAAGAAGGTCTCGATCGATCAGGTCTGCGAGTGGGTGACGATGGCCCATGATCGCGGCCGGGCGCCCCTCGTCGCCGTCGCGGAGGGGTTCCTGCTCGACTCGATGACGGATGTCCACAGCGAGCGCGGGCTCGACGCCTTCGGACGGCCCCGCCTCGGCGGCATCGGCGAGCTGCTCGCACCCATGATCGAGGAGCGCACCGGAATCGAGACTCGCGCGACGACGCTCGGGCACATCCAGCGCGGCGGGACGCCGACCGCGTTCGACCGGGTGCTCGCCACGCGGCTCGGCTGGGGCGCGCTCCGCATGGTGCAGGACGAGCGCTGGGGCTACATGGTCGCCCTCCGGGGGACCGACATCGTCGACGTGCCCTTCGCGGCGGCGCTCGGCTCGCTCAAGACCGTCCCGGATGCGCGCTACGAGGAGGTGCGGGCGCTCTTCGGCTGAG
>JBIQHP010000027.1:0-23105 GCA_044508495.1 Clavibacter sp.
CGCTCGTCCACCTGGTCCGCCACGGGGAGGTTCACAACCCCGACGGCGTGCTCTACGGACGGCTCCCGGGCTACCGGCTCTCCGAGCTCGGGCAACGGATGGCCGCCGCCGCCGCGGCATCCGTCAAGGCCGAGGGCCGGTCGGTCGCCCGCCTCGTGGCCTCACCTCTGCAGCGTGCACAGGAGTCCGCCCAGCCGTTCTCCGAGCTCTTCGGGCTGCCGATCGAGACCGATGAGCGGCTCATCGAGCCGACCAACCGCTTCGAGGGCCGCACCTTCGAGTTCGGTCCCCAGGTCATCCTGCGCCCGCGGTCCTGGCCGTGGGTCGTGAACCCGTTCCGGCCGAGCTGGGGCGAGGCGTACCGATCGATCGCCGGCCGGATGCTCGCCGCGATCGACGACGCCTGGGGCCGCACCGAGAGCGGTGACGTCGTGCTCGTGAGCCACCAGCTGCCGATCTGGACCCTCACGAACGAGCTCGCCGGCCGAAGGCTCTGGCACGACCCGCGCAAGCGCCGCTGCAGCCTCTCGAGCATCACGACCCTCGAGCGCAGTGGAGACACCTTCACCGAGGTCGGCTACCGGGACCCGGCCGCCGAGCTGCTCGCCGAAGCCGTCGACACCGGGGCGGTCTGATGCGCAGGCTCATCCGGCTCGCGGCGCTCGCCGCCGCGGCAACCCTCGTCCTGGGCGGATGCACGACCGACCAGCTCGCGCTCGACTACGGCTCGGGCGGCAACAAGAACTACGTCGCGGGCGACGGCAGCGTGCTCGAGATCGCTCCCGACGAGCGCGGGGATGCGGTGAGCTTCGAGAGCACGACGGATGCCGGCATCGAGGTCTCGAGCGCGGACTACGCCGGCGAGGTGCTCGTCGTGAACTTCTGGGCCAGCTACTGCGCGCCATGCCGGGTCGAGGCCCCCGAGCTCGAGAAGCTCTCGCAGAAGTGGGCGGGGAAAGGCGCGGCCTTCCTCGGCGTCAACACCTACGACGAGCCGGAGACCTCCCTCGCCTTCGCACGGACCTACGGAGTGACCTATCCTTCCGTGATCGACGCGAAGACCGCCGCGGTGCAGCTCGCCTTCGCCGGCACGGTCGCCCCGAGCGCGCTGCCGACCACGATCGTGCTCGACCGGGAGGGCCGGGTCGCCGCGCGCATCCTCGGCCAGCTTCCGGCGGCGTCGATCCTCGACGCCATCGTCAAGACCCTCACCGCCGAGGCGGTGAAGTGATCAACCCCGTCGGCGAGCTCGTGCTGAGCGGCAGTCTGCTCGTCGCGGTCCCCATCGCGCTGCTCGCCGGCCTCGTCTCCTTCGCCTCGCCGTGCGTGCTGCCGCTCGTTCCCGGCTACCTCGGGTTCGTCGGAGGTTTCAGCGGCGGGGGCGAGGGCGCGACGGATCGCGGCAACCGCAACCGGCTCCTGCTCGGCGTGCTGCTCTTCGTGCTCGGCTTCGGTCTCGTCTTCGTGACCTTCGGCCTCGTCTTCGGCCTCGTCGGCCTTCTGCTCAAGCAGTGGCTCGATGTCATCACTCCCATCGCGGGAGCCGTCGTCATCGTCATGGGCCTCGTCTTCATCGGCCAGGTCACGTTCCTGCAGCGCACCATCAAGCCGCGCTGGAGGGTCGCGACTGGTCTCGCCGGGGCGCCGTTCCTGGGCATCGTGTTCGCGGTGGGCTGGTCGCCCTGCCTCGGTCCGACCCTCGTGGCGGTCAACTCGCTCAGCCTCGACGGCGGATCGCCGGCGCGGGGGGCGCTGCTCGGGGCCGTCTACTGCCTCGGCCTCGGCATCCCGTTCCTGCTCGTCGCCCTCGGTTTCGGCTGGGTCAGCGGCTCGGTCGCCTGGCTGCGGCGCAACATCCGCGTCGTCAACATCGTCGGCGGCATCCTGCTCGTCGTCGTCGGCCTGCTCATGGTCACCGGGCTCTGGCAGGCCATGATCTCCTCCCTCGGGGCGGTGATCGGAGCCTTTGTCCCGCCCCTATGACCACGTCGAGGGCTCGGGGTCGTCCGCGCCCGACCCCGGCATCACCCAGCCGAAGCTCGGCCTCGTCGGATACCTGAGGTTCTTCTGGCGTCAGCTCACGAGCATGCGCACGGCGATCGTGCTGCTCCTGCTGCTCGCGATCGCGGCCGTGCCGGGCTCGATGTGGCCGCAGCGCAGCTCGGACCCCAACGGCGTCATCCAGTTCTTCCGGGGCAACCCCGAGCTCGCGCCGGTTCTGGACAAGCTCCAGCTCTTCGACGTCTACACCTCGGTGTGGTTCTCGGCCATCTATCTACTGCTGTTCGTCTCGCTCATCGGATGCGTGCTGCCGAGAACCCTCCACCACCTGCGCGCGCTGCGGGCCGCGCCACCCAGGACTCCGGTGCGACTCGAGCGGCTCGCCGCCTACACGAGTGCGGAGAGCCCCGGGGCGGATGCGGCATCCGCGATCGAGTCCGCGCGGGCGCTCCTGCGCGGCAGCGGGTATCGCGTCGCGCTGTATGAGGGGGCTAAGGACCTCTCGGTCTCGGCGGAGCGCGGCTACCTGCGCGAGACCGGCAACCTCGTCTTCCACACCGCGCTCATCGGCGTGCTCGTCGCGGTCGGCCTCGGAGGCGGCTTCGGCTACACCGGGCAGAAGGTGCTCGTCGAAGGGCAGTCCTTCGCGAACGTGCGCGGCGCCTACGACTCGTTTACGCCCGGGCGCTTCTTCACCGACGCCGCGCTCACGCCCTATCGCATCACGCTCGACGACTTCGAGGCGACCTACGAGGAGCAGAGCATCGTCGCCTACGGCCAGCCGATCGACTACACGGCCGATCTCACGACCTGGCTGCCCGGCGAGGAGGGCGTGAAGGGCACGGTCAAGGTCAACGAGCCGCTCGAGCTCGGCGGCACCCACCTCTACCTGCTCGGAAACGGCTACGCCCCCACGATCACGGTGCGCGACGGCCAGGGCAACATCGCATTCCGAGCTTCGGTGCCATTCCTCCCGCAGGACGCGAACCTCACCTCCGTCGGAGTCGTGAGGGTGCCGGATGCCCTCCCCGAGCAGCTCGCGATGAACGGATTCTTCTACCCGACGGCGCGGGAGCTCGAGAACGGCGCGCTCACCTCGATCCACCCCGACCTGCGCGACCCCGTGCTGACCCTGCGCGTGTACAAGGGCGACCTCGGCCTCGACAGCGGCATCCCTCAGAACGTGTACGCACTCGACCCGAGCGGCCTTACCCCGATCGCCGGGGACGGGGCGGACGTGCCCGCTCTCGAGCTGCGGCCGGGCGAGACGGCCGCGCTGCCCGACGGTCTCGGTTCGGTCACCTTCGAGAGCGCCTCCCCGGATGCGGCGGCCGGCGACTGGTCGACGAGCGTTCCGCGCTTCGCCTCCCTCGACATCCACCACGATCCCGCCCAGGGCTGGGTGCTCCTGTTCGCGGTTCTCGCGGTCGCCGGCCTCCTCGCCTCTCTCTTCTTCCCCCGCCGCCGGATCTGGGTCAAGGCGGTCGAAGGCGAGGGCGGCATCCGGCTCGAATACGCGGGGCTCGCCCGCGGGGAGGACCCGGGTCTCGAAGCGGCCGTCGCCGACATCGCCGAGCGCCACGCCGCCCGCCTGAAGCCTTAGGCTGGAACCCGTGACCGAAACCTTCGCGTCGTACTCCCTCGTCGCCATCTACTCGGCGATGGCGGTGTACCTCATCGCCTTCGTCTTCTTCACCCTCGACCTCGCCAGGCGCTCGGCCGAGTCGACGACGAAGTCCGCCGCCGCGCACGAGGGCCGCCGTGCCGTGGCATCCGGGGGCGGCATCGTCGCAACGCTGGAGCGCGAGAGGACGGATGTCGAACCGGCCCCGGGCCGCCGCATGGAGCGGACGGCGTTCGCGCTCACGGTACTGGCCTGGCTGCTCCACGTCGCAGGCGCCGTGCTGAGGGGGCTCGCCGACGGGCACGTTCCGTGGTCGAACATGTTCGAGTTCTCGCTCGTCTCCTCCGGGATCGTCGTCGGGGTCTTTCTGGTGCTCCAATGGTGGCAGGATCTGCGTTTCCTCGGCACCTACATCACCGGCTTCACGCTCGTGGTCCTCGGCGTCGGAACGGTCAACTTCTACGTCGCGGTCACTCCCCTCCCGCCGGCTCTCCAGTCGTACTGGCTCATCATCCATGTCTTCGTCGCGACGCTCGGCACCGCGTTCTTCGGAGTCGGAGCGGGGCTCTCGATCGTGCAGCTCCTGCAGACGCGGCGCGAGGCCGATCGGCTCTCCGGCCTGCGCTTCCTCGGCACGATGCCGAACGCCGAGAGGCTCGAGAACCTCGCCTACCGGGTCATCGTCGTCGGCTTCGTGTTCTGGACCTTCACGCTCATCGCCGGGTCGATCTGGGCCGAGCGCGCCTGGGGGCGCTACTGGGGCTGGGACACCAAGGAGGTCTGGACCTTCATCATCTGGGTGCTCTTCGCCGGCTACATCCACGCACGGGCCACGCGCGGCTGGCGTGGAACCCGCTCGGCCTGGCTCGCGCTCGTGGGCATGGGCGCTGTCGCGTTCAACTACACGATCGTGAACCTCTTCTTCAAGGGGCTGCACGTTTATTCGGGACTCTGAACCACGCGGGCCGTCGCGAGTGAAGCGCTTCCTCGCCTGGCGGTGGTGGCGAGGCTGGCGGGGCTGGCTCGTCTTCTTCGTCGTCGCCGCGATCGCCTGCACCCTCGGCGGCATCGGCCTCGCCCGTGCCTTCGCACCGGCACCCGACCCCTGGAGCCGGTTCCCGGGAGTCCCCCGGGTCTCCACGGACCAGATCCTCGCGAACCAGACGATCGAGGAGCTCGAGCCCCGTGTGGATGCCGCCATGGCCGACATCCGCGAGGCGATCACGGACGAGTTCGGCTTCGACTGGGTCGCCAAGGGCGATCCGGTGACCGAGCGGGTGTCCAACCGCTATCACGGGATGTCGATGCTCAACACCTGGGACAGCACGACCTGGCAGACGACCGGGACCCTCCGCGACCGGGCGGACAAGGAGCGCGCCGTCGCGATCGTCGCGGAGATCATGGAGCGTCACGGATTCGGCGAGCCGGCCCTCGCGAACGTCCAGGGACCGGAGGGCATCGCCGACTTCGGGGGCTTCACCCTCGACGACCAGGGCCGCTGGCTCCTCGCCGGACAGCCGCCCGAGGTGAGCCGCGGGAGCCTGCAGTTCACGATCCTCGACCTCACCCAGGATCGCACCGGCATCCTCACGGCCGCCTCGGATGCCGCGGTCGCCTCACTCGGCTGGGAACCCGAGTACCTCTCGGTCGCCTACCACGGCGACTTCATGCTGAGCGAGGCCGACCGGGTCGAGTTCGAGCGCAGGGCTGAGCGCTACAAGGGTCACATCGCGCCCGTGCCCGGTCGCAACCGCGACTGACCGAGCAGGGAGTGGCAGCGTGAGAGCCGGTCGCGCCACCACTCGGCCCGGTCGGCAGGGGCCGCATGGCGAGCGAGCAGGTCGCCGCTCACCTCGATGCGCCGTACGGCGATGGCGCCGTCGACCGGCGTCAGGGGGTTCTCGGTGACGTCGGCAGCGAGCAGCGCCGCCGTTCCGAGACCGCAGTCGAAGGGGAGGTCGTCGACGGCCGCCGCCAGGAAGGCGCCCATCGACAGCCCGACCGAGGTGTCGAGGGCGCTCGAGACGACGACGGGGAGGCCGGCCTCCGCGACGATCCGGAGGGCCGCGGAGATGCCGCCGAGCGGCTGGGCCTTGACGACGAGAAGGTCCGCGGCGCCCGCGCGCGCCACCGCGAGCGGGTCATCGGCCTTCCGCACGCTCTCGTCCGCGGCGATCGGCACGCCGAGGTCGTGGATGCGCGACCGCAGCTCCGCGAGCTCGTCCACGGTCGCACAGGGCTGCTCAGCGTACTCGAGATCGAATCCGGCCAGGGCGCGGAGCGCGCGCTCGGCCCCGTCGAGGCCCCAGCCGCCGTTGGCGTCGACTCGGATGCGTCCGCCGGCTCCCACGTAGGCGCGTGCTGCCGCCACCCTGGCCACGTCCTGCTCGAGGGACTGCCCGCGTTCGGCGACCTTGACCTTGACGGTACGGCATCCGGGGAAGCGGTCGAGCACGCGCGCGACGAGCTCCGGGACGACCGCCGGGAGGGTCGCGTTGACCGGGATCGCGGCGCGCAGCGGTGCAGGAGGATCCGACCAGCCGAAGTCGATCGCCGCCGCGAGCCAGGTGGAGGCTTCGTCGTCGTCGTACTCGGCGAAGGGGGAGAACTCGGTCCAGCCGCTCGGGCCGCGCAGAAGCAGGGCCTCCCGCACGTCGACGCCGCGGAAGCGTGTGGCGAGGGGCAGGGCGACCACGCGCGCCGCATCGAGCAGCTCCTCGAGAGCCGGATGCGCCGGGCCGGTCGTCACGAGTCCAGTCTGCCGTGTTCCGGTCCGGCCGGTCTCCCCGTGCAATATCCTGAGAGCCACGCGGCCGACGACGGGTCGCAGGGAGGTCACGGCATGACGATCGACGATGGGGCGCCGGCCGGCCCCGATCCGTGGGCGCAGGCACCTGCGGGAGAGTCCTCCCCCGCGACGCCGCCCGTCGTGGAGGAGCCGGTGGTCGATGAGCGCCCGAGGAAGGCGCGCAAGCCCTGGCCGCTCGGCTACGTCGCGTTCGGCATCGCCGTCCTGCTCGTCATCGCCGAGGGCGTCGCGGTGTACCTCGGCAGTTTCGGGGAGCCGGCCGTGGCGACGATCATCGGGCAGGTGCTCGTGGTCGTCACGGCGTTCCCGTTCGCTCTCGGCCTGCTCGCCGCCATCCGCAACCGGAAACGCGAGTGGGGGATCGCGGCCATGGTGCTCGCGGTCATCGCGAATCCGTTCATCCTCATCAACGTCCTGGGCTTCTTCGGCGCGTTCTGACGGTTGGCTAGGCTGTCGACATGACCACGGTCTCCGAGCTGTTCGATGCAGGGCTGTGGACGGCGGTCGACGGGTTCGGCGACCTGACGGACCTCACCTACCACCACGACCGCGACGGACGCGTCGCCCGCATCGCGTTCGACCGGGCCGAGGTGCGCAACGCCTTCCGGCCGCAGACCGTCGACGAGCTCTACCGGGCGCTCGACGATGCGCGCCAGAACCCGCGCATCGGCGTCGTGCTGCTGACCGGCAACGGGCCGAGCCCGGTGGATGGCGGCTGGGCGTTCTGCAGCGGGGGCGATCAGCGGGTGCGGGGGCGGAGCGGGTACGAGTACAACGGTTCCGCTGGTCGAGTAGTCGACGAAGTCGACGTATCGAGGCCAGGTTTCGACCCTTCGATACGGCCGTCAAGCGGCCTACTCAGGGGAACTAGGCCTGCTGCGCAGGCTACTCAACCAGCGACGAAGGTCGGAAGACTCCACATCCTCGAGGTGCAGCGCCTCATCCGGTTCATGCCCAAGGTCGTGATCGCGGTCGTGCCCGGCTGGGCGGCCGGCGGCGGCCACTCGCTCCACGTCGTGTGCGACCTGACGATCGCGAGCGCCGAGCATGCGCGCTTCAAGCAGACGGATGCGGATGTCGGCTCGTTCGACGCCGGCTACGGAAGCGCCTACTTCGCCCGTCAGGTCGGCCAGAAGTTCGCACGCGAGGTCTTCTTCCTGGCCCGGGAGTACTCCGCCCAGCGCGCGCTGGAGGCCGGAGCGGTCAACGCGGTCGTCCCGCACGCCGAGCTCGAGAGCACCGCCTACGCGTGGGCGCAGGAGATCCTGGGGAAGTCGCCGACCTCCATCCGGATGCTCAAGTTCGCCTTCAACGCCGTCGACGACGGGCTCGTGGGCCAGCAGGTCTTCGCCGGAGAGGCGACCCGACTCGCCTATGGGACCGACGAGGCGGTCGAGGGCCGCGACGCCTTCCTCGAGAAGCGCGAGCCCGACTGGGGCCCATACCCCTGGCAGTACTGATGACCCATCGCCGCGGCGCCGTCCCTCGTGCCCTTTGTCCTTGTCCCGTTTCAAGGAGATTCTGGGTCGGCGAGTGGTGATTGCTGCGAACGCCGGCAACCCGGTCCGGAATCTCCTTGAAACGGGTTTCGCGGGAGGGGGAGGTGGCGATGAGAGCGCTGCGGGCGACTGAGGGAAGCGCGGACGGCACGCTCCTAGCAGCGCTGCGGACGGCGCTCGCGGGCGGCCCGGCGGTCATGCCCCTGCCGGAAGGCGCCGACCGGGGAGGGGTCCCGCGCGAGGTGCCCCGACGGGTGGCGCTCGTCGTGCAGACGAGCGGCTCGACAGGTGCGCCCAAGCGGGTCGCGCTCAGCGCGGATGCCCTGCTCGCGAGCGCCGCGGCATCCGAGGGGGCGCTCGGCGGTCCCGGCCAGTGGCTGCTCGCCCTGCCCTCGCACTACATCGCCGGCATCAACGTGCTCGTGCGCTCGATCGTGGCGGGGACCGACCCGATCGTCATGCCGCCGGGGCACTTCGATCCGGCGGCCTTCGTCGAGGCCGCCGGGGACATGGCGCACCCCGCGCGCTACACCTCCCTCGTGCCCGCGCAGCTCGCGCGGCTGCTCGACTCCACCGACGATCCGGATGCGGGCGACGCCCTCGAGGTGCTCCGCCGGTTCGACCGGATCCTTCTCGGGGGCCAGGCCGCACCGCCCGGGCTGCTCGCGCAAGCCCTCGAGCTCGGGCTCAACGTCACGAGGACCTATGGGTCGAGCGAGACGAGCGGTGGCTGCGTCTACGACGGAGTCCCGATCGGCACGATGGCGATGCGCATCGTCGAGGGCGGGATCGAGCTCGCGGGGCCGGTGCTCGCCGAGGGCTACCTCGGCGACGAGGCGCGGACCGCGCGTGCCTTCCACACCGAAGCCGGCACGCGGTGGTACCGCACGGGTGACACGGGCGAGATCGCCGACGGCGTGCTGCGGGTGACCGGCCGGCTCGACGACACGATCGTGTCGGGCGGCGTCAAGGTCGCGCTCGGCGCCGTCGAGCGCGCCGTGCGCTCCCTTCCGGGACTCGCGGATGCCGTGGTCATCCGACGCGCGGACGAGCGGTGGGGCGAGGTCCCCGTCGTCGTCACCACGGCATCCGTCCCGCTCGAGGCGGTGCGTGCGGCCGTCGAGGCCGAACTCGGCCCCGCCGCCCGCCCGGCCGCCCTCGTGGTCGTCGACGCGATCCCGTTGCTCGAGAGCGGCAAGCCGGACCGGGCCCGTCTCGCCGCCCCGGGGTCCCTGTCCTAGCTAGGATCGTCTCGTGGCCAGGAACAGCAGACCGAAGCAGCAGCGCATCGACCCGGCGAAGACGCCCGTCAAGGGCGCCGTGCGCGAGCCGGTCAAGCAGTCCTCGAAGGTCACGATCGCCGAGACGCCGACCTACGAGAAGAAGAAGCCGGTCGCGAAGAAGAAGGGGAAGGGAGGCCGTGCGGGCGGAGGGTGGCCGATCCCCGTCGTGCACAAGGCGACACTCGGCGACTGGGTCGCCGCCGCCCGGTTCCGCACCCTGTCGCTCGCGATCGCGCCCGTCGCCCTCGGAACGGCCGCCGCCTATGCCGCATCCGGATTCCTAGACTGGCACTGGGTGCGTGCCCTGCTCTGCCTCGCGGTCGCCCTCGGCCTCCAGATCGGCGTCAACTACGCCAACGACTACTCCGACGGGGTGCGCGGGACCGACGACCTGAGGGTCGGGCCGTCGAGGCTCACCGGATCCGGTGCCGCGAAGCCTCGCACCGTGCTCGTCGTCGCCCTCGTCTTCTTCGCTCTCGCCGCCGCGGCCGGCGTCGCCCTCGTCGTGCTGAGCGGGCACTACTGGCTGCTCGCGGTCGGCGCCGCCTGCGTGCTCGCCGCCTGGTTCTACACCGGCGGAAAGCATCCCTACGGCTACTACGGGCTCGGCGAGGTCTTCGTCTTCCTGTTCTTCGGTCTCGTCGCCACGGCGGGCACGACCTTCGTGCAGGTCGGCACCGTCAACCTCGAGAGCTGGGTCGCCGGCGTCTCGGCGGGCCTCCTCGCCTGCGCGGTGCTCCTCGCCAACAACCTGAGGGACATCGACCAGGACCGCGTGGCCGGCAAGCGCACGCTCACCGTGCTGTTCGGCGCACTGGCGTCGCGCATCCTGTTCACGGTGTTCGTGCTGCTCCCCTTCGCGGGGCTCGCGTTCTTCGTGCTCTTCTATGAGAACGCCTACTACGTCTACTTCTGCCTGCTGCTCGCGATCCCGGCGGCCATCATCGTCATGACGGCGAAGACCTCGAGGGAGTTCCTGCTCGCCCTCAAGCTCACGAGCCTCACGGCGCTCGTCTACGGCCTCGGACTCGCGGCCACGATCGCCTTCTAGTCCTCGGCCTCCCGGCGATCGAGCACGGCGTTCTCGAGGTCGTTGTCGTCGTCGCGGCTCGTGCCGCCTTGCCGCCAGCCGTACACGGTCTCGGAGACGGCGTCCCGCTGGCGGTTGAGGAAGAGGTAGGAGAGGCACGCTGCGATGACGGCGGCGGCGATCGCGGCGACCCACCACCAGATGTCCAGGAGCATGAGGATGACGAAGGGCACGGCGAAGAGCACGATCCGCAGGAGCGAGTAGAGGAGGATGGGTCGCGCGGGGCTCACCAGCCCAGTGTAAGTCAGCCGCGGGAGCACCGACCCAGCCCGCTGGCTTACAATCAGCACATGCGGGCCTTCCTGAC
Source organism: Clavibacter sp. (assembly GCA_044508495.1). GTDB lineage: Bacteria > Actinomycetota > Actinomycetes > Actinomycetales > Microbacteriaceae > Terrimesophilobacter. The sequence goes on from JBIQHP010000027.1 coordinate 10,614, forward strand.
TCTGGCCGCGGGCGCCCTGGCCATCGGCTTCTGGGTGTACGCGGTCGTCGACTGCGTCCTCACCGATGCGCGCCGGGCTCGCGGCATCCCGAAGCCCGCCTGGGTCGTGGTCATCATCGTGCTCAACGTCATCGGCGGCGTGCTCTGGTTCGTGATCGGAAAGGACCGCACCGCGAACCGTGGAGCGGTCCGCCTCGATCAGGCCCCGGATGACGACCCGGCGTTCCTTCGCGGTCTCTCCTCCGACGCGGAGCAGGAGGAGCGCATCCGCCGGCTCGAGCGGGAGATCGCCGAGCTCGACGACGATTCGAAGGACTCGTGAGCGAAGGGAGCCCGGCCACCGACTTCGCGGTGGCAGTGCTCGGTGAGTTCGTCCGACTGGGCGTCCGCCACATCGTCCTCAGTCCGGGCTCCCGTTCCCAGGCGCTCGCGCTCGCCGCGGCGGAGCTCGAGCGCGCGGGACTCGTCACGCTCACCGTGCGGATCGACGAGCGGGGGGCAGGCTTCCTCGGGCTGGGCCTGGGTGTCGAGACCGGCATCCCCGCCGTCGTCATCACGACCTCGGGCACCGCGGTCGGCAATCTTCTGCCGAGCGTGCTGGAGGCGCATCACTCCGGCGTGCCTCTCATCCTGCTGACCGCGGATCGGCCCGAGGAGCTGCGCGGCATCGGCTCCAACCAGACGACCGACCAGCTCGGGATGTTCGATGGGTTCGTGCGGCTCGCCCGGGAGGTCGCGGCGCCGAGCACGACGGGATTCGATCCAGGCTATCCGCCGGAGCTCGCGGCGGCGGCCTTCTCGGCGGCGGTGGGCCACTCCGCCGCCCCCGGTCCGGTGCAGGTGAATCTCGCTTTCCGCGAACCGCTCTCCGGTCCGATCGACCTCGGTGCCCTCGAGGCCGACGCGGCCACCCCCGCGATCCCGGATGCGGCGCCGGCGCACTCGGCACCGACCCGAGCCGAGCCCGTGGCCGCGGCGCCCGACACGATCGTGATCGCCGGTCACGCCGCGGGCGAGATCGCCGAGTCCGCGGCGCGGGCGCTCGGCGCTCCCCTCATCGCTGAAGTGTCGAGCGGTGCGCACTTCGGGCCGAACCTCGTCGTCGCATACCGCGAGCTCCTGAATGACGAGAGCTATGGGGGCCGGGTCCGGCGGGCGATCGTGTTCGGGCATCCGACCCTGAGCCGTGAGGTGCCGGAGCTGCTCGAGCGCGACTCCGTCGAGGTGATCGTCGTGCGCGGCTCCGCCGGCGAGGACTACAACCCCGGACATCGAGCGAGTCGTATCGTCGACGCGCTCGCCCCCGGCGGCGAACCGGATGCCGGCGCCCGGGCCTGGGTGGGTTCCTGGGTCGCCGCGAGCCGCTCTCTCCTCGACATCGACGCCCCGGTCGATCCGGCCGCCGCGCGAACCGACGATCCTCGCGCGGTCGCGGCCTTCTCGAAGGCGCAGCTCGCGGTCTTCCGCGAGCCGGTGACCCGTCGGATGCTCGTGGAGGCGGTCTGGCGGAAGACCTGGCCGCATGATCGCCTCGTCTTCGGCTCATCGCGTCTCATCCGGGAGGCCGACCGCGCCGTGCCCGGCAAGCGCATCCCGGTCCATGCGAATCGCGGCCTCGCCGGGATCGACGGGACGATCGCCACGGCGACCGGCATCGCGATCGCGAGTCAGAACCCCGCCGGCCCGGATGACGCCGGTGAGAACGCTTCGGCCGGCGTCACGCGCGTGCTGCTCGGAGACCTCGCCTTCCTCCACGACGCCGGCTCGCTGCTGGGCGTCCCGGGGGAGCGGATGCCCCGCCTCCAGGTCGTCGTCGGCAACGACGGCGGCGGAACCATCTTCGACTCGCTCGAGGTCGCCGCGACCGCTCCGCGGGAGGCCTTCGACCGCGTGCTCTACACCCCGCACGAGGTGAGGATCGCCGCGCTCGCCGAGGCCTACGGCTGGGAGCACCTTCTCGCCGGCAACCGGGGCGAGCTCGACGAGGCGCTCGGCACGGCATCCGGGCGGGTCGTCATCGAAGTGCCGCTTCCCCGTTAGAGGCGGCCCCAGTACCATCGACGCATGTCGAAGACCAGGTGGACCGGCGAATCGGAGACACTTCTGCGCGTGACGCCGGGGTTCGACCTGGGTCGGGTCGAGACCTCGGCGACCCCCGGATTCGACGGCAGTCGCGATGATGCGGAGAAGGAGCTCGCGAGCCACCACGAGGAAGCGGGCGACCTCCAGGAGCGGCTCTTCGCCGAGAGCAAGTTCGGCGGCAATCGCAAGGTGCTGCTGATCCTCCAGGCCATGGACACCGCGGGCAAGGGCGGCATCGTGCGGCACGTCGTCGGCGGTGTCGACCCGCAGGGCGTGAAGATCCACGCGTTCAAGGCGCCCACCGACGAGGAGAAGCGGCACGACTTCCTCTGGCGAGTGCGGCCGCAGCTGCCACCGCGGGGCAGCATCGGGGTCTTCGACCGCTCCCACTACGAGGCTGTGCTCATCCACCGCGTTCAGGGACTCTCGACCCCTGAGGAGATCGAGGAGCGTTACGGGATCATCACCGACTTCGAGGACGAGCTCGTCGCCGACGGGACCAGCATCGTCAAGGTCATGCTGCACATCAGCGCGGAGGAGCAGAAGGCGCGCCTGCAGGAGCGGCTCGACCGCGTCGATAAGAACTGGAAGTACAACCCCGGCGACCTCGACCAGCGGGCGAAGTGGCCGGAGTACATGGAGGCATATCAGATCGCTCTCGAGCGCACCTCCACGGACGACGCTCCATGGTTCGTGGTCCCCGCGGACCGCAAGTGGTACGCCCGCATCGCCGTGCAACGGCTGCTGCTGGGCGCCCTGCGGCGCCTCGACCCGCAATGGCCTTCAGCCGACTACGACGTCGAGGCTGAGAAGAAGCGGCTCGCCGCGAGCTGAGGGATCCCGGTCTCGATACACCGTGCTGCGCACGGCACTCGACCAGTGGGTTCGGCGATCTCAGGTGAAGGCCTCGACGATGGGGCGGAACTTCATCGTGGTCTCGGCGAGTTCGTGGTCGGGCACCGAGTCTGCGACGATGCCTGCGCCGGCGAACGCCCGCACGACCCCGCCCGGTTCGACCTGGGCGCAGCGCAGGGCGATGGCCCACTCGCCGTCGCCGTCCGCGCCGATCCAGCCGACGGGGCCGGCGTACCGGCCGCGGTCGAAGGGCTCGAGCTGCGCGATCGCGGCGAGCGCATCCGGGGTCGGGGTGCCGGCGACCGCCGCCGTCGGATGCAGGGCCGCGACGAGATCGAGCGAGCCCGAGCCGTCGGAGAGCACGCCCTCGATGTCGCTCGCCAGATGCCAGAGGTTCGGAAGCCGCAGGGTGAACGGCAGGTCGCTCGCCCTGACTCCTGGACTGTGCGGCCGGAGTGCAGCGAGCACGCTCTGCACCGCGTACTCGTGCTCGTCCTGGTCCTTCGCCGAGGTCGCGAGCGCGACGGATGCCTCGAGGTCGTTCGCGGCATCCGTTCCCCGTGCGCTGCTCCCGGCGAGCACGCGCGCCGACACCGTGCCGTCGTCGACCTTCACGAGGGTCTCGGGGCTCGAGCCGAAGAAGTCGTCGATCGCGAAAGTCCAGCAGTCGGGGTAACCGTCGGCGAGGGCCACGAGTGCCGGGGCGGGGCCTGCGCCGGCAGGAAGCCGCCCCACGAGGTCGCGGGCGAGCACGACCTTCTCGAACTCGCCGTCCCGGATGCGCGCGACCGCGCGGGAGACCGCGTCGAGATAGGCGTCCGGCGGCAGCTCGCCCGGTTCGAACCGGACACCGGCCGCCTCTCCGGGCGCGCGGGCGGGCCAGGGTGTGTGGGCCGGCCGAGGCCGGCGGGCCGGCGAAGGGACGGGGGACGGCGTGGCGAGGCCGACGCGCGTCATCCAGGCACGGCCTCCCCGGCGGCCGATGACGACCTCGGGGACGACGAGGACGCTTCCCGCGGCCGAGTCGTCCGAGAAGGCGAAGGCGCCGAGCGCGACGAGTCCCGTGCCCGGGAGGCCGACCTCGTCGGACACCGTCGCCCGGCCGGCGAGTTCTCGCCAGGCCCCCGCGGCATCCGTCAGGCGGGCGGCGCCGCCGAACTCCCAGCGAAGGGCGGTGCCGAACCCGGCGAGCCCTTCGCCCCTGCGGAGCCAGAGCAGCTGGCCTTCGGAGGGCAGGAGGCCGGGGAGGCTGCCGGGGTCCTCGATGCCGACCGTGGAGACGGTGAGAGCGGGGATCTCACGCTCTCGCTCGCTCACGTCTCCAGCGTAGCCGTCGCGCTCGAGGACGGCGGCGGCGCTTCCCCGGTCCCGAATAGACTGGGGGGCATGGCGACGGCGGACCTGAGCAAGCAACCGGACGAGGTTGCCGCGATGTTCGACGAGGTCGCGCAGAAGTACGATCGCACGAACTCGGTGCTCTCGATGGGCAACTCCTTCCTCTGGAGGATGCAGACCGTGCGCGCGATCGCCCCCGCGGAGGGCGAGCGCATCCTGGATGTCGCCGCCGGCACCGGTACGAGCTCCGCTGCGATCGCCCGCCACGGGGCCGAGGTCGTCGCGCTCGACTTCTCGCCGGGGATGATCGAGGTCGGCCGGCGCCGTCACCCCTCCATCGACTTCGTCGAGGGGGACGCCATGGCCCTTCCCTTCAAGGCGAACGAGTTCGACGCCGCGACGATCTCCTTCGGCCTGCGCAACGTCGAGGATCCGCGCAAGGCGCTCAAGGAGTTGTACCGGGTGATCAAGCCGGGCGGGCGGGTCGTCATCTGCGAGTTCTCCAAGCCCCCCAGGGCGCTGCTTCGCGCGGGCTACGGCGTCTACCTCAAATACGTCATGCCGCGCGTCGTGGGCCTCTCGAGCTCCAACCCGGAGGCCTACAGCTACCTGGCCGAGTCGATCGACGACTGGCCGGACCAGGTCACCCTCAGCCAGTGGCTTCGCGGTGCCGGCTTCACGCGGGTCGCCTATCGCAACCTCAGCTCGGGCATCGTCGCTCTGCACCGAGGGCACAAGCCCACGCGCAAGCCGAGGGGGAAGCCGCCCGCGAAGCCGGTTCCCGAAGACGATGCGGCGTCGAGTTGAGCTCGCAGCCGAGCGCCCAGCAGCTCCGCCGGCGCCACAAGCTCAAGTCGACGCTCGGACTGGGTGAGACGCTCTTCGCGTCCACCGCCGAGCGCCGTTTCGCGCTCGCACTCGAAGACGGGCTGCAACTCGTCGAGGACGGCCTCCTCGAGGAGATGACCTTCGCCGACAACCTCGCCGACGTGACGGCGCGCTACCTGTTCGAGGCGGGCGGCAAGCGCATCCGCCCGACGCTCACCCTCCTCACCGCCCAGCTCGGGCTCGGGAACACCCCCGAGGTCATCGTGGCCGCGCAGGCCATGGAGATCACCCACCTCGCCTCGCTGTACCACGACGACGTCATGGATGACGCGGAGGTGCGGCGCGGCGTCCCGAGCGCGCAGTCGGTGTGGGGGAACTCGGTCGCGATCCTCACCGGCGACCTGCTGTTCGCGCGGGCGGGACGACTCATCGCGAGCCTCGGCGAGCGGGCGGTCGAGCTGCAGTCGGTCACCTTCGAGCGGTTGTGCCTCGGACAACTGCACGAGACGATCGGCCCGGAGCCGGGGGACGACCCCGTCGAGCACTACCTGCAGGTGCTCGCCGACAAGACCGGATCGCTCATCTCGGCAGCCGCACAGGTCGGGGCGATCTTCTCCGACGCCCCCGAGGAGCTGCGGGAGCCGCTCCGCGAGTTCGGCGAGAAGATCGGCGTCGCCTTCCAGCTCATCGACGACGTGCTCGACCTCTCCGCGGAGGTCGAGGAGACCGGCAAGACCCCGGGCGCCGACCTGCGGTCGGGGGTGTCGACCCTCCCCCTGCTGTTCCTCCGGCGGGAAGCCACGGTCGATCCGGATGCCGCCGCGCTTCTCGCGCGTCTCGAACGCGGCGTGCAGGCCGGCCCGGTCGCCGCACGCGAGCGGACGGAGGACTTCACGGCCGCGATCGCCGAACTCCGCGCGCACGAGGTGACCAGGGCCACCCTCGAGGAGGCGCATCGCTGGGCGCACGAGGGGGTGGCGGCGCTCGCCGCCCTCCCCGACGGGCCGGTGCGCACGGCGCTCACCCGCTTCGCGGACACGCTCGTCGAGCGCTCGAACTGAGGGCCGGATGACTACGTTGCGCGTGGCCATCGTCGGCGCCGGCCCTGCGGGGATCTACGCCGCGGACCTTCTCCTCAAGGGCGAGCGCGCGTTCACCGTGTCGATCGACCTCTTCGAGCAGCTTCCCGCGCCCTACGGCCTCGTGCGATACGGCGTCGCACCGGATCACCCCAGGATCAAGGGCATCGTGAACGCGCTGCGGGAGGTGCTCGACGGCGGTGACATCCGGCTGTTCGGCAACGTCCGCTACGGCGCCGACGTGACCCTCGACGACCTCAAACGCCACTACCACGCCGTCATCTTCACGACCGGGGCCATCCGCGACGCCGAGCTCGACATCCCGGGCATCGAGCTGCCCGGCAGCTTCGGCGCGAGCGAGTTCGTGAGCTGGTACGACGGCCACCCGGATGTCCCGCGCGACTGGCCGCTCGACCACCGGGTCGCCGCCGTGGTCGGCAACGGCAACGTCGCGCTCGACGCGGCGCGCATGCTCGCCAAGCACGCCGAGGACCTGCTCTCGACCGAGGTGCCGGCGAACGTCCACGAGCGGCTCGCCGCCTCGCCCATCACCGACGTGCACCTGTTCGGCCGGCGCGGCCCCATGCAGGTCAAGTTCACGCCGCTCGAGCTGCGCGAGCTGGGGGAGCTGCGCGACGTCGACGTCGTCCTCGACGACGAGGACTTCGGGATCGACCCCGCGGCCGAGGTCGCGATCGCGACGAACAAGCAGATCTTCGTCATCAACCGCATCCTCACCGAGTGGCGGTCCCGCGAGACGGGGTCGGCGTCGCGTCGCATCCACCTGCACTTCTACTCGCGGCCGGTCGAGGTCGTCGGCGCCGAGCACGCCGGGGAGAACCGGGTCAGCGCGCTGCGCTACGAGCGTACGGCCCCGGATGGCGCGGGCGGCGTCGTGGGGACGGGCGAGATCCGCGAGCTCGCGATCGACGGCCTGTACCGGGCGATCGGCTATTTCGGCACCCCGCTGCCCGGGGTCCCCTTCGACGAGCACCGCGGGGTCATCCCCAATCGGGCCGGTCGTGCGATCGACGACGAGGACCAGCTCGTTCACGGCGTCTACGCGAGCGGCTGGATCAAGCGCGGGCCGGTCGGGCTCATCGGCGCGACCAAGAGCGATGCGATGGAGACCGTGCAAAGCCTTCTGAACGATCAGGCCGAGTGGTGGACTCCCTCGGAGCCTTCGCCGGAGTCCGTGACGGCCATGCTCGAGGAGCGCGGCATCCGGTACACGACGGTCGAGGGCTGGCACCGGCTCGACCTGCACGAGCGGGCGCTCGGCGAGGCCGAGGGGCGCGAGCGCGTCAAGGTCGTCCCGCGCGACGAGATGGTCGACATCTCCGAGCCCCCGCTGATTGAGTAGCTGCGCGAAGGGCAGCGTATCGAAATCAGCGGACCCGCCGACCTGGTTTCGATACGCGCTTCGCGCTGCTCAACCAGCGGAGATCACTGCACCGCGGAGGTGAGGCGCGCCAGGTTGTCGAGCACCTGCGAGAAGAACGGCCGCGCGAGCCACTCGTCGAGGTGCAGCTCGCGGCTGTGACGCCGGTAGTCCTCTTCGAGCTCCCGCAGCTCGCGCACGAAGGAATGACCGCGCACCATGACCGAGATCTCGAGGTTGAGGCTGAACGAGCGCATGTCCATGTTGCTCGACCCGATGACCGCGACCTGCTCGTCGATCGTGAAGTGCTTCGGGTGCAGCACGGTCGGCGAGCGGTACAGCCAGATGCGCACCCCCGCCTTGAGGAGGGCCTCGTAGTAGCTGCGCTGCGCGTGGTAGACGACCGGCTGATCCCCGACTTCGGAGACGAAGAGCTGCACGTCGAGACCGCTCTGCGCCGCAGTCGTGATCGCGTAGAGCATCGACTCGTCCGGCACGAAGTAGGGGCTGCAGATGATGATGCGCTCCTGGGCCGCATAGAGCAGTGAGTTGAAGAGGCGGAGGTTGTTCTCGCCGTCGAAGGACGGTCCGCTCGGCACCACCTGCGCTCCGACCCGGGACTTGACCTTCACCTCGCGGACGGGGTCGGTCTCGCGGGTGATCAGCTCGTTCGTCTCGCTGTACCAGTCGGTCACGAAGAGGGCGTTGACCCCTGCGACGATCGGTCCCTCGAAGCGGACCATGAGGTCCTTCCAGTGCAGTCCGCGTCGTCTGTTCGACCGCTTGTTGTAGCTCGAGTCGATGATGTTCTGCGAGCCAGTGAAGGCGACGAGCCCGTCGACGACGAGGAGCTTGCGGTGGTTGCGCAGGTCGAGCCGCTGGAACTTCCAGCGCAGCGGCTGGAACGGGAGCATGAGCCGCCACTGCACGCCCATCGACCTCAGGCGCCGGATGGTGCGCCGGTACCCCGGATACCGCAGCGAGGCGACGTGGTCGAGCAGCACGCGCACCGTGACCCCGCGGGCCGCCGCCGCCTCGAGGGCGTCGAAATACGGGGCGGTCGTCTCGTCGAGGGACATGATGTAGAACTCCGAGTGCACGTACTTCGTCGCCGCGCCCACGGCATCCGTCATCGCCTGGAGGGACTCGAGATAGTCGGGGTAGAGCCGCGCGTCGTTGCCGCCCACGAGCGGCATCGCACCCAGGTTCCGGTTGAGCGCCGCGATCGGCTCGAGCCACTCCGGCCACGCATGCTCGTGGCTGACCTGGTCGACGCCCTCGGTCGTCTCCAGGATGTAGCGGTTGATCTCCTCCTGCTTGTCGCGCCGCCCCTTGGGCAGGTGGCGGCTTCCGAGCAGGAGGAAGAGCAGGATGCCGATGTAGGGGAGGAAGAAGATCGCCAGCAACCAGGCCATCGCGGTCTGCGGGCGGCGGTTGCGGGGGATGACGACGATCGACACGACCCGGATGACGAAGTCGACGGCCACCAGGACGATCGAGACCCAGAGGGCGATGTTCCAGCCGTCCACCGTTCTCCGATCGGTCAGGCGCCCATGGTCAGCGGAAGTTGACGAACTGCAGGTCGACGTCGAGCTTCGCGGCCTTGAGGATGGCCATGGTCGCCTGCAGATCGTCGCGGCTCTTCGAGCTCACCCGCAGCTCGTCGCCCTGGATCTGCGACTTGACGCTCTTGGGCGCCTCGTCGCGGATGATCTTGCCGATCTTCTTCGCGTCCTCCTGGGCGATGCCCTGCTTGATGCCGGCTTCGAGACGGTACTCCTTGCCGGAGGCGAACGGCTCGCCCGCGTCGAGGCTGCGCAGCGAGATCCCGCGCTTGATGAGCTTCGACTCGAAGACCTCCAGCACGGCTTTCACCCGCTCCTCGGTGTTGGCCTTCATGAGCACCTTCTCGCCGCTGAAGCCGATCTCGGCGCCGACGTTCTTGAAGTCGTAGCGCTGCGCGATCTCCTTCTGCGCCTGGTGAAGGGCGTTATCGAGCTCCATCTTGTCCACTTTGCTGACGATGTCGAAGGTTGAATCTGCCATGCGCCCATGGTAGCCGGGCCGTCTCGACCGGGCGATTCAGAGGATCGCGAACCCCAGGTCGCGAGCGACGGCGGCCTGCTCCGAGTCACGCGTAACGAATCCGAGCTCCTCGCCCGGCTCGGCCAGCTCGTCGAAGGCGAGGCGGGCACAGGCGAGGTGCCAGGCATCCATGGCACGGATGCCGCTGGAGCGGACGAGATCCAGGGCGATCCGCTCGATCTCGGCTTGCTCCGCGTCGATGATGGTGAGGATGCCCGTTGCCGGGTCGATGTCGCGCCGGAAGGCCGTGAGCAGCTCCTCACGGTCGCCACGATGCGCGGTGGCCGCGCGCACGAGCGATCCGGTGATCTCGATGCTCGTCCACGACCCTGTAATCAGAGTATGGCGCGGGTCGGAGAGGAGGTCACGTACCTCGCCGTGGTCGACCTCGTCGGCGAGGTAGGCACGGATAACAACCGAGGAGTCGACGTAGACGATCACAGTCGGTCGCGCTCGTAGGCGATGAGGTCATCAGCCATTGGCCCGGCCCCGCGCATCGACTCGAGTGCATGCGTGCGAAGGGCATCCCGCTCCTCCCGCGTCATGGGCGGGAGTTCGGGCTTCCTCGGTTGCGGCCGGTTGCGGCCCACCGTGCCGATGGCCATGAGCTTGAGCCGCAGCCGGTCGCGTCGGGTCAGGGCCGAGGGGTCGATGCCAAGCCCGAGGATCTGATTCGCGATCGCGTTGACGGAGGTTCCGGATGCCCTGGCCTGCGCGGTCAGGCGCGCGTGGAGGTCCTCGGGAACGCGAAGGAGCAGCTGCTTCATTCCTCGATGATATCACTCAGATGATCTGATATCGTCGATCGATCTGCAGCCGCGTGTGATGGGATAGCCGGGATGTCACTCTCCGCCCGTGCCCTCACGATCGCCTCGTCGGTCGTCGCGCTCGCCCTCGTCGCGCTCGCGACGTTCGTGCTGCTGAGCCCGCGGGTGTCATCCGGCCCGGCGACGTCGTCGACGCCACCCGGTCCCGACTACGCGCTGCCCGTCGAGGGGCCGCCGGTCGCGGAGGTGCCGGTGCGCGCGGGCGTCGCGGGGCTCGTGGATGCCGGATGGGTCGAGCGGGTCTCCGCGGCATCCGGGATCCCCGAGCGCGCGCTCGCCGCCTACGCGGGCGCCGCGATCGCGAAGGCGCAGGCGATGCCCACCTGCGGCCTCGGCTGGACGACGCTTGCGGCGATCGGCCTCGTGGAGAGCGACCACGGCCGACACGGCGGCTCGCGTGTCGGCGAGGACGGAACCATCACGCCGCCCATCTTCGGCATCGCGCTCGACGGGGGTGCGGCCGCGCACATCCCCGACTCCGACGGCGGAGAGATCGACGGCGATGCGGACTACGACCGCGCGGTCGGGCCCATGCAGCTCATCCCGCAGACCTGGCGCAACTGGCACGTGGACGGCAACGGTGACGGCGTCGAGGATCCGCAGAACCTCGACGACGCCGTCGTCGCGACGACCAACTATCTGTGCCGGGCGAGCGGCGACATGGTCGACCGTACGGGCTGGCGTGCGGGGATCGGCGCCTACAACTCCTCGGATGCCTACATCCGCTCGGTCGCCGACGCCGCGAACCGCTATGCGGAGGCCGCCGGCACTCCGTGACGCGGCTCAGCGCCGCCGACTGCTCGCCCGCGCCGTGCTCGAACGGACGATGAGCTCATACGGCAGCGAGGTGTTGAGCGTGCCCTGGGTGCGCCGGCTCGGATGGAGCTGGTCCATGAGGATCTCGACGGCCATCCGCCCCTGAAGCTCCGGGAACTGAGCGACCGTCGAGAGGCCGAAGAACTCGGCGAGATCGTGGTCGTCGATGCCGATGACCGAGACGTCGTCCGGCACCTCGAGCCCGAGGTCGCGCGCGGCGAGGATCGTTCCGATCGCCATCTCGTCGGATGCCGCGAAGACCGCGGTCGGCCGCTTGCGCGGGTTGCCGAAGAGCTGCTTGGCCGCCTGGTAGCCCCCGCGCATCGTGAAGTCGGCGGCCTGGAACAGCTCGGGGTCCACCGGGATGCCCGCGGCCTCGAGTGCCGACTCGTGACCGATGCGCCGATTGGTGGGGAGGTGGAAGTCGCGCTCGTACTCCTTGTTGCCTCCGATGTGGGCGATCGTCGTGTGTCCGAGCGAGAGCAGGTGCTCGGTCGCGAGCCGCGCGATGGCGACGTCGTCGACGCTGAGCGTGCGGACGCCCGGCAGGGGGCCGCCGATCCCGACGATGGGCTTCTTCAGGTCGAGCAGGCGGCTCGTCTCGGCGGCCGTGAGCTCGAGCGAGATGGCGATGACGGCATCCACCCGCTTGCGCAGCAGGAAGTGCTCGAAGACGCTGCGGCGCTCCTCCGCACCGCCCCCGAGGCTGTAGAGGGTGAGGTCGTAGCCGTCCGCGAGCAGCGCGCTCTCGGCCCCCTGGAGCACCGAGCTGTAGAACCACTGGTTGAGCACCGGGATCACGACGCCGACGTTCTTGGTCCTGCCGGTGGCGAGGCTCGAGGCGTTGGAGCTCACGACGTAGCCGAGCTCGGATGCCGCCCTGATGACCCGCTCCCGGGTTGCCGCCGAGACATGGCCGTTGCCGCTCAGTGCCCGGGAGACCGTCGCCGTCGAGACGCCGGCGAGCTCCGCGACTTCGTTGATCCCGGGCACCGCACCTCCCTCGTCGACCGGTCGGGTACCGCATCGCCGATCTTATCGGGCAGGGGATTCCATGACGGCAGGGGCGTGATTCCGGCAGCCGCTCCGAACCGGTATCCTTGACTCTTGTCTCCGGTCAGGTGAATACATGTGGCCGGAGCACCACGGCAAGTTACCCAAGCGGCCAAAGGGATCTGACTGTAAATCAGACGTCTCAGACTTC
>JBIQHP010000154.1:0-2812 GCA_044508495.1 Clavibacter sp.
CGGTGGCTCCGACCGGCGTCGATCCGGTGACCTCACGATTTTCAGTCGTGCGCTCTACCAACTGAGCTACAGAGCCTTACTACTTCAAGGGTAAGGCACAGCCACTGGCGAGAGTGGCCGTGCCTTGCGACCCTGACCGGACTTGAACCGGCGACCTCCGCCGTGACAGGGCGGCGCGCTAACCAACTGCGCTACAGGGCCTAGCTATTCAGTTTCATGTCTGGTGACCCCAACGGGATTCGAACCCGTGCTGCCGCCGTGAAAGGGCGGTGTCCTAGGCCACTAAACGATGGGGCCAGGAAGTATCGAACCTTCTTAGCTACCGACGATCAAGCATAAGGGCGACCCCCGGTTTTGCCAAACGCGAGGATGCGCCGCACCGGCGCGGTTCCGCGGCATCCGGAGCTCTGCGAGTAGGTTCAAGTGAAACTTGAGAGTTCGCAATGCTGGCCATCGACCCGATGCCTTGTTATTGTGACTGGTGTTAACAATGTTACTGGCGTGACCAGGGGGGTCACGGGCCAGGGAACCGGGGAGTCATGGCGTCGTCACAGAGCCCGTCGCGCATGCGCGTGACGGCACCGCGCGCGCTGTGGTGGCGCAACCGTGTCTTCGTCACGCTCGCGCTCCTGGGCATGGTGCTCGGCGGCGCGGTCGCGGCGCCGTCGCACGATGCGGCCTGGGCCGCCGACTACCCGAGCTGGAACGACGTGCTCAAGGCCAGGAACGACGTCAAGGCGAAGCAGGTCGAGATCGCCCGGCTCCAGGCGCTGCTCAAGCAGCTGCAGGACGAGGTCGAGGCGACCGAGGCCGAGGCCCAGCGGCTGGGCGTGATCTACCAGAAGGCGGTCGAGGCCTTCGACGAGCAGGACCGCAAGACGCAGGAGTACCAGCGACAGGCCGACGAGGCCCAGGAGAAGGCCGACGAGTACAAGAAGCGCGCCGGGCAGATGATGGCCCGGCTCGCGCGGATCGGTGGCAACGACCTCACGGCGACCCTGTTCTTCAACGGCGACAACGCATCCGATCTGCTCTCCCAGCTCGGCATGGCGAGCAAGGTCAACGAGCAGTCCAAGGGCCTGCACGACAAGGCGATCCAGCAGCAGAACACCGCACAGGCGCTCACCGACCAGGCGAACCTGGCCCGCGAGGCCCTCGAGGAGCTCAAGATCGCCGCCGAGCTGGCGCAGCAGGAGGCGCAGAAGGCGGCGGATGCCGCCGCCGCCGCCTATAACGAGCAGCAGGCCAACAACAGCAGGCTCCAGGCGCAGCTCGCGACGCTGCAGAGCGACCGGATCCACACCGAAGCCGAGTACGTCAAGGGCGTGCAGGAGCAGTGGGGTGCGAACGGTGCGGTCGAGATCAGCTCGCAGGGCTGGGCCAGGCCGGCCGTCGGCCGCGTGACGGACCCCTACGGGGCGCGAGTGCCGCCGATCGCCGGCGTCAACCCCTTCCACCGGGGCACCGACATCGGTGCGAGCTGCAACAGCCCCATCTACGCCGCCCATACCGGCGACGTGATCTACGCGGGGGCGTACGGCACGTACGGCAACTTCATCCTCATCCAGCATGAGGGGGGAGTGCAGACCGGCTACGCCCACATCGTCAACGGGGGCATCCTCGTGCACGTCGGGCAGACCGTGAGCGTCGGCCAGCAGATCGCGCGGGTCGGCATGACGGGGGCGGCGACCGGATGCCACCTCCACTTCGAGGTGCGCATCAACGGCAGCGCCGTGGATGCCCAGCCCTTCATGCGGGCGCGCGGTATCAACATCGCCTGAGCTGGCCTTCTCCGGTCGCGCTCGCCTTCTCAGGTCGAGCCTGTCGAGACCGGGTCAGTGCCCCTCGACCGTGAACTTCTCCAGCCCTGCGACGACGATCGCCTCGGCCTCGGCGACGTCGCCCCAGCCCTCGGTCTTGACCCACTTGCCGGGCTCGAGGTCCTTGTAGTGCTCGAAGAAGTGCTCGATCTCCTTGCGGGTGTACTCGGGGATGTCGGTCACGTCCTGGATGTGGTCCCAGCGCGGGTCCTTGGCGGGCACGGCGATGACCTTCGCGTCGGAGCCGGCGTCATCCGTCATGTTGAAGACGCCGACCGGCCGCACCGAGACGCCGACACCGGGGAAGAGCGGGTAGTCGAGCAGCACGAGCACGTCGACGGGGTCGCCGTCGAGGCCGAGGGTGTTCTCGAAGAAGCCGTAGTCGGCCGGGTAGACGAAGCTCGTGTAGAGAACCCGGTCGAGGAACACGCGACCGGTCTCGTGGTCGACCTCGTACTTGTTGCGGCTTCCGCGGGGAATTTCGATGATGGCGTCGTAGTAGGCCATGGGCTGGTTCCTTTCGAGCGGGGCCGACTGCAATAACGTTACTGGATGAGCACCCGGCCGAGATTGACGCCCGCCGTCGCGGACATCCGCCGTGCCGTGCGCGAGTCCCTCGTCGGACTGCCGGGCGACGCGCTCGTGCTCGTGGCACTGAGCGGCGGCGCCGATTCGCTCGCGCTCGCGGCGGCCACCGCGTTCGAGGCGCCGCGGGCGGGGCTGCGCGCCGGCGCGGTCGTCGTCGATCACGGCCTGCAGGCGGGGTCGGCGGATGTCGCGGTCCGGGCGGCGGGCCAGGCCCGCGAGCTGGGCCTCGACCCGGTCATCGTGAAGGCGGTGACCGTCGGTGCGGAGGGCGGCCCGGAGGCCGCCGCGCGCACGGCGCGCTACGCCGCGCTCGCCGCTGCCGCGACCGAGCTGGGCGCATCCGCGGTTCTGCTCGGCCACACCCTCGACGACCAGGCCGAGACGGTGCTGCTCGGCCTCGCGCG
>JBIQHP010000155.1:0-2782 GCA_044508495.1 Clavibacter sp.
CGGAGGCTGAGCCGCCGGCGACCGCCGGCCATGCAGGAGGCGGCTTGCGTCAGCGGCCCTTCCTCCGGCCGAGGACGTAGCCCGCCAAGGCAGCGGCGAGGAGTGCGATGGTCAGGCCGCGGCGAGTGCGCAGGCGTTCCGCGGCCAGATCGAGCAGGAGGGGGAGGATCGCCAGCTCCGCACCTGCGTCCGGCTGCGGCTCCTGGCCCTCCGGCGCGGTTTCCTCGCAGCCGGAATCAGCAGCCGTGGAGGGCTTCTCAGCCTCGATCCTGGATGCGTCCCGTTCGCTTGGCTTCGCCAGGATGACCGAGAGGTTCTCGGCAAACGTCTCGACGAGCTTCGCCGAGACGTCGTCGATGATTCCACGCCCCATGGTCGCGGCCCGGCCAGCCAGTCGTACGCGCGCTTCTATCGTCCCGCGGCTGCAGTTGGGGCCCTGGCCGTCCTCCTCGACCACGGTCACCGTGACCTCGGCGTCGGCGGAACCCTGACCCCGGGTCTCCTTCGCCTTCACCACCATCGTGGCCGTGTGCCCGCCGGGGTCCGTGGCGACGATTCGGACGTCGCCGCGGTAGGTCATCGACACCGGGCCAAGCCTGACCGTGATCGCGACCTTGTATGCACCGCTGGCGGTGTGCTCCAAGAGCTTCGCGCCCGGCAGCGCGGGCGTGACACGCTCGAGATCGAGCAGGGCGTCGAAGACGTCCTCCACGGGGGCCTCGATCGAGAACACGTTTTTCACGACCGCCTCAGTCTCGCGAGTCGAACTCATAACCCCCCTTTTCCCCAGAGTGCAGATTGCATTTGATATGCGGATATATCTGGCTGCCGGTTGGAACTTCTGAGCTTTGGGAGCCCACTGACACCAGGATCAAGGTCGCGGTGCACATCATATACAAGTTCGCCTCGGCACGGCTGCGCTCCCATATGATATTCAGTATGCAAGCTACAGGAGGGTAACTACAGGAGGAAAGCTATGCACGCAGATGTCGTGATCGTCGGAACGGGAGCAGGAGGATCGACCATTGCGGGCGAGGCGCTACGGGCAGGCCGATCGGTGCTCCTCGTCGAGGCTGGCGAGCGCCCGTCTGGGCGTCCCGGCCGCCACCTGCGCAACGACGTGCCCGAGGAGGACAGGCTCGACGAGTTCGGCGAACGGATGGTCTCCGAGCTCACCTACGACTCCGGCGCAGAAACCGGGATGCAGACCATCCCCGGGGCGATGATGGCGTACGGCGTCGGCGGGCGGATGCGCGTCTGGTTCAACAACTGCCCGACGCCGGACCAAGATGAGCGCAACGCCGCGATCCCGGGAGAGGAGTGGCCCGGTCTGCTCGACCGAGCGCACGGGCTCCTGCACGTGAGTCAGGACATCGGACGCGAGTCGATGCGGGAGGCTCGCCTGATGGAGCGGCTCGAGGCGCTCCTTCCCGACCTGCCCGCGGGACGCGAGGTTCAGCCGATGCCGATCGCAGCCGTCCAGGAAAACGGCCGCGTCCGCTTCGCCGGCGCGGACGATCTGCTCCTGGGCGACGCCGACGACCTGCCGTCGTCTGCAACCTGCATGACCAATACCGTTGCTCGACGCATTCTCCACTCGGGCTCGCGAGTCACCGGCATCGAGGTGTACCCGACTGCGGGGGGGACCGCGGAGACCGTGACCGGGGACGTCTACGTGATCGGCGCCAGCACGGTCGGAACCCCCCAGCTGCTCACCGCATCG
Source organism: Clavibacter sp. (assembly GCA_044508495.1). Lineage (GTDB taxonomy): Bacteria > Actinomycetota > Actinomycetes > Actinomycetales > Microbacteriaceae > Terrimesophilobacter. The sequence goes on from JBIQHP010000155.1 coordinate 1,724, forward strand.
GGCGTCGCTACGAGCGATGCGCTCGGCCGGTACGTGATGGAGCACCTGCTCTTCGCCGCCCGAGTTCCGCTTGCCAGCGACCTTCTCGCGGGCGTGCCGGACGACGATCCCAGCTACACCGTCTGGGTCCCCTATTCGGCGGGCCGACGGTGGCACACGCAAGTCAGCCGCACGCCGTACCTGCCGGACTTCCTCGACTACCGCGCTCGCGACACGGGGGACCTCCTGACGTTCTGCGGCACGGTGCCGCGCTATGAGAACCGAATCGTCTACGACGCCGACAACCTCGACACGTGGGGCCTCCCGCGCGCGGAGGCGGAGTTCAACCTCTCCGAGCAGGACCGCAAGCTCTTCGGCGAGGCAGTCAAGGACCACTGGATGATCTCGTCTGAGTTCGGCGAGTACTACCGCGGATGGATGCCCCAGCTCTTCGAGCTGGGAGCGTCCACCCATCTCATGGGCAGCTATCGCATGGGAGCGGAGAACGACGGGACCTCGGTGACGGACTCCTACTCGAAGGTGTGGGACTACGAGAACCTGTACCTGGCCGGCAACGGGCTGTTCTCGGAGCAGAACTCGTGCAACCCGACGCTCCAGACTGTCGCGATGGCCCTGCGGGCGGCCGACGCGATCGTCGAGCGCCTGCCCAAGGCGTCCGGGTGAGCACGGCGATCGGCGGTTGCAGCGCTCGATCCAGCCAGGGAGGGCCGCGGCCCTCCCTGGCTGGATCGTGAACGGCGGCCGGAACAGTCGCAGCGCGATCTCTTCAGGCACCGGGAGGGGGCGACGGTGGATCAGGTTGCCCTGAACGAGAGCCCCAAGCGGTGGGCGCCGCGCAGCATGTAGCTGTGCGTGTAGTCCTCCGGCGCCGGCGCTTCGGTCACCTCGATCTGCCGCAGCCGTCGCAGCAGCGCCTCGACCGCGATCCGGCCCTCGGTGCGGGCCAGCAGCGAGCCGACGCAGGCGTGTGGGCCGCGGCCGAAGCTGACGTGGGTGCGCTGGTTGTGCCGCTGGCAGTCGATCTCGGTCGGCCGCTCGAACTGCCGCGGGTCGCGGTTG
>JBIQHP010000156.1:0-2775 GCA_044508495.1 Clavibacter sp.
GGAACAGCGCCAGCTCGACCTCGCGGTCGTAGTCCTCGAAATCTTCCTCGTCCATCGCCTGTCAATCCTAGGCGGTCTGGCCCACGAGCGCAGCGGCAGGGGGGTGCGGCAGCGCAGGGTTCCGAAGCCAGCTCAGGCGGTGCAGACGCGACGGGCCGAGCCGGTCGATCGCCGCGAGGTGCCCTGCCGAGCCGTAGCCCTTGTTGCCGCTCCACTCGTAGCCCGGGATCTCCGCGTCGGCGGCGATCATGAGCCGGTCGCGGTGCACCTTGGCGATGACCGAGGCCGCGGCGACCGATCCGCAGTCCCGATCCGCCTTGACGCGCGTGCGCACGGCGAGCGGGGTCGAGAGCGCCGGGCTCAGCCAGTCGTGATGCCCGTCGAGCAGGATCGTGCTCTCGAGGATGGCGAGCCCCGCGGCGTGCAGCTCCGCGAGCGCCCGCCGGCCGGCGAGGCCCAGGCATGCGGTGATCCCGAGCCGGTCGACCTCCTCGGCGCTCGCGAGCCCGACCGCGGAATGCAGCGCCCACGCGGAGGCGAGCGGCGCCATGGCCTCGCGCCGGGGCTCGCTCAGCATCTTGGAGTCGCGAAGCCCCTCGGGCATCCGCCGGCCGGCACCGTCGACGACATCTCGGTCGACGACGCACAGGCCCACCGCGACCGGACCGGCGAGGGCGCCGCGGCCCACCTCGTCGCATCCGATCACGAAGCGGGCGCCGGAGGCGAAGAGCTCCCTCTCGACGTCGAGAGTCGGGTCGGCCACGGTCATCTAGGGGCTCGTGTCGTCCACGCCCGCGAAGACGGTCGGGTAGTTGTCGAGCCAGGACCAGTGGTCGATGGGCCAGCTCACGAGGAACGCGCGCCCGACGACGTTCTCGATCGGCACGAAGCCCTTGCCCGGCTTGGTCGTGTTGTACCGGGAGTCGGCGGAGTCGTAACGGTTGTCGCCCATGACCCAGAGCGAGTCGGCCGGGACGGTGACCTCGAAGTCGGTGCCGGAGACCTTGGTGACTCCCGGGCCGAGCCTGAGGTACGGCTCATCGAGGGGCACCCCGTTGACCGACATCTGCCCGAAGGCGTTGCAGCACTCGACGGTGTCGCCGGGGAGGCCGATGACGCGCTTGATGAGGTGGTCGTTGCTGTCCGGCGCGCTCAGGCCGACGACCGAGAGCACCCAGTCGACACTCGTCACGAACCAGTTCTGCGGCGGCTCGTAGCGGGGATCCAGCCAGCCGCCCGGATCGCGGAAGACGACGACATCGCCGCGCTGGATGGGCACGAGGTTCGGGACGAGCTCGTTGACGATGATGCGGTCGTCGATCTGCAGGGTGTCCTTCATCGACCCGGAAGGGATGTAGAACGAACGGATGAGAAAGGCCTTGATCCCCACCGAGATGACGATCGCGGCGAGGAAGATGATGACGATGTCGCGGATGAAGAGCCTGACTCCGCGGGTGCGGCGGCGCTTCTCCGAGTCCGCGCGTTCGTGCCGGGTCGGCAATTCTTCTGTCGTCATGTAGCCCCTGAGTTCCCGACAAGTCTAGGGTCTCGTGTACCCCAGCCTGCCCATCGGACTACTGCGCGTCGCGCTTCTCCTTGATCTTCGCCTTCTTGCCGCGAAGGTTGCGCAGGTAGTAGAGCTTGGCGCGGCGCACGTCGCCGCGGGTGACGATCTCGATGTGGTCGATGACCGGGGAGTGCACGGGGAAGGTGCGCTCGACGCCGACCTGGAAGCTGACCTTGCGAACCGTGAAGGTCTCGCGCACGCCCTCGCCCGAGCGGCCGATGACGACGCCCTGGAAGACCTGGATGCGCGAGCGCGTTCCTTCCACGATGTTGACGTGGACCTTGACGTTGTCTCCGGCACGGAAGTCCGGGATGTCGCTGCGAAGGGAGGCCGCGTCGACGGAGTCGAGGATGTGCATGATGGTTCGCTCTCTGCAATCGCCACAGGTCGACGGCGTGCTGGTTACTGCAGGAAAGAAGGGATGTGCCAAGTGACTGCTGGCCCCCCTGTGGCAGGGCCGTGCGCGGGCACGAACAGCAATTCTGTCACACCGGAGACCCTGCCGCCAACCGCGAGGGCCGCCGCCCTCCGATGGCCGCTATCGCGGAGCGACCTGGATCGCGTCGTAGCCGGCGAAGGCGAGCGTGATGCGATGCCGGGTCTCGACGAAGAGCTGCCACACCGAACTCCAGAACGCCACGAGCGTCAGGGCGATGGCGAGCACGGCGACGAGCGGGTTGGAGAACAGGCCGGCGACGACGAGGGTCGCATACCAGCCGGCCAGGATCCCCGCGTCGAGCCACGACACGAGGCGAGCACGCCGCACCGATCGGCGCGCCATGGTGAGCGCCATGACGACGATGAGGGCGAGCGAGAGCAGAGGGGCGGCGAACAGCAGGATGACGAGCTCCCAGCCGGGACCGTCGATCGTGATCCCGCGCCCGATGAGCAGCCAGAGCGGCAGAACGGGGATCGCCCAGAACTGCGCGTAGTAGAACGCCCGTCTCAGCCACATGCGCACAATCCTACGCGCGCCTTGGTGAAGAATGGCTGGATGATCGAATTGAGAACGCCGGCCGAGATCGACGCGATGCGGGCTGCGGGCGGCTTCGTGGCGAGCGTGCTCACGGAGCTGGCGGCGGCATCCGCGGTCGGGGTGAACCTGCTCGAGCTCGACGCGCTCGCGCACCGTCTCATCCGGGAGCGGGGCGCCGAGAGCTGCTACATCGACTACCACCCCTCGTTCGGCGCCATGCCCTTCGGCAAGG
>JBIQHP010000028.1:0-1474 GCA_044508495.1 Clavibacter sp.
GAGGCGAACGTCCGCAAGATGGCGGCCGGGCATCCGCTCGACGACGAGGATCGCTGGCCCTGGCTGAGAAGCGTGGGCGAGTCGCTCGCGGCGGCGAAGGACAGCGGCCTCGTGATCGCCTGCTCCGCGCTCAAGCGCGCCTACCGCGAGGCGATTCTCGCGATCGAGCCCCGCGCCCGTTTCGTGCTGCTCGACGGCTCGCGCGAACTGCTCGAGCGGCGCATGGGGCGACGCAAAGGTCACTTCATGCCGGCCACGCTCCTCGACTCCCAGCTCGCGACGCTCGAACCCCTCGAGCCCGGCGAGCCGGGAGTCACGGTCGGCATCGATCGGTCCCCCGGGGGCATCGTCGCAGAGACGCGTACGAAACTGGCCCCGCTGTAAGGTGCTGTCATGCGCCCCCTGCAGCAGCAGATCATCCGCGACCTCAACGTCTCTGCGGAGATCGACCCGCGCGCGGAGATCGACGCTCGCGTCGACTTCCTCGTCGACTACGCGAAGGCGACGCACGCCAAGGGCTTCGTGCTCGGCATCAGCGGCGGGCAGGACTCCTCGCTCGCCGGACGCCTGTGCCAGCTCGCGGCGGAGAGACTCACAGCCGAAAGACTCGCGGCCGACGGCGTGCCTTCGGAGTTCGTCGCGGTGCGCCTTCCCTATGCGGTGCAGCGCGACGAGGACGACGCCCAGCTCGCCCTGCGGTTCATCGAGCCGCAGCGCACCGTCGTGTTCGACATCCGGCACGCCGTCGACGGCTTCGAGGCGGAGTATCTCGACGCGATCGGCGATGAGATGACCGACTTCACGAAGGGCAACGTCAAGGCACGCGCCCGGATGATCGCCCAGTACGCGATCGCCGGCCAGCGCTCGCTGCTCGTCGTGGGCACCGACCACGCGGCCGAGGCGGTCACCGGCTTCTTCACCAAGTTCGGCGACGGTGGGGCGGACGTGCTCCCGCTCTCCGGGCTGACCAAGCGCCAGGGCCGTGCCCTTCTCGAGGAGCTCGGCGCCCCCGAGCGCCTCTACCTCAAGGCGCCCACCGCCGACCTGCTCGACGACCTCCCCGGTCAGACCGACGAGGCGAACCTGGGCTTGAGCTATCAGCAGATCGACGACTATCTCGAGGGCGGCGAGGTTCCGGATGCCGTGGCCGAGTCGATCGAGGCGAAGTACCTCGCCACCCGCCACAAGCGCAACCTTCCCGTCTCCCGCTTCGACGACTGGTGGCGCTGAGCCCGGCCGGAATCCGATGCTCCCCCCAGTGCGCTAAACTCGGGGATTGAACTTCGGCGAGGGATCGCTGGGGCCGGACCGCTCGCGGCGGCCGGGCGCAGCATCCGTAATCGACGCGGTGAGCAGGCAGGGTCTTCACGGGCCGCACAGTCTTTCCTCACGCGCAGGCGTTCGAGTTGACAACCACGAGACACGCGGGCCCGACAGCCTGCGAAGGAGACAGACATGACCGACAAGAAGGCCA
>JBIQHP010000028.1:1574-3974 GCA_044508495.1 Clavibacter sp.
CTCGTGAAGGACGTGCAGAAGGACCCGGTGCGCCAGATCATCGAGCACCTCGACCTCGTCATCGTCAAGAAGGGCGAGAAGGTGCACGTCGAGGTTCCGATCCACCTCGAGGGCGAGTCCTTCAGCGGCACGATCGCGATGCTCGAGGTCAACACCATCCGCATCGAGGCCGACGCCACGAGCATCCCCGAGCGCATCCTCATCGACATCGAGGGCGCCGAGGAGGGAACCAAGATCCATGCGGCGGATGCCGTGCTGCCGGAGGGCTCGAGCCTGCTCGACGACCCGGAGCTGCTGATCGTCAACGTCATCGTCCCGGCTGCCGCGAACCTGGGCGAGCCGGCCGAGGGCGTGGAGGCGGAAGAGGCTGCGGGCGATGCCGCTCCGGAGGCCGGGGAGGCGTCCGAGGAGGCATCTGAGGAGACCCCCGCCGAGGCTGCTGCCGAGTAGTCTTCCGGCATGGCCGGCTTCGTGAGCACCGATGCGTGGCTCGTCGTCGGGCTCGGCAACCCCGGGCCCGGCTACGCCGCGAATCGCCATAACGTCGGCGAGACGGTCGTGGCCGAGCTGGGCACGCGGATGTCCGCGAGATTCAAGCGGCACCGTGCGAATGCGATGGTCGCCGAGGTACGGGTCGGCGGTTCTGGCGGGGGGCCTGGCGGGCCGAAGCTCATCCTCGCCGGGACCAACACCTACATAAACCTCTCCGGCGGACCGGTCGCGAACCTGCTCAAGTTCTACAAGCTCGAGCCCTCGCGGCTGATCGTCGTGCACGACGAGCTCGACCTCCCCTTCGACACTGTGCGGATCAAGTTCGGAGGCGGGCACGGCGGGCACAACGGCATCCGGGACATCGTCTCGGCCGTCGGCACGGGCGACTTCGTGCGCGTGCGCGTCGGCATCGGCCGGCCGCCCGGACGTCAGGACGCGGCGGACTTCGTGCTCAGGGACTTCTCCTCGACCGAGCGCGCGTCGCTGCCCTCGCTGGTCTCGGATGCCGCCGACGCCGTCGAGGCCATCGCCGTGGATGGCCTCGCCGCGGCCCAGCAGCGCTTCCATTCCCCGCCCGGCGCCCCCTGACGCCTCGGCTTAACCCGTTTCAAGGAGCTTCTGCCTTCAACAGACCTCCAGGCCTAAAACTCGGGTTCCGGATGGCCGGATCTCCTTGAAACGGGTTAAGAACAGGCCGTCACGTAGACTCGTCCGGTGATACTCGAGGGCTTAAGTGCCAGGCTTCTGCGCGCCCGCACGTTCGAAAACGCCGTCGAGAACGCGGGTCGCAGCGCCGATTTCTCCCTTGTCGAGGGTCTCCGCGCGCCGCTCCTTGCCGCACTTCTGACGACCGGCAAGGGTCCACGGGCACTCTTCGCGATCGTCGCGACCGGGCGCGATTCGGAATCGCTGCGGGATGCGATGGCGAGCCTCGTGCCGAATGCCGAGATCCTCGAGTTCCCCGCCTGGGAGACCCTGCCGCACGAGCGACTGAGCCCGAGCGCCGAGACGGTCGGGCGTCGCATCCACGCCCTGCGCCGGCTGCGCGACTGGGAGTCGGAGCGCCTTCAGGATGGTCCGCGGCATCCGATCGTCGTCGTCGCCTCGGTGCGCGCCGCGCTGCAGCCCCTCGCCCCCGGCCTCGCCGAACTGGAGCCGATCACCCTGACCGTCGGCAGCCGCGGCTACAACCTCGCCGACCTCTCCGTGCGGCTCGTCGACCTCGCCTACACGCGCGTCGACATGGTCACCCGGCGTGGTGAGTTCGCGGTGCGCGGCGGCATCCTCGACGTCTTCGCGCCGACCGACGAGCATCCGGTGCGCGCCGACTTCTTCGGCGACGAGCTCGAGCAGCTGCGGCCGTTCTCGGTCTCCGACCAGCGCTCGCTCGACGCCGAGCTGGTATCAGTCGAGCTGCAGCCGAGCCGCGAGCTGCTGCTCACGGATGCCGTGCGCCAGCGGGCGAGCGAGATGCAGCACGAGTTCCCGAGCCTCAGCACCCTGCTCGCGAAGGTGGCCGAGGGCATCCCGGTCGACGGCATGGAATCGCTCGCCCCGGCGCTCGTCGACCGGCTCGTTCCGGTGACCGACTACCTGCCTCCGGATGCCGCGGTCGCCGTGATCGCGCCCGAGCGGGTCGCGTCGCGCGCGGTGAGCCTGGGGGAGACGAACCGCGAGTTCCTGGCGGCTGCGTGGAACGCGGCGACGGCCGGGGCCGAGGCGCCCATCGACCTGGATGCCGGCGACTTCCTCTCGATGACGGAGTTGCGGGCGGCGGCAGGCTCGCGCGCCTGGTGGACGCTGAGCTCGTTCGACAGCGGCGGTTTCGATACGCCGCCTGCGGCGGCTACCCTTCGAGAGCCTCAGGACGGCGCTCGACCGGCGGGATCCGGGATCGACGACCACTAC
>JBIQHP010000028.1:4074-7490 GCA_044508495.1 Clavibacter sp.
AAGGCATCCGTCGAGGCCGGCTTCGAGCTCGCCGAGACGAAGCTCGCGGTGCTCTCCGAGTCCGAGTTCTACGGCCGCGCCGCCGGCTACGACTCGCGGCAGGTCAAGAGGCTCGCGAGCCGCCGTCGCAACGTCGTCGACCCGCTGCAGCTCAAGAGCGGCGACTACGTCGTGCACCAGACCCATGGCATCGGCCGCTTCGTCGAGCTCGTGCAGCGCGAGGTCAGCACCGGCGGCCGGAACCCGGTCAAGAACAACCGCGAGTACCTGCTGCTCGAGTACGCCCCGAGCAAGCGCGGTTATCCAGGCGACAAGCTCTACGTGCCGACCGACCAGCTCGACCTGCTCACCCGCTACGTCGGCGGCGAGGCGCCGAGCTTGAGCAGGATGGGCGGCAGCGACTGGGCGGCGGCCAAGGGCAAAGCCCGCCGCGCGGTGCGCGACATCGCGGTCGAGCTCGTCAAGCTCTACAGCGCCCGGATGGCGAGCAAGGGCCACGCCTTCGGCCCCGACACGCCCTGGCAGCGCGAGCTCGAGGAGGCGTTCCCCTTCATCGAGACGCCCGACCAGCTCACCACGATCGACGAGGTCAAGGCCGACATGGAGCGGCCGATCCCCATGGACCGGCTGCTTTCCGGCGATGTCGGTTACGGCAAGACCGAGATCGCGGTACGCGCCGCGTTCAAGGCGATCCAGGACGGCAAGCAGGTCGCGATGCTCGTGCCGACGACCCTCCTCGTGCGGCAGCACATGGAGACCTTCGCCGAGCGCTTCGCCGGCTTCCCCATCCACCTGCGCGCGCTCAGCCGGTTCCAGTCCGACCGGGAGGCGAAGGAGACGGTCGCCGGCCTCGCCGACGGCACGGTGGATCTCGTGATCGGGACGCACCGGCTGCTCACGGGCGACATCCGGTTCAAGGATCTCGGGCTCGCGATCATCGACGAGGAGCAGCGCTTCGGCGTCGAGCACAAGGATGCGCTCAAGAAGCTCAAGACGAATGTGGACGTGCTCGCGATGAGCGCGACGCCCATCCCGCGCACGCTCGAGATGGCGGTGACCGGCATCCGCGAGATGTCGACGCTCGCGACGCCGCCGGAGGACCGGCATCCGATCCTCACCTTCGTCGGACCGTACAGCGACAAGCAGGTGGCGGCCGCGATCCGGCGCGAGCTGCTGCGCGAGGGGCAGGTGTTCTTCGTGCACAACCGGGTGTCGAGCATCAACCGGGTCGCGTCGCAGCTCGCCGAGCTGGTTCCCGAGGCGCGCATCGCGGTCGCGCACGGGCAGCTCGCCGAGGGTGTGCTCGAGCAGGTCATGGTGGACTTCTGGGAGCGCAGGTTCGACGTGCTCGTGAGCACCACGATCATCGAGACCGGCATCGACATCACGAACGCGAACACGCTCATCATCGACCGCGCGGACAAGTACGGGCTGAGCCAGCTGCACCAGATCCGCGGGCGGGTCGGGCGCGGGCGTGAGCGCGCCTACGCGTACTTCCTCTACGACGAGAACAAGCCGCTCAGCGAGACCGCGCACGACCGGCTCGCGACGATCGCCGCGAACAACGAGCTCGGCGGCGGCATGCAGATCGCGCTCAAGGACCTCGAGATCCGCGGCGCCGGCAACCTGCTCGGCGGGGAGCAGTCCGGGCACATCGCGGGCGTCGGCTTCGACCTCTATCTGCGGATGATCGGCGAGGCGGTCAACGACTTCCGCGGCGAGGTCGCCGAAGGGCAGACCGAGCTGCGCCTCGAGCTGCCGGTGGATGCGCACATCCCCGAGGAGTACGTCGAGAGCGAGCGGCTGCGGCTCGAGGCGTACCAGAAGCTGTCGGCGGCGAGCGGTCCGGCATCCTCGCCCGAGCAGCTGGATGCCGTGCTCGAGGAACTCGCCGACCGCTACGGCCCGCCGCCCGAGCAGGTGCAGAACCTCGTCGCGGTGTCGCGGCTCAGGCGGATGGCGCAGAAGGCCGGGCTGTCGGAGCTCGTGACCGCGGCGGGCCGGCTGCGCATCGTCGGGGCGGAGCTGCCCGAATCGATCCAGGTGCGGCTGCAGCGCATGTATCCGGGTTCGCGCTACCTCGTCCAGACCCGCACGGTCATGCTGCCGCTGCCCGAGCTACCGGATGACGCGGCCCTCATCGCCTGGGCGGCGACCCTGCTCGAGGCGATCTACCCGCAGCCTGCCCCAGCAGTAGCCAATCCCACGCCTTCTGACTAAGGTGACGGCATGGACCCCAATTTCCCCGACAACTTCGCCGCCCTCGCCGGCCTCGGAATCGTGTTCGTCATCATCTACCTGGTCGTCACCGCGCTGCTCATCGTGCTGGCGATCTGGATTCAGTACACGATTGTCTGGAGGGCCGTGCGCCGCGGCATGCGCGAGTTCCACTACGGCGGCAAGGAAGCGCCGCAGGCACTTCCGCCGGTGCAGTGATATAGACGGCCCCTTCGAGACGCGCGCTTTGCGCTCTTCTCAGGAAGCGGGAATGACCGGCTGCCGCAGCACGGTCCTGAGTCTCGCCGCCTCGACCTTGCGCGGGTCGCCCAGGTAGATCTCGTGGTGCTTGCCGTGCAACGCGAAACCCTGCGACACGGCGAACTCATGCATCCGCTCGATGACCGGCGCCTCGTCGTCGTAAGAGCCGACGTGCAGGGTCTGCACGCTGAGCCCTTCGTCGTAACACTCGAACCGCAGCCGGCCGAGCGCCGGCAGGTCCTTCTTCTTCGCGACCGCGGCGCGCGCCGCATCCGCGAGCTCCGGCGTGATCCAGTCCGGCTGGTGGATCATCATCGTCCACGACCAGCCGTCCTTCGAGCGGGTGAGGAAGGCATCCATGTCGTCGGCCCACCACAGCCCCTCGAGCGGTGCGACGACGTGCACCCGGCCGAGCTCCCTCTTCGCCGTGAACCGCGCCGCGTACGACACGGAGTAGAGGGCCTCGACGGCCTCCCGGTAGGCGGGCGCGGTGTTCGGGTCGCCGTGGCCGTCCACCATGAGGAACGACAGCTCGGGCACATCGACGAGCGCGAACTCGCCGGCCCGCGGCGCGTAGAGATCCTTGCGCTCCTTCTTGATGTCGAAGGCGTCCATCACGCTCCCCGTGGCTCGGTCGTTGCGGATGCGACCAGCGTGCACCATGGCGCCGACATGTCGCATCCGCTTGACATCATGTAAAAGTTTCTTTACAGTCATGCATGTCAAGAAAATTTGACAGGAGGAGCACCGATGACATCCGAAGAACGCACCGCGTGGCAGTACGGCATCCTCGCGATCGTGACCTACGCGGTCTATCTCTCGATCATCCTGAGTCTCGCGCGCACGACACCGCTGCCCGAGGTCGACTTCGCCGGGCCGATGATCTGGACGATCCTCAGCTCGATCGCGGCGTCCATCGTCGTGGCGATCCTGCTGGG
>JBIQHP010000028.1:7590-22725 GCA_044508495.1 Clavibacter sp.
TCTGGACGATCCTCAGCTCGATCGCGGCGTCCATCGTCGTGGCGATCCTGCTGGGTATGCTCTTCCCGAAGACCGTCGTCAAGCCGGATGTCCGCGACAAGCAGATCGGCCGCTTCGGCGACCATGTGGGCCAGGGCTTCGTCATCGCGGGCGCGCTCGCGGCGATGCTCATGGCGATCGCCGACTGGGACCGGTTCTGGATCGCCAACGTCATCTACCTCGGCTTCGTGCTCTCGGCGGTGCTGTCGTCGGTGGCGAAGATCGTGGCCTACCGCCGGGGGTTCCAGCCGTGGTGAGGCCTACCACGGTGACCAACGACATCCGCCGCCTGCGGTTCGCCCACGGCGAGCTCACGCAGGCCGAGCTCGCCGACCGGGTCGGCGTGACGCGGCAGACGATCATCGCGATCGAGCAGGGCCGGTATTCGCCGTCGCTCGAGATGGCATTCCAGATCGCGCGGGTCTTCGGGGTGCCGCTCGACGAGGTGTTCCAGTATCCGGAGGCTGAAGCGGTTCCGCAACGAAAGGCAGGCAGATGAAGGCGATCGTGCAGGATTCCTACGGCTTGCCGGACGTGCTCGAGCTGCGCGAGGTGGAGCGGCCCGCGGTCGCGGACGACCGCATCCTCGTGCGGGTGAAGGCGGCCGGCGTCAACATGGCCGACTGGCACTTTATGACCGGGTTGCCGACGGTCGCGCGGCTGGCCCTCGGCTTCCGCGCGCCCAAGGTGAAGACGCGGGGTTCGGATGTCGCCGGGGTCGTCGAGGAGGTCGGCGCGGCCGTGACGCGGTTCCGCCCGGGTGACGAGGTCTTCGGTTCGGCGAGCGGCGCCTTCGCGGAGTTCGCTCTCTCGCGCGAGTCGCGCCTGGCACCGAAGCCCGCGAACCTGACCTTCGAGCAGGCGGCGGCCGTGTCGATGGCAGGGTACACCGCACTGCAGGCGGTGCGCGACCAGGCGCGCGTACAGCCCGGCCAGCGCGTGCTCGTGATCGGGGCGGCGGGTGGTGTCGGCAGTTTCGCTGTGCAACTCGCGAAGCACTTCGGTGCGCAGGTGACGGGCGTGTGCAGCACGTCGAAGCTCGAGCTCGTGCGCTCGCTCGGGGCGGATGTCGTGGTCGACTACACGCGTGAGCGGCTCGAGGGCACATTCGACGTCATCATCGACACGGCCGGCAATCGCCCGCTGCGGATGCTGCGCCGGCTGCTCACCCCGCGCGGAACCCTCGTGATCGTCAGTGCCGAGGGCAGCGGCCGCGTGCTCGGGCCGCTCACCCGCACGCTGCGCGCCGGCCTGGTGTCGCCGTTCGTGAGCCAGCGGCTCGTCGGCCTCATGGCGACCGAGAAACACGAGGACCTGGTCACCCTCGCCGAGTTGCTGTCCTCGGGCGCGATCACCCCGGCGATCGACCGCACCTTTTCGCTCGCCGAGACCCCGGATGCGATCCGCCACCTCGAGGCCGGCCGCGCCGCCGGCAAGGTGGTCGTCACTGTCACCGCTCCCTGAGGAACGCGCGAAGCGCGCGTCTCGAAGGGTGTCGTCGACTCCCGCCGCACTCGGGTTATCCACAGCAAGATCCCGATTCGATGTGACTGATGCCCACGACAACTACGCTCGCGTTATGCGAGTCGGCGTGTATATCGATGGGTTTAACCTCTATTACGGTGGACGCGGGATCTGTGGTCGCTCGACATCCGGCTGGCGATGGTTGGATTTGCGGAAGCTTTCGTCGGATCTCGTGACGACGCACTCGGGCTGGTCGGATGCCGAGATTGTTCGCGTGGTCTATTGCACGGCTAGGGTCAGCGGAGCGTCGAATCCGGATGGTCAACTGAACCAGGACGTCTATCTTCGCGCTTTGAAGGCTGCCAGCGCAGTGGATGAATTGGCGTTAGGAAACTACGTCTCACGCACTGCAACTGCCCCGCTTGCCATCGCAGGCAAGAACGGCAAGCCCATACTCGCCGAGCCGGCATGGCCGGTCATGGTTCGGGACAACTCTGGTCGAGATCAACCGGATGTCGTGTTCATGGTCTCGGTTGCGCGTCGCGAAGAGAAGGGGTCGGATGTCAACGTCGCCTCGCATCTCCTTCTCGACGTACTGGAGGATCGAGTTGATGCCGCCGTCGTGGTGAGCAATGACAGCGATCTCGCTTTCCCGGTTCGGGAAGCCCGTCGACGGGTTCCCGTGGGCGTCGTGAATCCAACTCGTCATTATCGCGCGGGCAAGTTGGGTGGCGAGGTTCGCGACGGAGTGGGGTCTCACTGGTGGTACCAACTGGAGAGAAGTGACTTCGAGGTAGCCCAGCTATCGCCGGTCGTCGGGCGAGCAAGCCGCCCTGTGGGCTGGTAAGTGCTTAGAGCCGCTCGTTCTGCTATTCTCTGTCGCATACCACTCGGTCCCTCTGGGGCCGAGTTTTTCTTTGACCGGCGGCTACGCTTTCACCATGACTCTCCCCGAGGTATGCGTCTGCTACCTCATTCGAGAGACCACGCACGGACCGGAGGTGCTGCTCGGTCGGAAGAAGACCGGTCTCGGCCGGGGCAAGCTGGTCGGCCCCGGCGGGAAGCTCGAGGCCGGCGAGTCCCCGACGGATGCCGTCGCGCGTGAGGTCGCCGAGGAAGCCGGGGTGGTCGTCGATGCCGACGCGCTCGAGCTCATCGGTGAGCTGACCTACCCGTTTCCGCATCATCCGGAGTGGAGTCAGAAGTCGTGGGCGTTCGTGTGTCGTCGGTGGGCGGGGGAGCCGAGGTCATCTATCGAGCTCGAGCCCGAGTGGCATCCGCTCGACGCCATCCCGCTCGATGAGATGTGGGATGACGCGAAGCACTGGCTGCCGAGCGCGCTGCGAGGGGAGTACGTCGTCGCAACGTTCGCGTTCGCCGAGGATGGCGAAACCGTCGAGTCGACGGACTGGCTCCCGCTCTAAGCGAATCCCCACTGTGAGCGGTGGTACTGCGCGTTCGCAATGTCGAGCTTGTGATCCTTGCGGAAGGTCAATTCGGCGAACGGGCTGAGATCGCTCGTCTTTGCGACCGTGAAGTCGTTGAGGATGACCATCCCGCCGATGTCGAGCTGGGTGTGGTGGTTCGGGCACAGACGGCGAAGTGGCATGATGCAACGTTCGAGGGGTGAGGCTGAGACCGGAAGTAACCTAAGGCTCCGATCGAGCGCACAGATCAGTCGGCTGCATCGGGCTCAAGTGGGTCGAGGCCTCATTCCTTCCTTATTTGAGGGATTGCAAGATCGCCTCGGCGACCTGGTTGGCCCCCACGGTGGGGTTGGCTGCGCTCATCGCCGCCGGAAGGTCAATGCGGAACCTCACTGAGTCAACATCGACGTGAGTACGGGTGGTGACGTCGTGCCGACGGAGAACTTGGATCGCCTCATCGGCCATGTCATACGCACGGAAAAACGTCGTGAGGAAGCCTCCGGCGTACGCAGGATGCGATGCCTGGGTGCCATGGTCGTAGCCGCCGCCAAAAGATGAGCCATACTCAGAGACGTGCGAGAGGAACTTGCCGACGGCGGCCTCGGTCGATCCGGTCCCTCTCATCCGTTCGATGATCCGATCTACGAGTCCAGGGATCGTGAATGCGTTGCCCTCGGGCTTAGCTGATTGCACGCCGATGCTCACGAGGAGAAGCAGACTTTCGAGTCGGTCTTCCCTGGACCCGGTGTTCCGTTCGACTTGGTGAATGCCCTCGATGATGTGGGATGACGCGTTGCCGGTGGTGGTCTTCACTTCGACGCCGACTGGGCCAAGAGCGAAGTCGCGCGACGACGTCTTCCAGCCGTCCCAGGACCCGATGACTTGTGCCAGTTGGTGGTCCGTAGCGCGGCGGCAAAGAGCATCGAGCAGGAGAAGCTCGCCTGCCAGCCCGACGATGACCTGACTTGACAGGCGGGCCCGCTCGATTGCGAGTTCGATGATTGGCTCGGTTTCTGCGAACGCATCTGTAAGCGAGGTGTCAGCGCCACTACGTAGCAGTTCAGTGCATATGAAAGCCGCAACCTGGTCGAAGTGTCCAAGCGCGGGGAATACAAGCTGGTTCGCGTCGAATGAAGGCTGATGGTCCCTGTGCACGACGCGGAACTCGACAGCATCGCGGACAGCGGCGGAGATGGGGCTCAACTCTGGGCCCGCCATGAACACCTCTATGCGGCCATTTGGATCACGTGACACACCGATAACACGAGCGTCGGTCATCCAATTGACGTCACGGACCGTGTCGGCTGATGAGCTCGGCATGCGCTCGATCAGTTGACGCGCCGACTCGTAATCCGTCATCTGGGCTGATCCTCCATCACGCCGTGACCAGGGAACCGGTGCGAATCGCCGCGAACTGCTCTGGGCCGCCCGCGGGGATACACACCCCAACGGCCACGGTAGGGTGAGACTGGCCAGGCAGTTGATTGATGTAGAAGAGTATCTGTCCGAAAGAGCCAGCGGGCCGCCAAGGCATGCCTCCGCTCACCAGTGGTACTCGTTCACCACGGTGGTAGTAGTCGAAGAATTCGTCACCGCGGTAATCGACCGGGCCGGCAGTCGGATCGTTGGCGCCCCAGGTCGTCTCGAGTTCACCACTCGCGCCTACGCGTTTCGTGGTCGCAGGAAAGCCGAAGCCCAGATCCGCGAGAGGACCGCTGGTGATCGGAGCCCCAGCGCCGTAGCGGATGCCCACCGTGAACCTCGGTTGATGAGCTTGCTTGCTCTGCGGGTCGACCATCGACCATCTGCCGGACGGTACACCTGTGACGAAGAGCCCGCGCACAGGTCTGGTCAGGCTCGCATCCCACAGGCGGAGATACGCTGCGATGGCATAGGGACAGTCGAGCCGTGCGGGAGAGGAGCCATCTTCGGCGGAGCCAGGTGCGTTGTACAGCCGCATACCACTCGGCAAGGGAAGCGTTGCTGACACGCGAGCCTGTACCTGGGCCCACAATTCGCCGATCCGGGTCTCCAGACCGGGGTGGTAGGAGTCGAAGGCGAACTGGTCGAGGACATCCGCGGCTTCTGTGAGCGACAAAGTCTCGTCGAGCGCCCGACCCCTCGTGCTTCGACCGACAGTCACGTCCGACGATGACCGGGTTGCGAACAGTTCGGCGACCACTTGGGTATTCGGATCGATCCGTTGGCCGTCGTTCATGACGGTCACAAACGGCTTGGCGCTCGGGCAAAACGGGAGGCTGCCAAGGTTCGCGATCTTTCCTGTAGCGAGGAAGCCCATGCCATGAAGCACAACGGGAGAAGGAACTTGGCCTGCCATCTTGGCGGCTATGCCTTCACGGAGGGCCTCGTCGATGTCATGGTACGCGCCGAAGAGGTCGATCTGCTGGCGAGTCGCGAAGAGCCGACACAGCTCAATGTAATCTCCTCGATAGCCGAACCAGCGCTGCATCTGCATCTGAGTGTCCGCAAACGGGGTGTTCGATGTCCGCTGAAACAGCGTGGTTGTCAGCCCCTCGAGGGTGAGTCCTCTAGCCATCACGTTCCCGGATACAAAGATGGTGGAAAGATCACGTGCCGCGCGCCACAGTCCTGTGGTTGCATCGAAGTGCGGCTTGTAGTCAGGTCGATCGTCAGCTTTCTCGTCGCTATTGACCACCGACACTCGTGTTCCCGGGATGATCTGGGTCTCGAGGAGGTGTCTAACGGTCGGCCAGTCAGGGATCATGTGCGGTGTGATGACGTTGAACTCGGCGGCAAGCTCGGCCGCGGAGTGGCGATACCGGTCGATCCAGGCTTCCCAGGGCGACGGTTCGGCCCGCATCTTCGAGATCAGGCTGTCTGGTAGACGTGCATCTCCCGACTCCAATAATCCCCTTGCCGTGCCGCGGTCGCTGATGCCTGCCCAGAGCAACACGTCCTCAGCTGCGGCAAAGTGTCTTCCGGTGTTCGCAGACGGGTGGAAGAGCATCGAATGCGGCTCAGGCGACGCAGCCAGCGCCTCCTCTCGAGTCTCGAAGGAGGCCTCAGTGAGAGAACGTGGCCCGGTTGCATGCGTGGCGCGGTGGAGTCGGATAGCACCGGCCACGAGGAACGCGCGGACTGACTCGGCAAGGTCGTCGTCGGCCTGACCCGTGAGTTCTATACACAATCCTGCCGATGCGCCACGATCGTAAAAGACCTCGCCGCCCGTGTAGTAGTTGTCGATGCCCGTCGGTTCGGGGTAGGTCGATGATCGGGGTGCGCCTGGATTTCCGGGATCAATGGGGATTCCGATATCGAGCGGCGTGCGCAGCGAAATCACGAAGTCCCGCGGGGACAACGGGTTCTGATCCTCCTGGAGGAGATTCGCCTGCGGGGTAGCCGTATAGCCGACGTACGTGGTGAAAAGGTTGGCGGGAGCGCTTCCCGATCGAGGCTCCCACAGGTCTGCGATGGCGCGGGGAATCTGCTTCAGGTTGGGCGAGAGCGGGTCTTGACCCGCTTCGACTGCCGCATCGAGGACTGATCCGTCGTCCGCCTCGTCATCGAGCACGAGCATGTGCACGGCGCGCCCGAGGTCCCGTACGGCGTCGAAGACGCTCTTGCGAAGCGCGCCCCCAAGCGCGTAGAGATGGTCGGTCTGCTTCATTGCGACGACAATGATCGGCCGCCCCTCGCTAAGCTTGCGCCTGACTTGGGCCGAGGCAAAACGGTACGTGTCCTGAAGGGAGTTCGACACGCCAGAGAGCGTGGCACCGGGCGCGGGGCAAAGCAGTCGACGCATGGCTTTGGCCACCCCGTCATCTCCCCCATCCAACTGCTCGGATAATCGCTCGTAGGTTTGCCGCCACAGCGATACACGCGTACCAGCGAGAATGACAACGACGTCGACACCGCGGTCGAGTGCCAGTGCGGTCACACCGAACATCGAGGCTGTCTTGCCGGACTGCACGGAGCCCATGACTAGACCAGTTCGGACCCCGTTCGGAGGCCAAGCGGCCGCGGTCGGCTCACCAACTCCGAGGATGCCGCGCTCCAGGATGTAGGCGCTGTCTGTCTGCAGGGCGGTACGAGCCGTCGGAGTCATCTGCGTCAACGTAGCGAAATAGCGGTCCCACCAAAGGTCACCGGAGTTCGGCGGCGTATCAAGATACACCCGCTCGGTCTCGTTCCCGGTCATGTTTCGTTTGTCACTCGGCCTTCGGGGGAAGGATGGAGCCGAGCAGCGACTCTACTCCGGACGAGCCGAAGCGCACTCGGATCACATCCGATGCGGCGGAGATGTCGACTCCGAGCTTTTCGACGACGCCCTTCGCGATCCGCGCGATGTAGTCCCACTGGGTGCGCGTCTGGGTCTTGGCCGGGCGCTTCCACTCGTCCAACGCAGCTGTGCGGATCGACTCGGCGGCGGAGGTGATCCTTTCCTCGATGTCATCCGACGCCCCCGCGGCGGCGATCACGATGCCGACCAGTGAGCCGACTAATTGCAGGTCCTGCCACTTGCTGCTCTTGCCATCTCCCCGAAACTTGTCAGGCCAGAGTTCGTCGTGTGCCGCGTGGAGGTCCGCGGCTTTGGCGACAAGGCCGAACAGATCGGCAATCCGAACAGTCTCGCGCAGCGGGTGGGACTCGGTTTCCTGGACTTGAGCGAGCAGCAGATCCGTGTGGCGTGCCGTTGAAGGCAACAGCTTCCCCCGTGAGTCGTTCACGAGCGCGGCGACGATCCAGCCGAGCACCTTTGTGCGACGGTACCGCGCCTCCCCGAAGCCATAATCTGCGAGGGTTTCTCCGAGTCCAGCGATGTCGGGAACTCCACCGAGGGATGGTGCGACATCGGCGATGCTGCTACGCGCGCTCGCGTCGCCGGCGGCGACGAGGATCGCGCGTGTGAGTTCAACGTCGTGGTAGACGGCGTTGCGAATCTCCTCAGCGTTCAGGTGCATGCCCTGCTTGTTGTAGAGCTTGAACACCTCGTGGATCTGCCGCTGGGTCGCCTTCGTGTACTCGAGGACTGGGACCTTATAAGCGACCACTGCGCCAAACAGGTCCTCGATAGTCACTTCCTCGTCAGCGACATGGATCGTGTTCTTCTTGATCTGCGTGAAGTACTTGCCGCGGAGAGGCTCCAAATCTGTGCCCACAAGTCCACCTTTCGCATCGCTGCGGAGCCTGAACGGGAAGTAATACTCGTCTTCGAGGCGAGCGGTCAGGGGCTGTCCCATGTATCGCTTCCACGCGCTGCGGAACTTGGTGTAGTCCGTGTCGAAGAGCGTCTTGAGGCTCGCCTCTGGGTGTAGCTTGTCGGCGGCGGCGACTTTCGCGGCAGCGACGGGGTGCTTGCCGACGAAGCGCAGGATCGCTGTCAGGCGCTGCTTGCCGTCCACGACCTCATGCGGTGTCGCAGCGCCTGTGCGAAGCAGGATCACTGACGGTAGGGGGATGCCGCGGAGAACTGATTCGATCAGGGCCTGACGGTCGCCCGTGCGCCACACATCACCGCGTTGGTAGGAGGGCGTGAGGTTCAGTTTCCTGCCCGTCAACTGCGAGATCGGCCACACGTCGGCTCTCGCTGTCACCGGCTCTGGGACCACTTCGTCAGCCGAGGCGTCCTCTTCGGCAGACCATGTCTCAGACCAAGAAGCGGTGGCGGATGCCTTGCTTCCTCCTTCGGCGTCGATCTCGGCAAGGAATGACTGCTGCAGTCGGGCGGCGAGTTCGGCACGCTCACTCAAGCGTTCGAGTGCGGATTCCGTCAGTTGAGGCGCACCGCTTGACCTCTCCAGACCCGTTGTCGGTGGATCGAAACCGAGAGCAGCCGCAACACTGGTCATGAAAGAATTTGTGTCAACGATAGACAGGTCGTCATCGAACCGGAGCCATCCTTGGACGTCCACCAGGCGGGACATCCATTCGTCAGACTCGAAGCTGACATCGCTAGCTGCGAACTGGGCACATGTTTGAACGCCGTCGGGAGCGTCGGCGGCCTCTGACAGTTCTGCGAGCAACTCGGCGATACGGTCCTGAAGTTGCGTGCGCAAGTCCTCCTCAGGGAGGTCTTCCGCGATCGTCAAGTCTGTCATTGCGAAGCTTCCTTAGTCTCTTTAGCCAGTGCAAGATCACGCGGCAAGTGGCGGACTTGCCTCCTATGCAACCTCTCGATGCGGTTCACGTCGCTCGGCGTCGATCATGTCTGCCAGCAGCGGCTCCGCGATAGCCTGCACTACGCGAGCGTTTACCGCGTTGCCTAGCGCCTTGTAGGCGGCAAGATCGCTCTTCGGCAGGGTGATACTGTCGAGGCTTTGTAGTTTCGCGCACTCGGCGGGTGTCATATACCGGCGGTAGCCGGCGAGATCAGTGCCGAGGATTGGGACCTGCGTGTGCGTCATCGCGATGAGGCTCGGCGCGGTGTTCTTTCGCTTGACCCGGATACCGGAGGCGCGCACCTGCAGCACGTAGGCATCAATGCGTCGCTCACCGCCTTGTACGTTCCACTCGAACTTCTGGAGGCTTGACGGCATATTCCACGGCTGCCACTGCATGAGCCAAGGGTTGATCCAGGTTTTGTTCGACAAATAGAACTGGCGGTTCTGATCAATGAAATTCTGTTTCCATCGGGGAAAGACATAGTCCTCAGCCCGCCGAGAGTGGCTCGGGATTCTTTCGTACTGCTGCTCTGCAGTGAGGCCCTCGAGCCCAAATCCGAATGCTCCAAGCGACGATTCGAGGCCGCTCGCGCCGAGTTCCTTCCAGAGCGCCGGAGGAGTCTCATCCTGGAACGGATAGGTGGCTCGGAACTCCATCGACCAGATCGGAAACGAGGGCAGTTTTACTCCCTTCGGCGAGCGTTTGAGGAAGTCACCCCACATGTCGATCGCACGTCGGGTCTGGCTTGGGATTTCGCGGACTGGAGTCAGACCCTTCCGGATAACCGTGCTGATGTCGGTCGGCGCCTTCGACTCTTCCGGCCATTCGAAGTCGTCCAGCCCCTCCAGTGAGCCAACGAAGTATGCCCGTTCACGCACCTGAGGGATACCGAAGTCATGTGGCGAATAGCGATGGATCTTCACGGCATAGCCGAGGCCCTCCAATTTCGCGACGATCGTTCCAAGTGTCTTACCGTCACGGTGCCGAAGGATATTCGGGACGTTCTCCAGGATGAAGTACCGCGGCTTCTTGACCTTGAGGATATTGAAGACCTTAAAGAACAACTGACCTTGAAGCGTGTGCTCGAAGCCAAGCTGCTCGCCCGCCTTGGAGAACGGCTGGCAGGGGAAACCGGCGGTCAGGACGTCATGATCCGGCACTGCGCGAGCGATGACGCTGGCGTTCTTGAGCTCGTTGACGTCCTTCCAGACATCTTCTAAATCGAAGTTCTTCTTGTAGAGCTCGTTGAGGGCTGGGTCCCACTCCGCGGCGAACACGCCCTGGCCGCCGAGTTCGCTCAGCGCGACGTGGAACCCACCGAGCCCGGCAAAGAGGTCAACAAATCGGAATCGCGTATGGGCTGCGTCTGTCATCGTTTCCCCCTCTCAGGCTGCTTCCACACTATCGAAGGCTTCCGGCATCGATAGCGTCGGCACGCATGCTGTTCGCAGGGACCTATGGGCGTCCGCCACTCGAGTGCGATGAGCTTCTGCATCTCGATGGGGGAAACATTTACATGGCAAACTCCAGGTAGCGGCGCTGCAGCCGATCTGGGTCGGGCCGCTCATCGGCCCGGCGAGGCACAAGCAGCGTGCGGCCGTCCATTGCCTGGAGACCGTACTTCAACATCGGGCCATCGACCTCGGCAAGGACGTCCTCTCGCACATGCACGCGGTAATCGCCGTCAATGCCGACTACCTGGCGGTCGTAGGCAGCGTGATGGATCTTGCAGAGTGAAAGCCCATTCGTGACCGATGTCGTACTATCTTCAGCCCCATCGGGGGTGATGTGCGCCGCATCGAGTAGCTCTGGGTGAGCGAGTGTGCACACCGTGCACTTTGCTCGGTAGGCATGAAGTACGCGACTGCGAAAGCTCTTCTGATGTAGGCGAACCATTATCACGCGTTCGGCATATTGCCGCTGCTCGACGGTGAGCTGGAGTGGATCCCCGAATAGTTTGAGCGACTCGTCAAGTGCGACATCGACATATCCAGAATCAGGGTCATCGCGCACAATGAAAACGGGATATCGCGGCAAGTACAGTGATGGCAGGATCTCCTGAAACAGGATGAGCGGCTCGTCCTTCGCTGCTGCTGTTCGCAGCTTCAGGTTGCGACCGCTAATAAGCGGTCGATCAGGGAGTCGCTCATAGGAGTACTTCTGGACCGCACCGTCAAGTTCGTCCGCGTAAGGCCCTTTCAGGGTCCGGGTGATGGACAACGTCGAATCAAACCCCGCTGGATTCCAGATTCCGTTTTGACGATCCATCAGTGGGACTGTCTGACCACGGTACGTGTACGCCGTCCGGAGGAATTCACGTCGAAACTCGTAACTGCCGAACTCCACCTCCTGGCGCTCTAGCCACAAGAAGATGTCCTGCCTGATTGTGGCCTGCTCGACCGGAGTCCACATCAAGACTGTTCCCTACCGAATCGATCAATTACACGTGCTTGACGATAAGGGATGTCGCCCATAGGACTCTCATGAGTCGGACTGCAGCGAGAATCGCGACTAGGAGCGTTCCCCAGGCCAGGAAAGCCTGAAACCGTCCTCCTGTCTGGTACACGACGCCTAGCAGCGCCAGGACAACTCCTATGCCATGCGTACGTATTGACGCCATATAGATTCGTGCGAGGTTGGGGATCTGCTTTGAGTCGCGGAGACTCCGGAACTGTTTGCGATTCAGATAGCCGAGAACGATTGTGAGTGCGGCCAGAACGAACCCGAGCAACGTGCCATGCAAGCCCAGCATTGCGCCGAATATCTCGCCCGGAGATGAGCCGATCCGGCCTGCTAGGAGTGGACGGACCCATTGATCAATCCAGAGAGTTGCAAGCACAGCAAAAGCGACTGCCGCGATGTCAAGCCAGATCGATTCCGGGAACGGCTTTCGAGCGGGACGCAATTCAGTGGTCTGGGTCATCGTCCTGTGCGGTTTCTGGAGGTAACGAACGCGCGGTGAGAAGTTCTGGTTCCAGTTCCTGATAAGCCCGTTCGATTGCCGCGAAGGCTGACTCCGGTTCGACCGCACGACTAGTGGCACCGAGTGTTAAGACCGCTTCATCCGAAATGAGTTGATCCTCAAGCAGGTCCAACGTCTCAACTTTGTCGGTCGATGCGTTTACGCCTTTGACTTCAAATTCCAACGCGTGCTCCCGCAGGTCTGTCAGACCAGCCAATCGCCTGGTTACCCGCGTCCATGCAATTGAAAGTGGTGTACGTCCTCGCTTCTCGGGTCGAAGGACGACGCCGACCACTTCGGCACCCGAGGCCTCTCCGATTCCGTTCAGTGCGGCTCCGAGGCTCTGATTCTGCTCGGCGATTCGAGCAATGTAGCTGCGGCGAACCTGAAGGCTGAACAGACGGAGTTCGTTGAACTGAGCAAGGCGCTGTTGAATATCGCGACGCAGGAGCGGCTCCAGCGTGAACCTCGGCGTCCCGGGCAAAGCGTGGTTCAGGTAGAACGGCAGTCGAGATGGCCTCGGCCCATAGAAGTTGAACTCCACCCCGACGAGTCCTGAGTCGAAAACCCGGATGTGAATAGGCTCATGGAGTCCGGCACCGGCCGCGAGAACTAAGTCCGTAAGCCGCCCATTCTGCTCAGCTCGAGGCAGGCTGGATCTCCGGACGGTCGCGAGGCTGAACCGGGACATATCCGCACCGTGGGTCCACAGACCAATGGCGTCCCCAGAGGTCTGGGTCCAGTAGCGACGAGAGTCCGTGGTCCACGGCAACTCTTCGACTCTAGATACGAGAGTTGGGAGCTCGATCATCGCGTCCTCCGGGTCGGGGATTACCTCAAAGAAGTGAATCTTGCGATCGATGGTTTGCGCTAACCCGACACTTGCCATGTGTACATCATGGCAAGTGCCCTCGCCCTGGTACCGGATCGACCGGCCCCCACTTTGGGGGCACATCGGTACCATAGGAGTCACCGCCGACGTTCAAAGGGGGCGAGAGAGGCCGGGGTCAATGGACGTGGCCCGGATCTAGATGCATTGCCGGTGACATCGTCGGACGGGCGAGGGCAAAGTCTCCCTGCCATTATCTACTCATCAGGTCGACCCCGAAACACCCCGAATAGACCTGCTAGATCAGAACTGGGTAGTCATCCGGGTCCCCGGCAAGCACAAGGGATCCGGGGGTTTCCGTAATTATCCAGGACCAGGTGGCAAAGTGATGGCCCCCTCCGGAAGGTCCTAGGTCCAAATCCGCCGATGAGCCGAAGCCAGCTGTGCCGAGACGGCCAGTCCAAGTACTTATCGAGCCGCAGCAATCCGCCCCACCACCCACCCCGCATCCCTTCCCACCCCGCCGAGCAGCGCCGAGGTCAGCGCGTACTGGAACGGCATCCCGACGAAGAACAGCCCGGGCATGCTCTCGACCGCGCCGCGCCGGGTGACGGGCAGTCCGTGCTCGTCGAGCGGGAGGCCGGCGATCCAGTCGAGGCCGGGGCGGTATCCGGTCGCCCAGATCACGGTGGCGGGCCTCGGTACGGCGGCGCCGTCCGCGATCGGCTGGCCATCCGCCACGCCCGTGATGCGCGGCAGCCGCCGCACGCCGGCGGCCTCCACCTGCTTCATCGAGATCCGGATGAGCGGCGCCCCGCGCGAGTGGAACTTCCCCGCGACCTTCCGCCCGATCGGGGTCGCGCGCGTGAGCACCCCGTTGACGAACGCCCAGTACAGGCCGCCCGCCAGCCGGAACACGGCATCCGGGATGTGCGGGGTCGGGCGCCCGGCGAGGAAGACCGGGTGCGCCTGCGCAGACTCGCGGGCCAGCTCGAGCGCGATCTCGGCGCCGAGGTGCCGGCCCCCACGACGAGCACCGGGCCGGGCGCGACCGAGCCGGGATTGCGATACTCGTCGGAGTGCAGCTGCCGGATGTCCGCCTCCAGCCCCGAGGCGAAACCCGGCACGGCGGGCACCCGCGTTGCACCGCTCGCCACGACCACGTTGCGGGCACGCAGTTCAGTGACGCCGTTCTCGCCGGCGCTCGTCGACAGCCGGAACCCGTCCGCCGCCTTCTCCAGCGCCGTCACCCGCACGCCGTGCCGCACCGGTAGCGTGAACTGCTCCGCGTAGCGCTCGAGGTAGTCGGC
Source organism: Clavibacter sp. (assembly GCA_044508495.1). Classification (GTDB taxonomy): domain Bacteria; phylum Actinomycetota; class Actinomycetes; order Actinomycetales; family Microbacteriaceae; genus Terrimesophilobacter. The sequence goes on from JBIQHP010000028.1 coordinate 21,766, forward strand.
GACCTCTCCTCCACAGGCAGCCGATCCGGGTGCAGTCCACGGTTGGCTGCGGCGTCGGCACCGGGCGAGTACGGGCAGCGCCATGCTGGGTTGCATGTCGAAAATTCGAAGAGAACCGCTATGATTGCACATGAGTTGCATATGACGAGCGGAGGCGTGGAGATGACAGCCAAGACGGTCGGATTCGCAATCGCCGACGAGGACCGTGAGCGGCTCGCCGTGCTCGTCGAACACTTTGGGAACGGCAACCGCTCCGAGTTCCTCCGGGTCGCGATGACGCGCTTGCAGCGCGACATGCTTGCCGAGCGGATGCGATCCCTGCAGGTACGAGCGCGCGACGAGCTGGGAGGTCGCGTTGTCTCGCGCGACGAGGTCACCATGCTCGTCAAGCAGACGCTCTATGACCGCACCTAGCGCAGCGACATCCGTCGTCTTCGACGTCAACGTTCTCGTCAACGCGCTCGTCGGGTCGGAGTCGACCTTCCCCGTCATCGCGGAGATTCCGCCCGCCACCGGGAATGCTGCGGCCGACTGTCTCTCGGTAATGTTCGACGCGCGAGAGTTCTGTCTCCAGGTCTCGCCGCACATCCTCACGAACACGGCGCGAGTGCTCGACCGCCTGGGACTGAGCCGCCAGCTCGTCGAGGACTATATCGACGCCATACTGGACATCGTCGCCGACTTGGGCGGCCGGATCATCGACCCGCCTCGAACGGTCTTCGGGGTTCACGACTTCGAGGACAACCTCGTGCTCGACCTCGTCGTCGCGACCGACTCACTCCTCCTTGTCACCGACGACACCGACCTCAACGAACTGAATCCGTGGAACGGGCGGCTCATCCTCCGACCGCAGGACTTCATCGAACGCGTCGTGCAGTCGCGACGCAGGCGCTGATCGTCACACTTTCCGGTGCACCTTGTACACCGCGACCGGGATGAGCACGAGCGAGCGCAGGTCGA
>JBIQHP010000157.1:0-2767 GCA_044508495.1 Clavibacter sp.
TTCCTCACCGCGAAGGACGACACCGAGGACAAGATCACCGGCCTCACCGTCGGCGGCGACGACTACGTGACCAAGCCGTTCAGCCTCGACGAGATCGTCGCGCGCATCAAGGCCATCCTGCGCCGCACCATGCAGGACGAGGAGGATGCCGTCATCCGCGCCGGCGACCTCACGATGGACCAGGACACCCACGAGGTCACGATCGGCGACACCCAGGTGGAGCTCAGCCCCACCGAGTTCAAGCTGCTGCGCTACCTCATGCTCAACCCCAACCGGGTGCTCTCCAAGGCCCAGATCCTCGACCACGTGTGGGAGTACGACTTCAACGGGGACGCCGGCATCGTCGAGTCCTACATCTCCTACCTGCGACGGAAGCTCGACCAGTTCTCCGAGGAGCCGGTCATCCAGACCAAGCGCGGCTTCGGTTACATGCTCAAGGCCGCGAAGGCCTGAGCATCGCATCCCGGTCAACGGCCGGCGATTCCGGCTAGCCTGATCTCCTGATGCACGAGCAGCTGACGCAGTGGTGGGGCCGGATCTCTCTGCGCACCAAAACGACGGCCGTCACCGTCCTCCTGCTCACGGTCGGCCTGCTCGTCGCGGGCATCGGGACGATGACCGTCCTGCGCAACTATCTCGTGGGCGAGGTCGACCGCAAGATCTCCGCGACCTACAACGACCTCCGCGCCTTCGAGCTCGGGATCCAGGAGACCTGCGACCGGGCCTCGGGTCCCAGCCAGTTCTTCGTCGCGATCCTCACGAGCGATGGCACGCTGCTGTGCCGCAACCGCGATTCCGCCCAGGCGCAGCCCGTCGTGCAGGGTCTCGACCTCACGATCGTGAGGGCCCAGCAGGGGATGCCGCTCACGCTGTGGAACGCCGACCGCACCGGCCAGTGGCGGGTCGTCTCGGCCCCCTACGAGGACGATGTCACGGGCGCGGTCGTCACCCTCGCGGTCGGAGCCAGTCTCGCCGACATCAACGCGACGATCTCCCAGTACACCGCGGTGTTCCTCGGCTTCGGGCTCTCGGTCGTCATCCTCGGGGGCGCGCTCACCCGCCTGCTCGTGACCGCGACCTTCATGCCGCTGCGCGAGGTCGAGGCGACCGCGGCGGCGATCGCGAACGGGGACTTCAGCCAGCGCCTCCCCGGTGCGACCCCGAACACCGAGGTCGGCCGCCTCAACCGCTCGCTCAACACCATGCTCAACCGCATCGACCGGGCCTTCGCCGACCGTGCGAAGACGATCGAGCAGATGCGCCGCTTCGTGGGCGATGCGAGCCATGAACTGCGCACCCCGCTCGTGACCGTCCGCGGCTACGCCGAGCTCTACCGGATGGGCGCCCTCCCCTCGCCGGACGAGGTCGGCCAGGCCATGGACCGCATCGAGAAGGAGGCCGTGCGGATGGGCGAGCTCGTCGAGGACCTGCTCGAGCTCGCCAGGCTCGACGAGGCCAAGCCCCTCCAGCTCGCACCGCTCGATCTCCTGCCGCTCGCGCGCGATGCGGCGCTCGACGCCATGGCCTCCGCCCCGGATCGCACGGTCACGGTCGTCGTGGCCGAACCGGATGCTGCCCTGCCTCCCGAGGAGCCCCCGGCTCCCGTGTCGTCCGGGCGTCGTCGCGAGGCGGCATCCGGCACGGGGCGCCAGGTCTCGACGGCGACCGGCCCGATCGCCTTCGCCGGAGCGACGATCGCGCGCCTGCGGTCGCGCCGCGCGCGCGCGATGCCGCCCATCGCAGCCGAGGGCGAGCCCGAACCTCTGTCGCTCGAGCTGCCGGCCGTCGTGCTCGCGGAGGAGAACAAGATCCGCCAGGTCATCACGAACCTCATGGGGAACGCGATACGGTTCACCCCGGCCGGCAGCCCGCTCGAGCTCGTCGTGCACGTCGACCCGAACCGACAGCTCGCGATGCTCGACATCGTGGACCACGGGGACGGCGTTCCGCCCCAGATCCGCGACAAGATCTTCCAGCGGTTCTGGCGCGCCGACACCTCGCGCACGCGCACGACGGGCGGCAGCGGGCTCGGGCTCGCGATCGTCTCGGGGATCATCGCGGCGCATAAGGGCACCGTGGACGTGCTCGAGACTCCCGGCGGGGGCGCGACCTTCCGCCTCGCCCTTCCCCTCCTCCCCACCGGCTACACACCGGACTCCCCCGCCGCCTGAGGCATCCGGGCGTCGCCGGCGATCGCCGAGCGACTACCGTGCTGCCCGACGGGGATGTCCCCCGCGAGCCCAGGGAGGGATCATGACCAGATACCAGGTGGACAGCGAGGCGGTGCTCGGCGCACATGGCGCGATCCGCACGACGATGTCGAGGATCGAGGCCGAGGGCGCGAGCCTCAAGGCACAGCTGGTGAGTCTGCAGTCCTCGTGGAGCGGTCCGGCGGCGACCGCGTTCCAGGCGGTCGTCGCCGACTGGACGACGACCCAGCAGCGCGTCGAGCAGAGCCTCGCGGCGATCGGTCAGGCGCTCGGAAGGGCCGGCCAGCACTACGCGGATGTCGAGCTCGCCAACGCCCGGATGTTCACCGGATGACCGTTGTCGACGTAGGCATCCCAAAGCGATACCATATTGGGATGACCAAGCAGATCGCTGTGCGCCTTCCCGACGAGCTCGTCGACTTCCTCGACGGGCTCGTCGCGGCGGGGCGCTTCGACAGCAGGGCCGCCATCGTCACGCGGGAGCTCAAGCGGCTCAAGCGGCGCATCGAGGCCGAGCAGGATGCCGAGATCTACCGCCGCGAGGGCGACGACCCCGA
>JBIQHP010000029.1:0-9061 GCA_044508495.1 Clavibacter sp.
GCCCTCTTCCACCAGGTCGAGCCGGGAATCAGACGGAGAGTCTCATGAGCCAGTTGCCCCCTCAGCCGCTCAGCCCCCTCGACGGACGCTATCGGGAGGCCGTCGCGCCCCTCGGCGAGCACCTCTCCGAGGCCGGGCTCAACCGGGCACGCGTGCGGGTGGAGGTCGAATGGCTCCTCTTCCTGACCGATCGCCGGATGTTCGGCTCGGTCCCGCTGACCGAGGAGCAGAAGCTCTCCCTGCGGAGCCTCGCGACCGACTTCGGCGAGGCCGACATCCGCGAGCTCGCCCGGCTCGAGGCCACGACCCGGCACGATGTCAAGGCCATCGAGTACTACCTGCGCGACCGGCTCGACGCCCTCGGCATCGCCGGCGTCTCCGAGCTCGTGCACTTCGCGGCGACGAGCGAGGACGTCAACAACCTCGCCTACGCCCTCACGATCGACGCGGCCGTGAGCGAGGTCTGGCTGCCGAGGCTGAACGCGGTCATCGCCGAGCTCCGCACCCGGGCGAAGGCCCACCGGTCGGATGCCATGCTCGCGCACACGCACGGCCAGCCGGCGACCCCGACGACGGTGGGCAAGGAGTTCGCGGTCTTCGTGCGGCGCCTCGACCGCATCGCGGCCCAGATCGGGTCCGCGGAGTCCCTCGGCAAGTTCAGCGGGGCGACGGGGACCTTCGCCGCGCACCTCGCCGCCGATCCCGGGCAGGACTGGGCCGCCCTCTCGAGGGAGTTCGTCGAGTCGCTCGGCCTCGCCTGGAACCCGCTCACCACGCAGATCGAGTCGCACGACTGGCAGGCCGAGCTCTACGCCCGCGTGAGCCACGCGAACCGCGTGCTGCACAACCTGTGCACCGACGTATGGTCCTACATCTCGATGGGCTACTTCACGCAGATCCCCCAGGCGGGAGCGACCGGGTCGTCGACCATGCCCCATAAGGTCAACCCCATCCGTTTCGAGAACGCCGAGGCGAACCTCGAGCTCTCCTGCGCCGTCCTCGACTCGCTCGCCGCGACGCTCGTCACCTCGCGGCTCCAGCGGGACCTCACCGACTCGAGCGCGCAGCGCAACATCGGGGTCGGCCTCGGGCACTCGGTGCTCGCGCTCGACAACATCCTGCGCGGGCTCGGCGAGATCGCGGTGAACCCGGATCGGCTCGCCGAGGACCTCGAGGCGAACTGGGAGGTGCTCGGAGAGGCTATCCAGACGGTCATCCGGGCCGAGATCACCGCGGGGCGCAGCACGATCGCCGACCCCTACGCCCTGCTCAAGGAGCTCACGCGTGGAAAGCGGGTGGGGCGCGAGGAGCTCGCGGACTTCATCGACGGCCTCGACATCGGAGACGACGCGAAGGCGAGACTGCTCGCCCTCACGCCCGCCGACTACGTGGGGCTCGCGAGCGCGCTCGTCGACTACGCAGACTGAGCCGAGGCGCAGGCTCAGTGCCCTGCGCGGTCCTGCTCGTCGAGATCGGTGAGCTCATCGGCGTTCGGCGCGGCCGAGAGTGCGAGCAGGGCGATCGTCATGACCGCGAGGATGAACGCCACCCCGAACCCGATCGCCGCCAACCACCACTCCCGGGTGGTCAGCAGGAGGACGAGCCCGGTGAACAGGCCGATGACCGCCGAGAGTCCGAGGAGCTCGAGCGGCCGGAGCCGGTCGCGAAGGCTGGGGGTCTCCATCAGGCACGTCCCGTCGTCGGTGCGGGAGCCGGCGTCTCCCGTGACATCCACCGGGCGGAGAGCCCGCCGATGACGAGGAACACCCCCGCGAGGATCGCGTAGGCGCCGATGATCCCGACCACGATGATCTGCGAGGTGAGAACGCCGCTCACGACGACCCCCTTGTCCTCGGCGGACCACGGCAGAGCGTAGTCGGCGGGCACGACGAGCACCGCGAGCGCGAGGAGCGCGGTCATGACCCCGACCGTGAGCCAGTCCCGAGAGGCCGGATGCCGTCCCCGCGCGCGCAGGCCGAGATACAGCTCGAGGAATCCCGTCACGGCAGCGAACGACACGACCACCAGGAAGAGCGCTCCCGATCCCGTCGTGCTGAAGACGAGCGCGGCCGCTCCGGCCAGGATCGAGGCGAGCGCCTGCCCGAGGGAGACGGCCCGCAGAACGCTGTCCTCGAGCCGGAAGGCGCCCCAGGCGATGACCGCTCCGGTGGCCAGCGCGAAGACACCGAAGGTCAGGAGGCCGAAGAGCGCCGTGTGGTCCGCGGAGAAGGTGATGGCGAGGCCGACGACGAGGGCGGGAACCGCCCGCACGATCGGCACCGGCCAGAACGGCGCCCGCGCTGGCTCTGCGGACACGTGACCTCTTTCCCTTCGCCGGACGAACTACTCCAGCTTACGCGCCGATCGCACCCCGGATCATGCCGACCAGGGCGCCGATCAACTCCGGCAGCGCATCCTCGTCGGGCTGCTGGGATACGAGCCATATATCCATGGCTTCGCCCATGCTGAGAATCACGGCGATCAGGAGGGAGGACGGCAGGTCGTCGCGCACTGCCCCCACGCGCTGTCCCGCCGCGAGCACCTGCTCGATCCAGGGCAGCGTGGCCTGCTCGATCTCACCCATCGCCTGCTGGAATGTCGGGTTCTTCGACGCCGTGATCCAGCCGCGAAGCAGAGCCGCCAGTTGGGGGGAGGCCGCAAGGGCCGTCATGAGCCGCAGGTAGTAGTCCTCCAGGGAGGACCAGAACTCGTCGGCGTCGCCGTTACCCAGGTCCGGAAGAACGCCGACAGCGGCGAAGAGTCCCTCGAACTCGGTGCGCGTAAGGTGAGTGTAGAGGTCCTCCTTCCCGTCGAAGTAGTAGTACATCGAGCCCTTGGAGATACCCGCCGCCTCGATGACGCGATTCAGTGAGGCGTCGCGGAATCCGTGCGCGGCGAATTCCTCCCGCGCACTTCGCAGAATCGCCTCCTGCTGCGCGGAAGGCAGCTTCGCGAATCGGGGGCGGACCATGCCCTCAGCGTACCGACGGGCTCTCCACGAAGGGCGGCAGTTCGATGGCGTCACGGAAGCTCCGTCCCATGAGGAGGTCCGCCATCCCGGGGAGTCCCATCATCCGCATCGCCGCGTTCCGCACGAAAAGTTGCGAGCGGCTCTTCGGGGCGAACGCCAGCCCGAGGCCCTCCGCCGCGTCCTGCTTCGACCGGATGAGTGGGGCGAGCCGTTCCTCGTAGCGTGCGAACGCCTCACGAGGGTCCTCCTCGCGTGCGAGTTCCGCCCCGAGAACGTAAGCGCCGATCATCGCGAGGGCAGAGCCCTGCCCGGCCAGGAACGAGGGTGCGCCTCCGGCATCGCCGACGAGCACCACCCGCCCACTCGACCAGGACGGCATCCGGATCTGGCTCACCGAGTCGAAGAAGAACTCCTTCGCCTTCGGCATGAGCTCGAGGATGGTTGGCGCCTCCCAGCCCGCGTCCTTCAGGGCCATCCGCAGCAGCCTCTCCTGCGCCGACCGTCCATCAGGCACGGGACCGTCATGTCTGACGGAGAGGAGGAAGAGTGCGTTGTCGTCCTCGAGCGTGAGGCGAAGCACCTGGAAGCCGATGTCGGCATACATCATCGCCACGAGCTCGTCGCGCGGCCGGTATCCCCTCGCCTCGAACGCGGCGAAGACGATACCCAGGTACTTCTCGTATTGCTCGTCGGGCCCGAAGGCGAGTCCGCGCACGCGTGAGTGGAGTCCATCGGCCCCGATGACGAGATCGAACTCCCGCGTCGCTCCGCTCTCGAAGCCGATCCGAACAGTCGTGCCATCGTCCTCGAGCTCCCTCACCGAGTCGCCCAGGATAAGCTCGACCCGACCGTCGAGCGCCTCGTAGATCACCTCAGAGAGGTCGGAGCGTGCGATCGTCAGATAACGCTCGCCCGATCTCATGACTTTGGCAGGCTTGACAGACGCCACGAGCCGCCCCTGCCGGTCGATCGCTCTCACGTCGGTGAAGACGTAGCTGCGCCGACGCAGCTCCGGGACGATGCCCATTCGATCGGCCACGTCGAATCCGGCGCCCCAGAAGTCGACGAGATAGCCGCCCTTGCGCAGTTCGGGGGCGCGCTCGACGATTGTCGTCTGATGCCCGCCCCTCCGAAGCCAGTATGCGAGCGTGGGGCCAGCGATCCCCGCGCCGACGATGAGTGCCTTCACGAATCACCTCTTTAGACCACCAGTTAGACTAATGGTCTAAGAGTAACGCGGGCCTTTGCGCGTTGCCACCCCCAGCTACTACCCGATCACGGGCTGCCGATCGCCGCACGATCGGCGAGCAGCGGGCACTCGAAGGGGTCCTTGGCGCCCAGACCGACCCGATCGATGTAGCGCCGTACGATCCCGTACGACTGCCAGAGACCCGTCTCGGTATAGGGGACGCCGCGAGCGCGACAGAACTCGGAGATGATGTCGGCCGCCCGGCGGAGGTGCGGCCTCGCCATCGAGGGGAACAGGTGATGCTCGATCTGGAAGTTGAGGCCGCCCATCGCGAAGTCGATGAGCCTGCTGCCTCGGATGTTCCGGCTCATCATGACCTGATGGTGCAGGAAGTCGAGCTTGACGCCGGCGCCGATGATCGGCATCCCCTTGTGATTGGGGGCGAAGGACATGCCCATGTAGAACCCGAACAGTCCGAGCTGGATGGCGAGGAACACGGCGGCCTTGTCCGGGGACAGCACGATGAAGACGACGGACAGATAGAGCGCGAATCGGAGCACGAGGAAGCCGAGCTCCGCCCATCGGCGGTCGACCCGGCCGCGGCTCAGCACGCGACGGAAGCTCGAGAGATGCAGCGAGACGCCCTCGAGCAGCAGGATCGGGAAGAACAGCCAGCCCTGGTGCGCGATGAGCCAGCGGGAGATCGGGTTGCGATGCTCCGCCGCCTGGGCGGGCGTGAAGGCGATGACCGGGAGCTCGATGTCCGGGTCCTCGCCCTCCTGGTTGGGTCTCGCGTGGTGTCGCGTGTGCTTGTTCTGCCACCACCCGTAGCTCATTCCGATGAACAGGTCGCCGATGACGATGCTGATCCAGTCGTTCCATCGACCGGACTTGAAGATCTGGCGATGTGCGGCGTCGTGGCCGAGGAATGCGGTCTGGGTGAAGAGGAAGGCGAAGAGCGCCGCGGTGAACAGCTGCCACCAGGTGTCGCCGATGACGATGAAGAGCAGGATGCAGCTCCCGTAGAGCAGCGGCACGGCCGCGAGCTTCGACCAGTAATAGCCGTAGCGACGACGCAGGAGACCCGCATCCCGGATGCGCGCCGAGAGCAGCACATACGGATTCGCGGCGGTGCGCGGCCGGGTCGGGGTGAACTCCACTGAGACGGTGGGCTGAACAGCCATGATGAACCCGCAATCGGAAGGCACGTCGTGCGTCTTCCGGGTCGTTCCCGACCACGCTACGCGCATTCGGTCGGTCGGCCGCCGAATGCCAGTAAAGACACAGTCGGCGGAACCTGCCTGACGGCGGGAGGTCCGACATCGCCCTCCGGGCGGCGACTATGGTTTCGCCATGGACCTCCAGGAGCTCACGCGGACGATCGTCGCGCTGTCGGAGGCATCCGAGACTCCCGTCATCGTCGGCGTCTCAGGATATGGAGGCTCCGGCAAGTCGACTCTGGCACGGCGCCTCGTGGCTCGGATCGACGGCTCGGTGCGCCTGCGCGGCGACGACTTCCTCGATCCGGTGCGCTCGCATCGACGATCCGCCGACTGGGACGGCGTCGACCGGGCGAGGCTCGTGCGGGAGGTCCTCGAGCCCTTCCGGCAGAGGCGGCCCGGTGTGTTCCAGCGCTTCGACTGGACGACGCGCGCGCTCGCCGATCCCGAGCCGGTCCCGCTCGGCGACATCCTCGTGATCGATCTGGTGGGCCTCTTCCACCCGGACACGCTTCCGTGGCTCGATCTCAAAGTCTGGTGCGATGTCGAGCTCGCGAAGGCTGCGCAGCGCGGCATGCGACGCGATGCCGAGGCCGGCCACGATCACGATCGGCTGTGGCGGGAGATCTGGATCCCCAACGACCGGGACTTCGATGTGCACTTCGCGCCCCGGGACGTCGCGGATGTCCTCTACCGGTCAGACGGCGACCTCGATCGCTGACACGAAGGACGCCGTGCCCGCCGGACTTCGCGGCTCAGATCGCGGCCATATCCTGGAAGCGCGAGAAGTGGCCCTGGAAGGCGACGGTGATCGTGCGGGTCGGGCCGTTGCGATGCTTGGCGACGATGAAGTCCGCCTCGCCCGCACGCGGGTTGTCCTTCTCGTAGGCGGACTCGCGATGCAGCAGGATGACGACATCCGCATCCTGCTCGAGGGAGCCGGACTCGCGCAGGTCGGAGAGGGCCGGCATCTTGTCCGAGCGCTGCTCGGGACCACGGTTGAGCTGGGAGAGCGCGACGACCGGAACCTGGAGCTCCTTCGCGAGGAGCTTCAACGCACGGGAGAACTCGCTCACCTCCTGCTGCCGGGACTCGACCCGCTTGCCCGAGGTCATGAGCTGCAGATAGTCGATGATGACCATCTTGAGGCCGACCCGCTGCTTGAGCCGGCGGCACTTCGCCCGGATCTCCACGAGCGTCATGTTGGGGCTGTCGTCGATGTAGAGCGGAGCGTCGTTGATGCGGCCGCGCGTGTGGGCGATGGTCGTCCAGTCCCGGCTGTCGACCGTGCCCTTGCGCATGTTCTGCAGCGGCACGGAGGACTCGGCCGAGAGCAGGCGCATCGCGATCTCGCTCCGGCCCATCTCGAGCGAGAACACGATCGACGGCAGGTCGTGGCCGATGGATGCCGCCCTCGCGAAGTCGAGCGCGAGCGTCGACTTTCCGAGAGCCGGCCTCGCCGCGACGATGATGAGCTGCCCGGGATGCAGCCCGTTCGTGAGTTCGTCGAGCTCGGCGAACCCGGTGGGGATCCCCGTCATGAGCCCGTCACGACCCTTGGCCGCCTCGATCTCGTCGATCGCGGTCTCGACCGCGGTCGTGAGCGGCACGAAGTCCTCGGAGTCGACGCCGCCGGTCACGCCGTAGATCTCGGCCTGGGCGTTGTTGACGAGGTCGACGACCTCTCCCTCGCTCGCGTAGCCCATCTGCACGATCCGGGTCCCGGCCTCGACGAGGCGCCTGAGCACCGCCTTCTCGGCGACGATGTTGGCGTAGAAGCCGGCGTTCGCCGCGGTGGGCACGAGGCTCGTGAGCGTGTGGAGGTACTCGGCGCCGCCCGCGCGGCCGAGCTCGCCGGTCTTGGTCAGCTCGTCGGTGACCGCGATGACGTCGGTCGGCTCGCCGTGAGAGTAGAGCGTGAGGATCGCGTCGAAGATGAGCTCGTGCTTGGGGATGTAAAAGTCGATCGCGCGGACGGTCTCGATGACGTCCGCGACGGCGTCCTTGCTGAGGAGCATGCCGCCGATCGCGCTCTGCTCGGCGAGGAGATCGTGCGGCGGAGTCCGATCGGTGGAGCGGGACTCCGACGACTGCCGCTGATCGGATGCCTGACCGCTGGCGAGGCCGAGATGGGCTATCGACATCGCTTCCCTTCCGTCATCCTCCGCTGCGCTGGCACAGCTCTCCTCCACCTTGCGTCGGGCGCGCCGATTTACGGTGCGGCCACGCCGAGCCTGCGATGGTCCCGCACTCAGTCCTACCCACCACCGACGACATCCGGCACATCGAGCTGTGTCGGATGCTCCTGTTCGGATTGGTGTTGCCCCACCCTAGAGACACCGGGCCGCCGCACTCAACCAAGCCTGTGGACAGTCCTGTGAGTCATCTGCGCGAAACGCCGCCGGCGATGTGGGCAAGCTGTGGAATCTCCTGTGCACAGGGGAGCAATTTTCTCTTGGATACGGACTCTGACCAGCATTTTCTCTAACGCGAGCTTGTGTGCAGAAACATGTTTATAGTCATGGTTGAGAGTTGATGGCCCTCGGTGCCCGCTGTGTACAAGACTGTGGGATTCCTCACCCCCGTTAGGGGGTCACGAACAGTGAAAAGGCGGCAGTGGCGGGGCTCTGCCCGCCACTGCCGCCCGGTCGCTTGGCCTACTTCGCGGCGACCACCCTGACGGTGATCGTCGCGACCAGGTCGTCGCGGAGGCGAACCGTCGCCTCGTGCTCGCCGGTGGCCTTGATCGGAGCAGTGAGCTCGATCTTCCGCTTGTCGAGGGTGCCGAGCCCGGCCGCCGAGACGGCATCCGCGACATCGGAGGTCTTGACGGAGCCGAACAGGCGCCCGCCCTCGCCCGCCTTGACCGCGAGGGTCACCGGCGTGGCCTGGAGCTTCGCCTTGAGATCCTGCGCCTCCTCGATGGTCGCGTGCTCGCGCGCGGCGCGAGCCGCCTTGATCTGCTCGATCTGCTTCTCGCCCCCGCGCGTCCACATCACGGCCCAGCCCTGAGGGATGAGGTAGTTGCGGGCGAAGCCGTTCTTGACGTCGACGACGTCGCCGGGAGCGCCGAGACCGGTGACCTCATGCGTGAGAATCAGTTTTGACATGTCCCATGACTCCTAACGGCCCGAACCCGCGTACGGAAGCAGAGCCATCTCGCGCGCGTTCTTGACCGCGCGGGCGATGAGGCGCTGCTCCTGCACGGAGACACCGGTGATACGGCGAGCACGGATCTTTCCGCGCTCGGAGATGAACTTGCGGAGGGTGGCGACATCCTTGTAGTCGATGACGCCGACCCTGATCGCCTTGGCGGGGGCGGCGTTCTTGCCGCCCTTCGCACCGCGGAGCGGCTTGCGGCGGTCGCCGCTGGACTTTCCGGCCATGATCTGTTTCCTGCTTTCTGAAGAAGTGAGTCGGGAGAGCCGTCGGTTAGAACGGCGTCTCGTCGTTGAAGCTGCCCGGGGTGTTCCAGACGTCGCCGGAGGGAGCGTCCGCAGCCGGCGCCGAGCCCCATGGCTCATCGCCGCCCTGCCCGCCGCCCTGACCCCCGCGCGAGGCGCCACTCGTCGTGCGGGTGACCTGCGCGGTCGCGTAGCGGAGGCTCGGGCCGATCTCGTCGACCTCGATCTCGTAGCTCGTGCGCTTCTCGCCTTCCTTGGTCTCGTAGCTGCGCTGCTT
>JBIQHP010000029.1:9161-22630 GCA_044508495.1 Clavibacter sp.
CGATCTCGTAGCTCGTGCGCTTCTCGCCTTCCTTGGTCTCGTAGCTGCGCTGCTTGAGGCGCCCGGTCGCGATGACCCGCGAGCCCTTGCTGAGCGAGCCGGCGACGTGCTCGGCGAACTCGCGCCAGACGGAGGCGCGGAGGAAGAGCGCCTCGCCGTCCTTCCAGTCGTTGGATGCGCGATCGAAGGTGCGCGGCGTCGAGGCGATCGTGAAGTTCGCCACGGCGAGACCGTTCTGCGTGTAGCGCAGCTCGGGGTCGGCGGTGAGGTTGCCGACGACGGTGATGATCGTTTCGCCCGCCATGGCCCTACTCGGCTTCCTCTTCGGCGGCGACCTTCGCGGGAGTGTCCTTCGCGTTGGTGTCCTTCTCGGCAACCGGCTTCGCGGGAGCATCCTTCGCGGGAGCAGCCTTCACCGCTGCAGCAGGGGCAGCATCCGCCTTGGCGTCCACGGTGGGAGCCTTGGCCGCGGTCTTCGGGGCTGCTGCAGCTTTACGGGCCGCCTTCTCCGCGGCGAGCTTCTCGGCCTCGGCTACCTGGGCGATCGCCTCCTCCGCACGCAGCACCTTGGTGCGCATGACGGCCTCGCTGAGCTTGAGCTGGCGATCGAGCTCGATCGTCGCGGCGGCGTTGGCCGTCATGTCGACGACGGCGTAGATGCCTTCGGTCTTCTTGTTGATCTCGTAGGCCAGGCGACGCTTGCCCCAGATGTCGACCTTGTCGATCGTGCCGCCATCCGCGCGGATGACGCCGAGGAACTTCTCGAGGCTCGGGGCGACGGTGCGCTCGTCGATCTCGGGATCGAGAATCACCATGAGTTCGTACTGATGCATGACTAACCCACCTCCTTTGGACTAGAACGGCTGCAGACGGTCTGCAGCAGGAGGGTCGTGGCATCGTGCCACCCGGTCAGCAGACCGAGGGCAACCTGCCTAGTGTAGTCATCGACCCTCTCTCATCACAAGGAGCCGTGTATCCATGCCCATTCGGGTTGCCATCGCCGGTGTCGGAAACTGCGCCAACGCGCTCGTCCAGGGCGTCACGTTCTACCGTGACGCCGCCGAGACGGAGGTGATCCCCGGACTCATGCACAACCGGCTGGGCGGTCATGCGGTGGGCGACCTCGAGTTCGTGGCCGCCTTCGACGTCGACGCGCTCAAGGTGGGGACCGACCTCGCCGACGCCATCTGGGCGAGCCAGAACGACACGCTCCGCTTCGCCGAGGTCGAGCCGACCGGCGTGCTCGTGCAGCGCGGGCCGACGCTCGACGGTCTCGGAGAGTACTACCGCGAGACGATCGAGGAGTCGCCGCTTCCCGCCGTCGACGTCGCCCAGGCGCTTCGCGACTCCGGCGCCGAAGTGCTCGTGTGCTACCTGCCGGTCGGCTCGGATGCCGCGGTCAAGTCCTACGCGCAGGCGGCGCTGGATGCCGGGGTCGCCTTCGTCAACGCGCTCCCGGTGTTCGTCGCGAGCGACCCGGAGTGGGCGGAGAAGTTCACGTTCGCCGGAGTCCCTCTCGTCGGCGACGACGTCAAGAGCCAGCTCGGCGCGACCATCACGCATCGCGTGCTCGCCCGGCTCTTCGAGCAGCGCGGGCTCGTGCTCGACCGCACCTACCAGCTCAACGTCGGCGGCAACATGGACTTCAAGAACATGCTCGAGCGCAGCCGCCTCGAGTCGAAGAAGATCTCGAAGACCCAGGCCGTCACGAGCAACCTGAGCGCACAGCTCGACCCGAGGAACGTGCACGTCGGCCCGAGCGACCACGTGCCGTGGCTCGTCGACCGCAAGTTCGCCTTCGTGCGACTCGAGGGCCACGGCTTCGGCAACGCGCCGACAAGTCTCGAGTACAAGCTCGAGGTGTGGGACTCCCCGAACTCGGCGGGCGTCGTGATCGACGCCATCCGGGTGGCGAAGCTCGCGCTCGACGCGGGGATCGGCGGGCCGCTCGTGGCGGCATCCGCCTACCTCATGAAATCGCCGCCCGTGCAGCACCCCGACGACGAGGCCCGCGCCCTGCTCGAGGCCTTCATCGCCGACCCCGCCGTCCCCGCCGACTCCTGAATGATGGAAGTCAGCGGGCGGCGTGCCAGGCGAGCAGGCGACGGGTGGCCTCCTCCTCGCCGAGCGGCCCCTCGGCCAGGCGCAGTTCGAGGAGGAACCGGTAGGCCTCGCCGACCTCGCGACCCGGTTTCAGTCCCAGCGCGGCCATGATCTGCTCGCCGTCGAGGTCCGGCCGGATGGCCGCGAGCTCCTCCTGCTCCCCGAGCTCGGCGATGCGGTCCTCGAGGTCATCGTAGGCGAAGGCCAGCCGGTCGGCCTTCCTGCGGTTGCGGGTCGTGACGTCCGCGCGCGTCAGGATGTGCAGCCGCCCGAGAAGCGGGCCGGCGTCCCGCACGTAGCGTCGCACCGCGGAGTCCGTCCAGGCACCCTCGGTGTAGCCGAAGAACCGCAGGTGCAGCTCGATGAGCCGGGCTACGTCGCCGATCGTCCCCTTGTCGAAGCGCAGCTCCCGCAGGCGCTTCGCGGCGAGCTTCGCCCCGACGACGTCGTGGTGGTGGAAGGTCACCACGCCGCCCGGCTCGACGCGCTTGGTCGCCGGCTTGCCGATGTCGTGCAGCAGGGCGGCGAGGCGGAGGGTCAGGTCGGGGGCGTCATCCGGATGCGCGCGCCGCTCTCGCTCGAGGTCGATCGCCTGCTCGAGCACCGTGAGGCTGTGCTCGTAGACGTCCTTGTGGTGATGGTGCTCGTCGACCTGGAGCCTCAGGGCGGGCAGCTCGGGGAGCACGAGGGCGGCGAGCCCCGTCGCGACGAGGAGCTCGAGTCCCGCGCGCGGCGCGGCGGTACAGAGGAGCCTGGCGAGCTCGTCGCGCACCCGCTCCGCCGAGACGATCGAGATGCGCTCCGCGAGATCGGCCATGGCCTTCGCGACCTCGGGTGCCACCTCGAAACCGAGTTGGGAGGTGAACCGGGCTGCCCTCATCATCCGGAGCGGGTCGTCCCCGAAGGAGGTCTCCGGCGCGCCGGGCGTCGCGAGCCGCCGCGCGAGGAGGTCCTCGATCCCGCCCGCAGGGTCCACGAGCACGAGCTGCGGGAGGCGCAGGGCCATGGCGTTGACCGTGAAGTCGCGGCGCACGAGATCGCCCTCGAGCGTGTCGCCGAACTCGACGACCGGCTTGCGCGTGTCGCCGTCGTAGGCGTCGGTGCGATAGGTCGTGATCTCGACCGTGAGCCCTCCGACCGTGGCCCCGATGGTGCCGAACGCCCGCCCGACGTCCCAGTGCGCATCGGCGATGGGCGCGACGATCGCGAGGATCGCGTCGGGGTCGGCGTCGGTCGTGAAGTCGAGGTCGCCCGGCGCGACACCCAGGAAGGCGTCCCGCACCGAGCCGCCGACGAGGGCGAGTTCGCGCCCGGATGCCGCGAAGGCGTCCGCGAGCCGGCTCACCTGCGGAGACGCCGCCAGGGACCCGAGTTGCGCGAGGGCCGAGGCGGCGCTTTCCATGCGCTCAAGACTACCCAGCGTCCGACCAATAGAATCGCTTCAAGCCGGCCGGGGAAACACCGGGCCCGCCCCTGCCTATGAGAATCGTCCCGTTCCTGCTCGCGCTCGGCCTCGCCGTCGGTGGCTGGCTCGCGCCCACCGCGATGGATCCCGTCGACGAGGGCAGCGTGAGCCTCGTGGCCGCCCCAGCGTTCTCCGGCGTCGTCCGCGCCGGTCAGGCCCTCCAGGTGTCCGGAACGGTCACCAACACCACCGGTCAGGCGATGGACGCCGGCATCGCCTCGGTCTATCTTCCCGGCATCCGGATCGCCGACCGCACCTCGCTCTCCGGCTGGCTCGACTCCGACTCGGGCAGCGGCGGGGTCCCCCTGGGCGACGCGCTCGGCAGCACTCAGATCGGCGAGCTCGCTCCCGGCCAGCTCCGCGCCTTCACGATCACGATCCCCGCGGGCGCCCTCCCGGCCTCCGGCACGGCGATGACCACGATCCCGCTCGCCGTCCGGCTCGCGACCGGCGCCGTCGAGGTGGACTTCGCGCGGAGCGCCGTCATCCGCCTCCCGGCCGAGGCGCTCCCGGCGATCTCCCTCGCGATCATCACCCCTCTCGTGTCTCCGCCCGGAGCCACCGGGCTCCTCGGCGCCGACGAGCTCGCCGCCCTCACGGCGCCCGGCGGGCTCCTCGACGTCCAGCTCCGAACGGACCTGGCGCATCGGGTCGCCATCGGCATCGATCCCATGATCATCGCTTCGATCCGCCTCCTCGGGACGGCCGCTCCGCAGACCGCCGTGGACTGGCTCTCCGCCCTCGCCACCGCGCCCCACGAGGTGTTCCCGCTCGGCTACGCGGATGCCGACCCGGCTCTCGCAGCCCGGGCCGGCGCTCCGCTGCCGCTCTCCCCGCTCGGATTCCCCGTCGACGAGAGCCTGTTCCCCCCGGAGACCGACACCGCGCCGACGCCCGAGCCGACGCCGGCGCCCGCCCCCGAACCCACGGTGCCGACCCTCGAGACGCTTCTCGCCTGGGGCTATTCGATCGACGGGCTCGCCTGGCCGGCCGGCTCCTCCGTGGGCGCCGACGACCTCGGCGCGCTCGCGGCGGCCGGATACACGCGCCTCCTGCTGGACTCCGCGCAGGTCACCGGCCTGAGCGGCACGAGTCCGAATGCGACGATCGACTCGGGCGCCGCGGGGCACGTCGCGGCGACGGTCGTCGACGACACCCTCTCCCGGCTTCTCAGCGCCGCGGCGAGGGCGTCGACCGACGTCGAGGCCGACGCCGCGCGAACCGCGATCGCCGCGCACCTCGCGGTCGCTGCCTCGCGGCACGGCGGTGCGACCGTCGTCGCCGCCCTCGGTCGCGATGGGTCGGCGAGCGGCCAGCGCCTGGGGGACGTGCTGACCGGGATCGAGTCGCTGCCCTGGGTCGCCACGGCCGGGCTCGGCGACACGCTCGCCCTGCCGTCGCAGTCGGCGACGCTCGTGCCGTCGACCGACGACGACCGGGTCGCGACCGTGCGATCGCTCCTCGCCGCAGAGCAGCGCGTCACGGCCTTCTCCTCCGTCGTCGACGACCCCGCCCTCGTGACCGAGCCGCGCCGGCTCGCCCTCCTCGCCCTTCTCGCCGAGTCCTGGTCCTTCGATCAGGCCGGATGGTCCGCGGCGACGACCGCCTTCCTCGAGGACGGCACCGCGATCCTCGATTCCGTCCGCATTCCCGAGGGCAGCACGATCAACTTCCCCCTCGAGAAGGGCAACCTGCCCATCACGGTCAGGAACGAGCTGAACTTCCCGGTCACCGTCTACGTCACCGTGCAGCCCGCGCGAGCCATCCTCGACGTGCTCGACGAGCGGGTGGAGCTCAAGCTCGAGGCGAACTCACAGTCGAAGGTGCAGGTCCCCGTCCAGTCGATCGCCAACGGCGAGGTCAGGACGATGGTCTCCCTCGCGAGCGCGACCGGGGTGGCGATCTCCGTCCCGACCTTCGTCGTCCTCAACGTCCAGGCCGGCTGGGAGACCGCGGCGACCGTCGTGCTCGCCGTGGTCGTCGTCCTGCTGTTCGCCGCGGGCGTCGCCCGCACCGTGCTCCGCAGGCGGAGAGCGAGAACACCCCATGAGGAGGCCGGCCGATGAGCGCTGATGGAACGGAGGAGACCGTGCGGGTCGGCCGCGCGAGCGCCCTCCTCGCCGGCGGGACCATCGTCTCGAGGCTCCTCGGATTCGTCCGGGTCATCGCGCTCGCCGCCGCGATCGGACAGGTCGGCAGTGCGTCTGCCGACGCCTTCGCGGTCGCGAACCAGCTCCCCAACAGCATCTACGCCCTCACGATCGGCGGGCTCCTGAGCGCCGTGCTTGTCCCCCAGATCGTGCGTGCCGGCAAGGATCCGGATGGCGGCGCGCGCTACATCAACAAGGTCGTGACCCTCGGCATCCTGATCTTCGCGACCGTGACGGCGGTGGCGATCGCCGCCGCGCCGGCGCTCGTCGCGCTCTACTCCCAGACCTCCGAGTCCGGCCGCGGATTCAGCCCGGAGGCCTTCGCCCTCGCGACGGCGTTCGCCTATCTGTGCCTCCCGCAGGTCTTCTTCTACGCGCTCTACAGCCTCCTGAGCGAGACCCTCAACGCCCGCGGCGTCTTCGGCCCCTTCGCCTGGGCGCCGGCCGTCAACAACGTCGTCTCGATCGCCGGCCTCGTCGTGTTCATGGCGCTCTTCGGCGCCGCGCAGGAGAACCGCCTGGTCGACGCCTTCACCCCGGACCGGGTACTTCTCCTCGCGGGCACGGTGACCCTCGGCGTCATGGCACAGGCTCTCGTCGTCATCCTGTTCTGGAGGCGCGCCGGACTGCGCTACCGCCCGGACTTCCACTGGCGCGGTGTCGGGCTCTCCACGACCGGCAAGGCCGCCGGATGGCTGTTCGGCATGATCGTGGTCACCCAGCTCGCCGGCATCGTGCAGAGCCGCGTCGCGACGCTGGCGACCGGGGATGCTGCCTCCGTCCAGACCCTCCAGAACTCCTGGCTCATCTTCATGCTCCCGCACTCCGTGGTCGCGGTGTCGATCGCCACGGCCTACTTCACGAGGATGAGCGGGCACGCCTCCCGGAACGACCTGGGCGCCCTGCGCGAGGACCTCTCCTCCTCGCTGCGCGGCATCGGGCTGCTCATGGTCTTCGCCTCGGTCGCCCTCGCCGTCGTCGCCTACCCCTTCGCCCGGTTCTTCGAGGACCGCTTCGACCACGTGCTCGCGATGGGCAACGTCATCCTCGGGCTCCTCCCGGGACTCGTCCTGTTCAGCGCGCTCTTCCTCGTTCAGCGGGTGTTCTTCTCCCTCGGCGACACGAGGACGCCGTTCTACCTCCAGACCCTCCAGTCGGCCATCTTCGCCGCGGGGTGCCTGGCCTGCGCACTGCTGCCCTCACAGTGGATCGCGGTCGGCATCGCGGTCTCGACGACGCTCGCCGGGGGCAGCCAGGCGGTCGTCGCGCTCGTGCTGGCGCGCCGGCGGCTCGGCGGGACGGGTGGTCGGCAGGTCGTCCTCCGCCATCTCCAGTACCTCGGGCTCGCGCTCCTCGCGGGCGGAGCGGGCACGGGAGCCCTCGTCCTCCTCGGCGGACTCGACGAGCAAGGCTTCGCTCAGGCGGGCCTCGCCCAGGCGGGCCTCTCGATCGTCGTGATCGGAGTCGTCATGGCCGTCGTCTACGGGGCACTGCTGGCCGCCTTCCGGAACCCGGAGCTCACGGCCGTCATCGACACGCTCCGCGCCCGCCTGGGGAGAGGAAGGCGCGGAATACCCTCCGAATAGGATGTGTTGTAGCCAGTGCGAAGTAAGGGGATCTCCAATCGTGCGCCAGCTCATCATCATCGGCTCCGGCCCTGCGGGATATACCGCGGCCATCTACGCCGCCCGCGCAAACCTCGCCCCCCTGCTCGTGGCGAGCTCGGTCGAGGCCGGCGGCGAGCTCATGAACACGACGGATGTCGAGAACTACCCGGGCTTCCCCGAGGGCATCCAGGGCCCTGATCTCATGGCGCTCTTCCAGGCCCAGGCCGAGCGCTTCGGCACCGAGGTCGTGCTCGACGACGTCGTGAAGCTCGAGCTCGATGGACAGGTCAAGAAGGTCACCCTGGGCTCCGGGAAGGTCGAGGAGGCGCTCGCGGTCATCTACGCGACCGGTTCCGCCTACCGCAAGCTCGGCGTCGAGGGCGAGGACCGGCTGAGCGGGCACGGCGTCTCCTGGTGCGCGACGTGCGACGGATTCTTCTTCCGCGAGAAGGTCATCGCGGTTGTCGGCGGCGGCGACTCGGCCATGGAGGAGGCCACCTTCCTCACGAAGTTCGCCTCCAAGGTCTACGTCATCCACCGCAGCGACCGGCTCCGCGCATCCGAGATCATGCAGGAGCGCGCACGGCAGAACCCCAAGATCGAGTTCCTCTTCAACAAGGTCGTGGAGAGGATCGACGGAGGGGAGCTCCTCACCCACGTCGTGCTCCGCGACACGGTGGACGGGAGCGAGACCTCCCTCGAGCTCAACGGGCTCTTCATCGCGATCGGCAGCGATCCGCGGGTCCACCTCGTACACGGCCAGCTCGAGCTCACGGCAGAGGGGACGCTCGCGGTTGAGGGACGCACCTCGAAGACCAGCCTTCCCGGCGTCTTCGGCGCGGGCGACGTCCTCGACCCGACCTACCGCCAGGCCGTGACGGCGGCCGGCTCCGGCACCGTCGCCGCACTCGACGCCGAGCACTACCTCGCGTCGCTGCCCAAGGACCTGCTGGCCGAGGCCAGCGCCACACCGACAGCGGTCCCGGCCTGAACGCCGGAACCATGACCCAAGGAGAAGAACCAGGAATGTCCACTGCGACCGACGTGACCGACGCCACCTTCGAGGAGGAGGTCCTCAACTCGACGACCCCCGTGCTCGTCGACTTCTGGGCGGAGTGGTGCGGTCCCTGCCGGGCCGTCTCGCCCATCCTCGACCAGATCGCGGCCGAGAACCCGGACAAGATCCGTCTCGTGAAGGTCGACGTCGACGCGAACCCGCAGGTCGCGATGAAGTACCAGATCACCTCGATCCCCGCGATGAAGGTGTATCAGGGCGGCGAGGTCGTCAAGACCGTCATCGGCGCGATGCCGAAGCCGGCGCTCGAGGCGCAGCTGGCCGACTTCCTGAAGTAATCCGGGGGGGCTGGGCGACCGCGTAACCGCCACGCCGGCGACCTCTATCCTTGAGGGATGGCAGGACAGTCGGAGGGGACCAACCTCGACCCCTGGTACGGGCACTATGCCGCCCGCACCGCGGGCCTGAGCGCCTCCGAGGTGCGTGCGCTCTTCGCCGTCGCCTCGCGCCCCGAGGTCGTCTCGCTCGCCGGTGGAATGCCGTACGTGTCCGCCTTGCCCACGGAGCTCGTGACGAGTGCGATCGAGCGGGTCATGCGCGAACGCGGTGCGGCCGCCCTCCAGTACGGCTCGGGGCAGGGCGTCCCGGAGCTGCGCGAGCAGATCCTCGAGGTCATGGCGCTCGAGGGCATCCGGGGCGCGGTCGACGATGTCGTCGTGACGACCGGCTCCCAGCACGCGCTCGAGCTCCTCGCCAAGCTCTTCCTCGATCCCGGTGACGTCGTGCTCGCCGAGGGTCCGAGCTACGTCACCGCCCTCGTCGTCTTCCGCTCCTTCCAGGCCGAGGTGAGCCACGTCCCGATGGACGAGCACGGACTCATCCCCGCCGCGCTTCGCGAGCGGATCGCCACGCTCAAGGCCGCCGGCAAGCGCCTCAAGCTCCTCTACACCGTGCCCACCTACAACAACCCGGCGGGGGTGACCCTCAGCTGGGAGCGACGCCTCGAGCTCCTCGAGATCGCCCGTGAGAACGACATCCTCGTGCTCGAGGACAACCCCTACGGCCTTCTGTACTTCGACGGCCCGCCCCCGCACGCGATGCGCTCGGTCGAAGGGGAGGGCGTCGTCTACCTCGGGACCTTCTCCAAGACGCTGGCCCCAGGGTTCAGGGTCGGCTGGGCCCTCGCGCCGCATGCTATTAGAGAGAAGCTCATCTTAGCGAACGAGGCGGCCATCCTCTCCCCCAGCTCCTTCACCCAGTCGGTGATCTCCGAGTACCTGGCCACCGCGGACTGGAGATCCCAGATCGACACCTTCCGCAGCGTCTACCGGGAACGCCGGGACGCCATGCTCTCCGCCCTCGCGGAGCACCTCCCGAAGCTCAGCTGGACCGTGCCGGATGGCGGCTTCTACGTCTGGCTCACCCTTCCCGAGCAGGTCGATGCGAAGTCGATGCTGCCCCGGGCCGTCAAGCAGCTCGTCGCCTATACGCCGGGGACGGCGTTCTACTCCGACGGGAACGGTCGCAACAACATCCGCCTGTCGTTCTGCTACCCGACGCCGGACTTCATCCGCGAAGGGGTCCGCCGGCTCGCGGCGGTCGTCACGGGGGAGCTCGAACTGCTCGAGACCTTCTCCCAGACCGGCCCGCTCAGCGCTGTCGGCATCGAGCGGAACGTCACGAGCCCGCCCCCGGACCTCGGCTAGGCGAGATCGGATGGCCGCCCCACCGAGCCGCGTGCTCGTGCTCGCCGGAGGCATCTCCCACGAGCGCGACGTGTCGCTGCGCTCCGGCCGGCGCGTCGCCGACGCCCTCGCACAGCACGGCATCACCGTCGAGCTCCGCGATCCCGACGCCGCCCTCCTCGAGCATCTGGCGGCGACCGAGCCCGAGGTGATCTGGCCGGTGCTGCACGGGTCGAGCGGCGAAGACGGTTCGCTCTATGCGATGCTCGAACTCGTCGGCATCCCCTTCGTCGGCTCCGCCTCGGCCGCAGCGCGACTCGCCTGGGACAAGCCGACCGCCAAGACGCTCGTGGAGCGAGCAGGACTCTCGACGCCCGGATCGATCACACTACCGCGCGACGCCTTCCGCGATCTCGGGGCGGCGCGCGTCCTCGGCACCATCACCGACTCCCTGCGCCCGCCCCTCGTCGTCAAGCCGGCGCAGGGCGGCTCCGCGCAGGGAGTGACCGTCGTGCACGACGTCGACGAGCTCTCCCGCGCCATGGTCGACGCCTACACCTACTGCGACGTCGCGATCGTCGAGACGGCGATCGCCGGGAACGAGGTCGCGATCGGGGTGATCGATACGGGGGACGGACCGGTGGCGCTCCCCGCCGTCGAGATCGAGCCGGTCGCCGGCGTGTACGGTTTCGAAGCCCGCTACAACGCGGGCGAGACCCGTTTCTACACTCCGGCGAGGCTGGATGCCGCGGTCGCCGAGCGCGCCGCCGCCGCCGCCCTCACGGCACACACGGCGCTTGGGCTCGGCCACCTCTCCCGCGTCGACTTCATCGTGGACGCGAGCGGCATCCCGTGGTTCCTCGAATGCAATGTCGCACCCGGGCTCACCGAGACCTCCCTCGTGCCGCAGGCGCTCGAGGCGGCCGGCCACGACCTCGGCTGGATCTATAGCGCCCTTGTCGCGGCAGCCCGCGCCTGACGGGTATCGCGTGGCGGATTTCGGGTGACTTCGACCTCGCTCTGGCGGTAAACGGAGCCGCCGCGAGCTCGAAGTCACCCGAAATCCTCGATCCCACGACGAGCTTGGCCCCGAGGTGATCCCGCTCGCTGCTCAAGGATTCCGAAGGAGTTTGGACTTGTGACGGCTCCGTTTACCGCCAGAGCAAGTCCAAACTCCTTCGGAATCCGTCACGCGAGGGCGTGCGGAAGTTAGGAAAAGCCGGGCTCGCCGAGCTCGCCGAGGATGCGGTTGAGGTCGGCGACCGAGGCAAACTCGATGGCAAGGGTGCCTTTCGACGCGCTGAGCGAGATCTTCACGCGCGTGTTGAGCCGGTCGCCGAGCCGGTCCGCGATCTCGGAGAGCTGTGCCTGGCGCTTGCCCGCGGTCGGCTTCGCCGCGCGCGGGGGCTTCTTCGACACGAGGCCGGCAGCGGCCTCGGCGCCGCGGACCGTGAGATCCTCGTTGACGATCTTGTCCGCCAGCCGTTCCATCGCAGCGTCGTCGCCCGCCGCGAGCACCGCGCGGGCATGGCCGGCGCTCAGGACTCCGGAGGCGACGCGCTTCTGCACGGAGGCGGGGAGCTTCAAGAGGCGCAGGGTATTGCTGATCTGAGGACGGGAGCGTCCGATCCTGCTCGCGAGCTGATCCTGGGTGATGCCGAAGTCGGCGAGGAGCTGCTGGTACGCCGACGCCTCCTCGAGCGGATTCAGATCCGCCCGGTGGAGGTTCTCGAGGAGGGCGTCGCGCAGCATCTCCTCGTCCGCCGTGTTCTTGACGACGGCCGGTATCGTCGCGAGGCCGAGCTCCTTGGTCGCCCGCAGCCGCCGCTCGCCCATGATGAGCTCGTAGTGGGGCTCGCCGGGCGCCGCGCCCTCGATCGGTCGCACCACGACAGGCTGGAGGACGCCGACCTCGCGGATCGACGCCACGAGCTCGTCGAGCTTGTCCTTGGCGAACTCGGTGCGGGGCTGCACGGCGTTCGGGGCGATGTCGTCGGGGGCGAGGTTGGCCAGTCGCGCTCCGGGGACGGAGAGGAGACCCTCGCGCCCTCCGGCCGGGAAGAATACGTCGACGGGCCGGTCGGGCGACCCCTCGTCGGTCGGGATGAGGGCGCCGATTCCACGCCCGAGTCCGGTCCTCTTCGCAGCGGCCATCAGCGCGGTGCTCCCCTGTGTGCGATCTCCGCGGCCGCCTCCCGGTAGGAGAGCGAGCCGGTCGAGTTGGTGTCGTAGCTGATGACGCTCTGCCCGTAGCTCGGCGCCTCGGAGATGCGCACCGATCGGGGGATGAGCGTGTCGAGAACCTGGCCCGGGAAGTGCTCCCGGACATCCTCGACGACCTGGTTCGCGAGATTGGTGCGCGAGTCGTACATCGTCATGAGAATCGTCGAGACGCTGAGCCTCGGATTCAGGTGGCGCTCGATGAGCTGGATGTTGGAGAGGAGCTGACTGAGCCCCTCGAGTGCGTAGTACTCGCACTGGATCGGGATGAGCACCTCGGTCGCCGCGACGAAGGCGTTGATCGTGAGAAGGCCGAGCGAGGGCGGGCAGTCGATGAACACGTAGTGGTAGGGCTCGGCGGACTCCTCGAGGAACTTCTCGAGCGCCGTCCGCAGTCGCTGCTCGCGTGCGACGAGAGACACCAGCTCGATCTCCGCACCGGCCAGGTGGATGGTCGCCGGAACGCAGTACAGGGTGTCGAACTCCGGGCTCGACTGCACGACCGCTGCCATCGGCTCGTCATTGATCACGACGTCGTACACGCTCGGAGTATCGGCACGGTGCTCGACCCCGAGCGCCGTCGAGGCGTTGCCCTGGGGGTCGAGGTCGACGACGAGGACCCTCGCCCCGGCACGTGCCAGCGCCGCGGCGAGATTGACGGTCGTCGTGGTCTTGCCCACTCCGCCTTTCTGGTTCGCTACGGTCAGCACCCGGGTCGCGCTCGGCAGGGGGAGCTCCTGTTCGGCGATCGCCTGACGGCGGCGCGTGAGTTCCGCGAGCTCGCGCGCGAGGGGGGTGGTGTCGTCGGCCTCGACGACAGGACCCTCCGTCTCGGCGGTCTTCTCAGGATGTTTCACGTGAAACCTCGGTTGCTCGGTGCGGGGTGCCGCAGGATCGGTCGACGGACGACTGACGCACGGTCAGTCCACTGTAGCCCGAAACACCCTCGTGGATTCCGTGCCGAGATCCTCACCCAGCGTCAGGATCTCGACATCCACGAGGTGCGCCTTGCGGATGGCCTTAGCGGCCGCCTCGACCTCACCGGTGACGCCCGCGCCCTTGAGGAACAGGAGCTCCCCGCCGGATCTGACGAGGGGCACGGCGATCGGAATGAGCTTGGACAGGGCGCTCACCGCACGCGCGGTCGCCTGGTCCAGGAAGGGGGAGACCCTGGCCTCCTCCGCCCTGGCCCGGAGCACCTCGACGTTACCCAGACCCAGCGCG
>JBIQHP010000030.1:0-22625 GCA_044508495.1 Clavibacter sp.
TTGTGCCGCCTGAGAATCTGCCGTCCGTCAAGAGTAGTACATCTTTTCCGAGGCCTGCGCCCTTGATGGCGGCCGTGATGGCGAGCATCTCGCGCATGCCGGGGCCGCCCTTCGGGCCCTCGTAGCGGATGACGACGACGTCGCCCTTGGCGATCTTCCCCTCCGTCAGAGCGTCCATGGCCGCGCGCTCCCTCTCGAACACCCTCGCCGGCCCCTCGAAGACCTCGGCGTCGAATCCGGCCGTCTTGACGACGGCCCCCTCGGGCGCGAAGCTCCCGCGCAGGATCGTGAGTCCGCCGGTCGCGTGGATGGGGTTGTCGAGCGTGCGCAGCACCTCGCCGTCGAGCGGCAGTGGGTCGAGTTCGGCGAGGTTCTCGGCGACGGTCTTCCCGGTCACGGTGAGCGCGTCGCCGTGGAGGAGCCCGGCGTCCAGGAGCGCCTTCATGACGACGGGCACGCCGCCGTGCCGGTCGACGTCGTTCATGACGTACTTGCCGAAGGGCTTGAGGTCGCCGATGTGCGGCGTCCTGTCGCCGATCCGGTTGAAGTCGTCGAGGGTGAGCTCGACATCCGCCTCCCGTGCGATCGCGAGCAGGTGCAGCACGACGTTGGTCGAGCCGCCGAAGGCCATCGCCACGGCGATCGCGTTCTCGAAGGCCTTGTTGGTGAGGATGTCGCGCGTCGTTATCCCGAGCCGCAGCAGGTTCACGACGGCCTCGCCCGAGCGGTGCGCGAAGTAGTCGCGACGCCGGTCCGCCGCGGGAGGGGCCGCCGAGCCAGGGAGGCTCATGCCGAGGGCCTCGGCGACGCTCGCCATGGTGTTCGCCGTGTACATGCCGCCGCAGGCGCCCTCGCCCGGCGCGATCGCGCACTCGATGCGATGGGCGTCGACCTCCGACATTGTCCCGGCCTTGACAGCGCCGACCGCCTCGAAGGAGTCGATGATCGTGACGTCCTTCTCGGTGCCGTCGGAGAGCTTGACCCATCCGGGGGCGATCGAGCCGGCGTAGAGGAAGACCGAGGCGAGGTCGAGGCGCGCGGCGGCCATGAGCATTCCGGGGAGCGACTTGTCGCATCCGGCGAGCAGCACCGAGCCGTCGAGGCGCTCGGCCATCATGACCGTCTCGACCGAGTCGGCGATGACCTCGCGCGAGACGAGCGAGAAGTGCATGCCCTCGTGACCCATCGAGATGCCGTCGGAGACCGAGATCGTGCCGAACTGGAGCGGGTACCCGCCGCCGGAGTGCACACCCTCCTTGGAGGCCTGGGCGAGCCGGTCGAGGCTCAGGTTGCAGGGGGTGATCTCGTTCCACGAGCTCGCGATGCCGATCTGGGGCTTGTCCCAGTCGGCGTCGCCCATGCCGACCGCACGCAGCATCCCGCGCGAGGTCATGGCCTCGATCCCGTCGGTGACGACACGCGAGCGGGGCTTCAGGTCGTGCTCTGGCATGCACCCGAGTCTAGAACTTCCGCGCAACCGGCTTCTTCGGTGCTAGGGAGTCCTACGATTCGTGGCACCCTCGTCCTCCTCGCCGCTCTCGCGCTGCGCGGCCTCGACCGCCTGCTCGAGCTCGTCGACGAGGAGCGACCCCGGTGCGACGACCCCGGTGCGGTAGCCCGCCCGACCGACCATGTGCGCCGAGATGGGCGCCGTGAGCATCTGGAACAGCAGGATCGTGAGCAGGACGAGCACGGTCGTCCAGCGCCGGTCCTGGAGTGCGATCGCCGCCAGGATGAAGATGAGCCCGAGGATCTGCGGCTTGGTCGTCGCGTGCATGCGCGCGATCGCATCCGGGAAGCGCAGGAGCCCGACCCCGGCCGCCAAGGAGAGGAAGGCGCCGAGCACGAGGCACACCCCGGTGAGGATGTCGAGCACGAGATCGAGGGTCACTTGCTCCCCCTCCTCGAGACGTAGCGCGCGACGACGACCGCGCCGAGGAAGGCCGTCGCCGCGAGCACGAGCATGGCGGTGAGGTTGCGGGTGTGCCCGTTGTAGGCCATCTCGACCCCCATGGCGCAGATGATCGTCGTGAGCAGCATGTCGGAGGCGATCATCCGGTCGAGGATCGAGGGCCCGCGCGCGATCCGGTAGAGCGCCATCGCCGCGGCCGCCGCGAGCAGCACCCCGACCACGATCACGACCCACTCGCTCATGACGCCGCCTCCGCACCGCTCCGGTCGGTCCTGCGGATGCGCGCGAGATCGGCCCTGGACCCGATCGCGCGGACGATGCGGGCCTCGACCACGAGCACCTTCCTGCGCATGGCCTCGACGTCCTCCTGCGACTCGGTCGCGAAGGTGTGCAGGTAGAGGATGGAGCGCTCCCGGTCGGCCTCGACCACGAGCGAGCCCGGTACGAGCGACATCGCGATCGCGTCGAGGGTCATCACGAGGTCGGAGCGCGTACGCAACTGGATGCCGATGACCGAGGAGTGCGGGATGCGCTTCGGGGCGAGCGCCTGGAACGCGACCTGGAACGAGGCCACCGCGACGTCGAGGAAGAAGTGTGCGAGGAAGACGAGCGTGTACCAGAGGTTGATCCGGCCCGAGAGCTCGACCGGCGGCAGGTAGAACACGCGCGTGACGACGACCGCGACGACGATGCCGGTCACGAGGCTCAAGCCCGTGAACTGCCCCCAGAGCACCATCCACAGCACGACGAGCGCCACGAGCAGGGGGAGCTGCTGCCACAGGCGCTGACGCACCTCGCGGCGCCCGTCGCGCGGCTCCTCGCTCATTCCGACTCCCCGCTCATTCCGACTCACCCGTGAAGACGACCGTGATGTAGTACTCCGGCCCGTCGATGTTGTCGCCCGCGCGCGAGCTCACGTCGTAGAGCGGCCCGGCGAAGACCGTGAGCGCGACACTGAGCGCGACCATCGCCGTGGTCGCGCCGACCATGATGCGCGGGATGCTGCGGGTCGACTTGACCTCGGTCGTGACCCCGACCTGGCTGAGAACGGGAAGCGGGTTGTCGTAGTCGGCCACCTCGTCCGCATCCCGCCAGAACGTCATGTTCCAGGCCCGCGCGAGCGCGTAGAGGGTGAGGAGAGACACGAGGGCGCCGGAGGCGATGAGCACCCAGGCGAGCACCGAGCCGTCCTCGGCGCCCGCCTCGAAGAGGGCGAGCTTCCCGAGGAATCCCGAGAACGGCGGGATGCCGCCGAGGCTCAGCATGGGGATGAAGAAGAGCACGCCGATCATCGGCGAGGCCTTGAGCATCCCGCCGAGCCGGTTGATCGAGGTCGTGCCGCCCTGACGCTCGACGAGCCCCGCCGCGAGGAAGAGGGTCGTCTGCACCGTGATGTGGTGCACGACGTAGTAGGTCGCGGCCGAGAGCCCGGCCGCCGTCCCGAGCCCGATGCCGAAGAGCATGTAGCCGATGTGGCTCACGAGCGTGAAGGAGAGGAGCCGCTTGATGTCGGCCTGCGCGACGGCGCCGAGGATGCCGACGATCATGGTGAGGGCGGCGACGATCATGATCGGGACCCCGAGCTCGTCCCCGGGGAACATGATCATCTCGGTGCGCATGATCGCGTACACGCCGACCTTGGTGAGCAGGCCGGCGAAGACCGCGGTGACCGGCGCCGGCGCGGTCGGGTAGGAGTCGGGAAGCCAGAACGACAGCGGGAACACGGCGGCCTTGATGCCGAAGGCGACGAGGAGCATGACGTGCAGCACGAGCTGGATGTCGTGAGGCAGCTCCCCGAGCCGCACCGAGAGCTGGGCGATGTTGACCGTTCCGACGGCGGCGTAGATCATCGCGATCGCGGCGAGGAAGATGATCGAGGAGACGAGGCTCACGACGATGTAGGTGATGCCCGCCCGGATGCGCAGCTCGGTTCCGCCGACGGTGATGAGCACATAGCTCGCCACGAGCAGGATCTCGAAGCTCACATAGAGGTTGAACAGGTCGCCGGCGAGGAAGGCGTTGAACACGCCCGTCGCGAGGATGAGGTAGGTCGGGTAGTAGATCGACACCGGGGTCTCCCGGTCGCCGTCGGCGAGCCCCTGGCCCACCGAGAAGACGAGGACCGAGAGCAGCACGGCCGCCGAGACCACGAGCAGGAGGGCGGCGAGCCGGTCCACGACGAGGACGATCCCGATGGGTGCGTCCCAGCCGCCGATCGCGACGGCGATCGCGCCGTCGGCGTCGACCACGACGAGCAGGATCGCCCCGATCACGAGGACCACGCCGAGCACGCCGACCGCGATGAGGGTCTGGACCCGCGGATGCTTCGCCTGGGTGAGCGCGACGGCCGCTCCCAGCAGCGGCAGGAGCACGACGAGCGGGATGAGGACGGTCATCGGTCCGCCTCTCCGTCGTCGCCGGGCGTCTGCTCCTCGAGCCGGCGCTGCTCCTCGAGTCGCCTCAGCTCCTCGAACCGCTCGGCCTCCTCCGCCCGCTCCTGCTCCTCGAGGTCGACCGCCGTGGAGACGGCGGCGGTCGCCCTCGTCCCGAACTCGGTGTCGTCGCCCGCCAGCTCGGGCTCCGCCGCGACCGAGACGCCGCGACGGCCGACGGCCACGTCCTCGGTGTCGTCCTCGACGACATCCGCGTGCGCGAGACGCCAGGAGCGGTAGATGAGCGCCATGAGGAAGGCCGAGACGCCGAAGGTGATGACGATCGAGGTGAGCACGAAGGCCTGCGGGAGGGGGTCGGCGAGCGCGTCGTCCTCGCCGTAGAACGGCGCGGCGCCCGCCCGCCCGGAGACGACGAGGATGAGCAGGTTCGTCGCGTTGCCGACGAGGAGGAATCCGAGGAGCACGCGCGTCATGCTGCGCTCGAGGAGCAGGTAGACGCCGCCGGCGTAGAGCACGGCCATGACCGCGACGAGCACGAGGGAGACGCTCATATCGTGCTCCCCTCCTCGAGCTCCTCGCTCGCGTCCTCCTGCTGCCGGTCGACCTCGGCACCGAGGCTCCTCAGCACGTCGAGCACCATGCCGATGACGACGAGGTAGACGCCGATGTCGAAGACCGTCGACGTCGTGAACTCGAGATGCCCGAGGAGCGGCATGGTCGCCTCGAACCAGGTGGAGGCGAGGGCGTGCGACCCGAAGAGCAACGGAGCCGTCGCGGTGCCCGCGGCGAGAAGCAGTCCGACGCCGAGAAGCCGTCCCGCGTCGACGGGGGCTGCGGCGCCCAGTTCGTATCGACCGCCCGCGAGGTAGCGCCCGGCGAGCGCGAGCCCGGCGACGAGGCCGCCGGCGAATCCCCCGCCTGGTGCGTTGTGCCCCGCGAAGAGCACGAACACCGAGACCACCACGACGGCGTGGAAGAGGAGCCGGATGACGACCTCGAGCAGGATCGACCGGTTCTCCGGCGCGAGCTTGAGACCGGCGAGGAGCCAGGCGTTGCGGGTCGAGGGGTCCTGCACCCCCGGCACGTACTCCGCGGCGACCGTCTCGCGCACCGGCCGCAGGCGCGAGCGCAGGCTGCGGCGGGCGGCATCCACGACCCTCGGAAGGTTGTCGGTGCGGCTGCGCAGGAAGACGAGGCTCGCGACGCCGGTCGCCGCGGCGATGAGTACGGAGAGCTCGCCGAGGGTGTCCCAGCCGCGCACGTCGACGAGCACGACGTTGACGATGTTGCTCCCGTGGCCGATGTCGTGCGCGAGGTCCGGCAGGGCGAGCGAGATCGGCAAGGCGGTGCGCGCGCCGAGGGCGACGATCGCGACCGCCGCCATCATGAGCCCGAGACTCACGCTCACGACGGCCCGCAGGCCGCGGTGTGCGGTGCCGTGCGTCTGCCCGAGCCTGGCCGGGAGCCGACGCAGCACGAGCACGAAGGCGATGAGCGTCACGGTCTCGACGAGCACCTGGGTGAGGGCGAGGTCCGGGGCGCCGTGGAAGGCGAAGAGCGCCGCCATCCCGTACCCGGTCACGCCGACGAGCAGGGCGGCGGCGAAGCGCTTGTCGGCTCTCGTGAGGGCGACCGCCGCGACCGCCATGATCGCCCCGATCGCGAGCTGCGCGGGGCTGTCCCAGAGCCTCCACTCCTCGGGCCAGGTGCGGTTGAGCACGAGCGTCGTGCCCACCGATCCGACGAGGGTCAGCAGGATGACGCCGAGATAGAAGGGGAGCGAGCCGCGCTGCGTCGCGGAGGTCACGCGCGCGGCGATGCGGTCGAGGCCGCGCATCGTCCGCCCGTAGAGGTCGCTCGAGTTGACCACCGGGCGCAGCCTCGACTGCGCCGCGGAGACCGGCGCCCTCGCCCAGAACAGGGCGAGCCCGCCCGCGAGGGTGAGCGCGGAGACGAGCAGCGCCCCGTCGAGACCGTGCCACAGTGCGAGGTGGTAGTCGTGGCCGTCGGAGGGGAAACCCGCCGGATAGCCCGAGAGCAGCTCTCCGACGAGGCCGAAGAACGGCGCGAGCACGATCCCGGCGACCGCGAGGATCGCCGGAGAGGCGAGGAAGGATGCGCTCTCGTGCACCGGGCGCACCTTCTCGACACCCTTCTTGCGGGAGAACGCGCCCCACAGGAACCGCGCGCTGTAGGCGACCGTGAGAGTCGAGCCGAGCGCGACTCCGACGAGCGCGATCCAGCCGGCGACGGACCCCGGAGCATGGCCGGCGTCCTGTGCCGCCCCCAGGAAGGCGCTCAGCACGGTCTCCTTGGCGACGAAGCCCGCCGTGAGGGGGATGCCCGCCATCGAGA
The DNA here is from genome assembly GCA_044508495.1 of Clavibacter sp. GTDB lineage: Bacteria > Actinomycetota > Actinomycetes > Actinomycetales > Microbacteriaceae > Terrimesophilobacter. Next base: position 6,661 of record JBIQHP010000030.1, read on the forward strand.
GGACGGCGAGCGTTCCGACGATCGCGAGGAAGGGCGCCTCACGGCCGAGACCGGAGAGCTTGCGAAGATCGCGGGTGCCGGCACGGTGATCGATGATGCCGACGACGAGGAAGAGCGCGGCCTTGAAGAGCGCGTGCGCGAGGAGCAGGGCGACGCCGGCGAGCGCGGCCGTGCGCGTGCCGAAGCCGACCACGACGATGAGGAACCCGAGCTGGCTCACGGTGCCGTGCGCGAGGAGGAGCTTGAGGTCGTTCTGCTTGAGCGCACGCCATCCGCCCACGAGCATCGTGAGGAGCCCGAGACCGAGAAGCATCGGATGCCACCCCGGCGTCGCCGAGAACCCCGGCGCGAGGCGCGCGACGAGGTAGATCCCCGCCTGCACCATCGCGGCGGCGTGGAGGTATGCGCTCACCGGGGTCGGCGCCGCCATCGCCGCCGGCAGCCAGAAGTGGAACGGAACGATCGCCGACTTGCTGAGCGCGCCGACGAGGATGAGCACGACCGCCGTCACGACGAGCGGCGCACCGAGGTCGAGCCGGCCGTCCCCCGCCATCGCGACCAGCTCGGAGATCCGGGAGCTACCGGCGGGAACCGCGAGCATGACGAGCCCGATGAGCATGACCAGGCCGCCCGCCGTCGTCACGATGAGGGCCTGGAGGGCGGCACCGCGGCTCGCCCGCCGGCCGGTGTAGTGCCCGATGAGCAGATAGGAGAAGACGCTCGTCGCCTCCCAGAACACGAAGAGCAGGAAGACGTCGTCGGCGACCACGAGTCCGTACATCGTCCCGGTGAAGGCGAGCAGCACGGCGGCGAACCGGCCGAGACCCTCCTCGGCGTCCGTGAAGTACCAGGCGCAGTAGAGGAGCACGAGCGCGCCGATCCCGGTCACGACGAGGGCGAGCAGCCAGGACAGCGTGTCGACCCGCACGGCGAGGCTCACCGCGAGCTGCGGGATCCAGGGCAGGACCTCCTCGGGGGCCGCGCCGGCGACGACGGCGGGCGTCTGCAGGATCGTGAGGACGAATGCCGCGGCGGGAATGAGCGCGAGCCCGACGAACACCCGGCGCCCGAGCCAGCGGGTCAGCGCGGGGACGATGAGCGGTGCGACCGCGAACGCGACGAGGAAGGCGAGCACGATTCCTCCCGGAGCGTCAGTGCGGCGGGCGCTCGGCGCATGGAATTACCCCGAAGTTGTGTTCATCCGCGGGACGATTCTACCGGGGCGACGGCCCGCTCCGCTCGCGGGACCGCACGAGGAGGGCGAGCAATTCCGCGACCGACTCCGGGTCGCCGAGGCGGTGGCCGGCCGCCGTCTCGCCCCCTCCGACCTTGACTCCGACGTCGCCGTCTCGGAGTGCCGCGAAGCCGTCCTCGTCCGTCACGTCGTCGCCGACGAAGAGGACGGCGGATGCCCCGGTGCGCTCCCGCAGAACGCCCAGTGCGCTCCCCTTGTCTGCGGCCCGCACGGTGAACTCGAGGATGTCCTTGCCGTACCTCTCCGAGATGCGACCCCGCGCGTCGAGCGCCGCGACGGCCGTGAGCGCCGCCGCCTGCGCAGCAGCAGCGTCCTCGCGCGAGGCGAGGCGGGTGTGGAGGCCGCAGCCCGCGGGCTTCTCCTCGACCCTCGCACCGTCGAATCGCGCAGCGACCCCGGCGACGGCGGAGTACAGGCGGCCGAGCAGCTCGCGCTCCCCGACCGAGAGCTCGGGGCCGCTCTCCTCGCCGTCGATCCGGAGCTCCGCCCCGTGCGAGCCGACGAGCAGCACGTCCGAGGGCAGCTGGCCGACCCGCTCGAGACTCGCGATCGCGCGACCGGAGACGACCGCGACGCGCGTCGCCGGTAGCCCCGCGAGGGCGACGAGCGCCGCACGGGATCGCGGGAGCGCGCGGGCGGCATCCGGATCGTCGACGGTCGGGGCGAGCGTGCCGTCGAAGTCGAGGGCGACGAGCAGCACGGGCGCTCCGGCGAGCTCGTCGATCGCGGCTCGGAGGCGCTCGTCGCCGCTGGGGACGGGGTCGGTCATTCGACCGGTCCGGCGGCGTGCGCGTCATGATGGGCGAGAGCGTGCAGGAACCCGCTCGACCACTTGGCCACGTCGTTCTCGAAGACGCGCTTCCTCAACTGCCTCATCCTCGACTCGCGCTCGCGCTGCGGCATCTCGATCGCGCGCATGATCTCGTTCTTGAGCCCGTCGATGTCGTGCGGGTTCACGAGGACCGCACGGGTGAGCTCGTCGGAGGCCCCGGCGAACTCGGAGAGCACGAGCACGCCGTCGTCGTCGAACCGCGAGGCGACGTACTCCTTCGCCACGAGGTTCATGCCGTCGCGCAACGCGGTCACGAGCATGACGTCGGCCGCGAGGTAGAGGGCGACCATCTCATCGCGCGGGTAGCTGTGGTGGTGGTAGCTGATCGCCTGATGGCCGATCGCCGAGTAGTCGCCGTTGATGCGCCCGACCGTGAGCTCGATCTCGTCGCGAAGCTGCATGTAGCTGAGCACCCGCTCGCGGCTCGGGCTCGCCACCTGCACGAGGATGACCTCCTCCGGGTCGATCCTGCCCTCGGCGAGCAGCTCTCCGTAGGCCTCGAGCCGGTGCCGGATGCCCTTGGTGTAGTCGAGCCGGTCGACCCCGAGCATGATCGTCCTCGGGTTGCCCAGGTCGCCGCGGATCTGCTTCGCCCTCGCCCGGATCTCCGGCCTCGCCGCCGCCTCCCGGTAGAACTCCGAGTCGATCGAGATCGGGAACTTGCGGGCGACGACCGTGCGCGAGGGCTTTCCGCGCGCGATCGGGCCGTAGACGCGGACCCCCGGCGACTCGTCCACGAGAGGGACCTCGATGTGCGAGCCCTTCGTCGCGTAGCCCTTGAGCCGGCGGACCGCCTGGGCGAAGTTGCCGGCGTCGGCGTCGCGCTGGAAGCCGACGACATCCGCCCCCAGGAGCCCCTCGACGACCTGCGTGCGCCAGGGGAGCTGCGAGAAGAGCCCGTAGGGCGGGAAGGGGATGTGGTCGAAGAAGCCGATCGTGAGATCGGGCCGGAGGTCGCGCAGGAGCTTCGGCACGAGCTGGAGCTGGTAGTCCTGCACCCAGACGACGGCACCGGATGCGGCGACCTCGGCCGTGCGCTCGGCGAAGCGCGCATTGACCGTCCGATAGCTGTCCCACCACTCGCGGTGGAACGACGGCGCCGCGATGACGTCGTGGTAGAGCGGCCACAGGGTGTCGTTCGAGAAGCCCTCGTAGTAGCGCTCGACCTCGAGCTCGCTGAGCGGGACAGGCACGAGCCGCATCCCGGCGGTGTCGAAGGGCTCGAGGTCGAGGTCGGCCTGCCCCGGCCAGCCGACCCAGGCCCCGTCGCGGGCCTGCATGACCGGCTCGAGGGCGGCGACGAGCCCGCCGGGCGACTGGGTCCAGCGTTGATGGCCGTCCTCTCCGACGACGCTGTCGACCGGGAGGCGGTTGGAGACGACGACGAAGTCGTAGGTCCGGGCCGTCGAATCCGCGTGCGTCGTCATCCGAGGGTCGTTCCGTCCTGTTCCACGCCGGCGGGAGCCCCCGCGACGGCGTTCACCCAAGGCTACCCGCGGCGCACAGCCTCCGCACCTGCCCAGCCCCCGCACGTACACTGGGGGCGATGATCAGGATCGGGATGAGCACGTCGGCGGTGTACCCGCTGCCCACCGAGCACGCCTTCCGGCTGGCCAGGCTCGCCGGCTTCGACGGCGTCGAGGTCATGGTCACGAACGACGAGATCACCCAGGATGCGCGGGCGCTCCTCGAGCTCTCCGAACGGTACGAGCTGCCCATCCTCGCCATCCACGCACCCGTGCTGCTGCTCACGCACTTCGTCTGGGGACGGGATCCCCGCGTGAAGCTCGAACGCTCCGCCGAGCTCGCGCGCTCGGTCGGCGCCTCGACCGTCGTCGTGCATCCGCCCTTCCGCTGGCAGGCGCAGTACGCGAGGGACTTCCTGCGCATCGTGCGCGAGACCGCGACCGTCTACGGCGTCGAGATCGCGGTCGAGAACATGTTCCCCTGGAAGGTCGCGGGGAAGAACCTCAAGGCCTATGCGCCGGGCTCCGACCCCACGGCGATGGACTGCGACGCCATGACGCTCGACTTCTCGCACGCCTCGCTCTCCGGCCGCGACTCGCTCGAGCTCGCGATGGCGATGGGTTCGCGGCTGCGGCACGTGCACCTGTGCGACGGGTCGGGCTCGATGGACGAGGGACGCATCTTCGACGAGCACCTGCTTCCCGGGCGCGGGAGCGAACCGGTCGCCGAGGTGCTCGAGTACTTGGTCCGCCAGGACTGGGAGGGATCGGTCGTCGCCGAGATCAACACGCGAAAGGCGCGCGACGAGGATGCCCGGCTCGAGCTGCTGCGCGAGACGCTCGCCTTCGCCCAGGCTCACCTCGGCACCGCGCGGCGCGGCTACTTCTGGCACCCGCACCCGGGCGACGTCATCGGCGCCTTCCGCCGGGCCGGGCGAAGGGCGCTCGCGGCGCTGCGCTCCTCCGACTGATCGGGGGCGTCGCGGGGACCGCCGTTGCCCTCAGGCGGCGGGCAGGGGCACGACCCCGAGCGCCCTCGCCCTCCGCGTGCGACGCATCGCGAGCATCGCGAGCACGACACTCCCCGCCCCGAAGAGCGCGAGCACGGCGACGGCGCCGAGCACCTGACCGAGGGCGCCTCCCGCGGCGATTCCCTGCATCCCGGCGACCCCGTAGGTGAGCGGCAGCAACGGGCTCACCCATTGGAAGGGCGTCGCGAGCACCTGCACCGGATAGAGCCCGCCGGTCGCCGTCACCTGCACCGCGAGCGCGAAGAGCGAGATCACGAGCCCGCCGCGACCGAGGCCGATCGTCAGCAGGTGGTGGAACGCCGTGAACGCGAACGCCATGAGCAGGGAGAAGCCGAGCGTCGCGGGCAGCGCGGTCCAGGCGACGCCGGCCGTCGTGTGCAGGAGCACGACGAGCAGGAGCGCCTGCGCCGCCGTGATCGCGGCGGCACGGGCGAGCGTCCCGAGCACGAGCCGTCCGGTCGCCGCTGTCGAGCCGAGCTCGCGCCGGTTCACGGGCCGCAGCACGAGGAACACCGCGAGCGCGCCGATCCACAGCCCGAGCGGCACGAAGAACATCGCGATCGACTGACCGACGCCGGCGACCTCGTTGTTCCGCACGACGGTGACCGCGACCGGATCGGCCGCGATCTCGGCCGAGGCGGCGGCCGACTCGGCCTCCGTCGCGGGAAGCTGCGCGGCGCCGGCCGTGAGGCCGTCGGCGAGTCGGGTCGCCCCCGCCACGAGCTCGCCGGCGCCTGCAGCGGAGCTCGACGCTCCGCCGGCCAGCCGCGTGAGTCCGCCCACGAGCGAGTCGGCCCCGGAGCGCAGCGCTGCCGATCCCGCCGCGAGCCGCTTCGCCCCCGAGGAGCTCTGGGCGATTCCCGTGCGCACGCCGGCGACGGCGTCTCCGACCGTGGTGGCCAGAACCGCTCCGCCGGCGGCCGCATCCGTCAGCTGCGCGCTCAGCGCGCCGACCGCAGCGAGGGCGGCAGCGTCACCGGGGTCCGCCTGCAGCTCGGCGTTCGCCTGGGCGAGCGCGGCGGCCAGGGCGGACACCCCTCCCGCGAAGTCGGACACCCCCGCACCGAGCGCGCCGAGCCCTGCCGTACGGGCGTCGAGCTCGGTGAGGCCTGCGCTCAGCGAGTCGACGCCGCCCGTGTAGCCGCCGAGTCCCTGGGCGAGGTCCGCGGCGCCGGATCGCGCCGAGGAGACCCCGTCGGAGAGGGACGACAGCCCGTCGCTCAACGCGGCGACCCCGCCGGAGAGGGATTGCGCGCCTACGGCGGCATCGCCGAGGGAGGCCCCGAGCTCGCCGATCCCCGACTGGATGCCGACGATGTACTGCGCCGTGACCGTCCGTCCGAAGGCGCTCGCCATCGACTCGCCCACCGACGTAGCGAGCGCGCCGCTGAGGTAGCTGTGCGCGTCATCCGTCGTGATGGTCAGCGCCGCCCGTGTCGGGTCGTTCGACCCGAGCGAGAGGATCGAGCGGGAGAAGTCGTCCGGGATCGTGAGGATCGCGGAGACCTCGCCCGCGGCGAGCGCCGCCTTGGCCTGCTCGTCGTTCGTGACGACCCAGTCGAACCCCTGGGCGCCCCCGATGAGCTCGGTCACGAGCTGGCGCCCCGCGAAGACCGGGCTCTCGGTGCCGTCTGCCGCCGTCAGGTAGACGAGGGCGTCGTCGTTGACGACGGCGGCGGGGATCCGGTCGAGCGCCGTGTCGGATTGCGAGAGCGCACCGACGAAGAGCCCGGTGAAGGAGAGCGGGACGAGGGCGACCGCGGCGACTCCGGCCCAGGTGAGCCAGGACGCCCTCCGGCGCCTCGAGCGGAGGGGGCTGTTCAGAGAGTTCATGGGATGCTGCCTTCCAGTGCTGCGGAGCGTCGCGCGGTCCCGCCTCCGGCGAGGGAGAACAGCACGGTCTCGCGGGCGGCGACACGGTCGGGTCCGAGCGGCACGTCGGAGCCGATGACGATCGTGGCCGTGGCCGGAGCGATCGCCGACACGGCGTCGAGGAACGCCTGCCCGTCCCCGGAGCCCGGGAACGCGTCCGGGAGGTCGAGCATGACGACGGCCGGCGCCTCGGCGAGAGCCACGCTAGCGAGCGCGACGGCCCGCTCGACGCGCGGCAGGCTCCGGATGCGCGCATCGGGGTCGATCATCGTGCCGATCGCCGTGCCGGTCGCGACCTGCACGCGGCCGATCCACTCCGCGGCCGCCCGACGCGCACCCCCCGCGCGGTGCCACGGGAGCGTCACCCTCAGCCGTTCCTCCACGAGCTCACGCCAGGTCGGGTCGCCCTGGGCGCGATCGAGTCCGCCGACGTCGATCATGGCGACACGGCGCGCGACCCGGTCGCGTTCGGACGGCAGCGGATGCCCGGCCACCTGCGCGCGACCGCTCACGATCCCGAGGCGCCCGGCGAGGGTCGCCGCGAACAGCCGCCGGTCGACGGCCGGCCCGCTCGCGAGCAGGATCGAGCCCCGCGGCACCGCGAGATCGATCGGCCCGACTCGAGCGCCGTCGACCCCCGTGCCGTCGACCCCGGCGACGAGGGAGTCGGCGGTGATCGCCATGCCGCCTTGCCCATCCGCCCAGACCGCGGAGTCGATGTGATCGCGCAGGCTCTCCCCCTCGATGTCGACGTTCGGGAGCATCCTGCCGAGCCAGGCCGGCATCCACCACGCCACCCTGCCCATGAGTGCCATGAGCGCGGGGCCCAGGGTCATCCGCACGAGGAAGGCGTCGAAGGCGATACCGGTCGCGAGGCCGAGGGCGATGGGCTTGATCATCCCCGAGCCCTCGGGAACGAAGGCGAAGAAGACGAAGAACATGATGAGGGCGGCCGCGGTCACGACCCGCGCGCTGCCGGCGAAGCCGCGCGAGATCGCCGCCTTCGGGTCGCCGCGGCGGGCGTCGCCGCCGCCTTCGCCCCGGAGCCTCCCACGCACGAACTCCTCGCGCATCCCCGAGACGAGGAACACCTCGTAGTCCATCGCGAGCCCGAACAGCACCGCCATGAGGATGATCGGCATGAAGCTGAGGATGGGACCGGCCCGCTCGAGCTGCACGAGGTCGCCGAGCCAGCCCCACTGGAATACCGCGACCGTCACGCCGAAGGCCGCGACCACGGAGAGCAGAAAGCCGAGCGCCGCCTTGACGGGCACGAGCACCGAGCGGAACACCATCATGAGCAGCAGGATCGAGAGTCCGACGACGATGAGGCCGAAGGGCACGAGCGCCTCGCTCAGCCGGCTCGAGATGTCGATGCCGACCGCGGTCGTGCCGGTCACCCACACCGGGGTTCCGAGCTCTGCCTCGATCGAGGGCGCGAGCTCGCGGATGGCCTGGACGAGCGCCTTGGTCTGCTCGGCCTCGGGGGCGCTCGACGGCACGACCTGAATGATCGCCGTATCGAGACCCGTATCCGGGAGACCCTGGCTCACCCACTCGACCCCGTCGAGGTAGCGGAGGCGGTCGCCGATGCGATCGAGGTCGTGAATGATGTCGGTCGTCTGCGTGATGTCGACCGCGACGACGAGCGGACCGTTGTAGCCGGCGCCGAAGCCCTCGGTGACGAGGTCGTAGGCCTGCCGCTGGGTGGAGGCCGCCGGCTCCGATCCCCCGTCGGGCAGGCTCAACCGCAGGTCGAGGGCCGGGATCGCGAGCGTGCCGAGCAGCCCGACGACGGCGAGGGAGGCGACGACCGGATGCCGCAGGACGGCGTTCACCCACCTCAGCCCGGCGGTGGGCCTGCCGCCCGTCGCGTGCGCGGTGGCGCGCCTCGCCTCGCGCGAGCCCGCCTTCGGCCTCAACCGCTCCCCGGTGAGGCCGAGGAGCGCGGGGAGGAGGGTCGTCGCGACGCCCATGGCGATGAGCACCGCGAACGCCGCGCCGACGCCCATGACGCTCAGGAACGGGATGCCGACGACGAGCAGCCCGACGAGGGCGATGATGACCGTGACCCCCGCGAAGACGACCGCGCTGCCGGCCGTGCCGACGGCTTTCGCTGCCGACTCCTCGACCTCCTCGCCGGCGGCGAGCTGCCTGCGGTGCCGCGACAGGATGAAGAGCGTGTAGTCGATGCCGACGGCGAGGCCGATCATGAGGGCGAGGAGCGGCGCGGAGCTCGAGATCGTCGTGAACGCGGATGCCGTGGTGATCCCGCCGATGACGATCCCGACCCCCACGAGGGCGCTCAGGAGCGGCATCCCCGCCGCCAGGAGCGACCCGAAGGTCACGAGCAGCACGACGCCCGCGAAGACGACGCCGAAGATCTCGGTGACCGTGATGCCGAACGCGGTCTCCTGGAACACCTGTCCGCCGAACTCGACGCGCAGCCCGGCGTCCTCGGCGGACGGGGCCGTCGCCGTGAGCTCGACGAGGGTCTCCTCGCTCACGCTCGCGGCCGGGTCGTCGAACTGGATTCGCGTGATCGCCATCGACCCGTCGTCGCTCAACTGCTTGCCCGCGTACTCGTCGAAGGGGGTCGTGACCGAGCTGATCCCCTGGATCCTCGCGATGGCGGTCGCCATCCGCTCGATCGCGTCTCGGTACTCCGGGTCGCTCGCGGATGCCCCTTCCGGGATGACGTAGACGGCCTCGGCGCTCGCTCCGGCGACCTCGGGGAACACCGCCTGGAGCCGGTCGAGAGCCTCCTGAGACTCGGTGCCGGGGATGGCGAACGACTCCTGCGACTGGCCGCCGAGCGCGATGCCGCCCCCGAGGAGGGCGGCGAGCAGGACGAACCAGACGCCGAGGACGCGCCAGGGCCGACGGAACGAGAACCGGCCGAGCCGGTAGAGCAGGGTCGCCACGGGTCTACTCCTGGGATGCCGGGACGGGGACGGGGGCGAGGAGCTCGCGGAGGATCGTCACGAGCGCGGCTCTCGTCTCCTCCTCCGGGGCGGAGTCCAAGCCCATGGCATGCTGCGCGACGAGCATGTAGGCGGCACCGCCGAGGGCGACGCCGAACCGCATCCGGTGCTCCGTGGTCGGCGCGGCGGACGCGAAGAACTCCGCGAGGCGCCGGACGAGCTCGTTGGCGCGGTCGATCACGGGGACGTCGACGAGCGAAGGCCCCTGGTTGATGAAGAGGTGCACCTCCAGGCGGTGCGCGAGGAGGAAGTCGACGAACTCCACGATGAACTCCTCGCGACTCGTCCTCGTGACGGGCCGGGTCGCCAGGGCTCCGAGGATCCGGCTGACCTGCTCGATCGCCGGCGCGACGGCCGCTTCGAGGAGGGCGTCTTTCGAGGCGTAGTGGTAGAGCACGCTCGACTTGGAGAGGCCGGCGAGGTCGGCGATGCGGTGCAGGGAGGTGCCGGCATAGCCGGCGGTCGCGAACTCGGCGAGCGCGATCATGCGCAGGTCTTCGGCACTCGTGGACATGTCCTCCACGGTAGCTGACCGATCGGTCAGAATCTGTCCGATCGGTCAGTTTGGCAGCGAACTCTCAGGTGTCAACCGGCCCTGGATCTTCGAAGGTGCCGCATGAGCGCGCTCTTGCTCTCCAGGAGGATCGGAGTCCGGCCGCGATCGGCTCCGGGAGGCGGGATCAGCCAGAACCCGCTCGCACCGCTTCGACCATCGCGACGTCGAATCTCCCAGCCCTTGTTGTGCAGTTGCAGGTGATGGAACCGGCAGAGCAACACCCCGTCGGCGACATCGGTTCGTCCGCGATCTCGTTTCCACTGTCTCGTATGGTGGGCCTCGGTGAACGCGGGAGGGCGGTCACATCCGGGCCACAGGCATCCGCCGTCCCGGACCGCGAGCGCCTCGCGCTGTCGCTGGTTGTAGAGCCGGGCAGTGCGCCCCAGATCGAGAGGGGTTCCGCCCGGCGTCATGACGACCTCGACGCTCTCGCCCTCGCAGAGCGCGCGATCGACGGCGCTGGCCGGCACCGGCTCGCCGTTGGCTTCGAGGATCCCGAATCCGGCCCCGGATCGACCGCCGCAGCCTCCCTCCGGCTCGCCCGGGGAGCTGTCCCGTGCGGACTCGGCGACATCCACGACGGTCACGATCTTGACGAGCGTGCGCATCTTCGGGTGCATCTTCTGCGGGTCGAGTGACGCTCCGAGCCTCACGAGCTCGAGCAGGCCGTCGAGCGCGAGCCGCTCGGTCGTGCGGGGGTCGTCGACGACGGCCTGCGCGCGGGCGATCTCGGCCGGGTCGGTGAAACGCGGACCGCCGCGCCGCGGACTCGTGAAGGGATCGAGCGCGGTCGAGAGGATCGCCGCGGACTCGGGGTCGAGCTGACCGGCGAGCTGCCACATCCCGTCGGGCTTCGGGAAGAGTCGGATGCCTCCGCGCTCGTAGAGCTCCTGCTGCCGCGCCTGAATGCCCTGCACGTCGATGAGGTCACGCTCGAGCCGAGCGGCCTTGAACAGCCGGTCGGCGCTCAGGTCGGCCTTCTCGGCGACGAGCCGCTCGGCCAGGGCGCGGAGGATCTCGGGGCCGACGAGCTCGGTCGGAGCTCCGAGTCCTCGCCGCAGGGCGTCCCCGCACTCCACGGAAAGCACCCCCTGGGCGACCGCGGCCGCGATGGGCGCCTGCCACGGGACGACGACCGGCTCGCCGCCGATCGAGGTGACTCCGCCGTCGATGAGCTTCGTGGCGGCATCCGCCTCGTCGAAGAGCCGCCCGATCGTCACGAGCTGCGAGACCTCGCGCCCGGTGGCCTTCGTGACCTCCTGAAGCATCTTCTCCGGCGAGGAGAATCCGTTCCTCGCGGCGAGGCCGTCGTGCCCGAGGTCGCGGCGAGAGCGCCGCGCCAGCTGCCCGGCCGCGAGCGTCTTGTAGGCGCCGAGGCGTCGCTCGCACTCGGCGATCGCCCGGTTCAGGTCGACCACCTGCTCGTCGCTCAGCCGGTCGAAGTCCTCGGAGCGCGCGCCGAACCCCGTCACGGCGGCGGCCGCGTCGAGAAGGGCGGTGGCGAGGTTTTCCATACCGCCTATTTTCTCACACTAGAAACTATGTCCAAAGCAAAAATCAGGATTGGTGGAGAAATCGTACCCACAGACAGCCTGCGGAGAGGACCTCAGGCGCCGCGCGCCAGCAGCCGCACGACCTCGTCATCCGTCGTCTGCGTGAAGTCACGGTAGGCCTGCCCGACCGCCCAGAACGGCTCCGGCACCGAGACGCAGACGACGCGGTCGGCGAGCTTCGCCAGCTCGGCGAGGGCGCCCGCCGGCCCGACCGGCACGGCGACGGTCACGGATGCCGACCTCCCCGCTCCGGCGTCCGAGGACGCCGCTCCCGCAGGCCGGAGGGCCAGGACGGCGGCGCGCATGGTCGCGCCCGTCGCGATGCCGTCGTCGACGAGGACGACGTGCCTGCCTCCGACATCCAGAGGAGGGCGCCCGGCGCGATACAACTCCTGCCGGCGCTCGAGCTCGACCCGCTCGCGCGCGGCGACCTCGTCGAACCGGCGACGCGCATCCGGCCGCACCGCCCGCAGCACCGGGTCGTTCCGCACGGTCACGATCGAGCCCGCGATCGAGGCGATCGCGCCCATCGCCACCTCGGGTTGGCCTGGCACGCCGATCTTGCGCACGACGAGCACGTCGAGACGTGCGCCGAGCGCCTCGGCGACGATGGCAGCGACCGGGACGCCTCCACGTGGCAGGCCGAGCACGATCGCGTTCGCACCATCGACATCCGCGAGCTCGGCCGCGAGAGCGCGTCCCGCATCCGCACGGTCGTCGAACCGCCTGGACATGCCGCCAGCCTATGCGCCACCTGTGTATCCCGGCCGCGAACCTCGTCGAGCGCGGCGGACAGGGTAGCGTGGAGGGGTGCGTAAGTTCATCTTCAGCGGCACCATGCTCAGCGCCGTCTTCAGCGGCTGGAGCACGGTGCAGGCCACGCGCAAGGGACCGCGCGACTGGCGCCTGGCGCTTCTGTGGGCTATCTGGGGGCTCACGATCGCGGTCGCGGTCGGCACGGTCCTGAAGGAAAACGACATCGACGAGCTCGAGGAGTAGCCATGTGGAATCCTGACTTCGGGTGGGGCTTCGGCCACGGCCTGCTGACCATCTTCGCGAGCCTCATCGGCGTCTTCGTCTGGGTGCTGTGCTTCAGCGTCGCAGTCGCCGTGCTATTCCTGCTCGTGCGCTTCCTGCTCGTCGGCACGCGCGCCGCCCAGCTCTACGTCGCGAAGAACGAGCCGCCGCGACCGGCCGCACCGGCGGTTCCGCGGGCTCCTGCGTCGCCGGCGCCCAAGGCTGCCCCCGCGCGCACGGATGCCGCACCCGCCGCTGCGGCCCCGGCATCCGCCTCCGCGTCGGCGGTGAAGCCCGCATCCGGCGCCGCACCGCGCACCGCCGCCAAGGTGACCCCGCCGAAGCCCGTGACGAAGACGCCCCCGAAGACCCCCGCCGCACGGAGGGCCGCCCCGAAGAAGCCGTAGGCATCCTAGGATGGAGCCATGAACGGTATCGGCTTCGTCGTCTCCTTCGCCCTCTTCGTCGCGGGTCTCTACCTCATGGGGATCGCCTTCGACGTCGCCGAGAGCCTCGGCCTCGTGACCTTCGCGGGCGGCCTGCTCGCGGTCGCGGCCGGCGTCTTCATCCCGGTGCACATCATGCACCGCATCGATCGCTGAGGGAAGCTCCCCATAAGGATCGCGATAGCGCCCAGAACCCTGATGGGAGCTCTGACGAAGTCATGACCTCGCTCGTTGCCGCTGCTCCTGCTCGATGATCCACTGACGGGCCACTCGTTGACGCGCGGGTTCGAGCCGAGGGTCGACGATGACGTCGAACCGGTTGCGCAGTGGGCGCGGGTCGATGAGCCCGGCATCGATCAGCGCCCCCACGAACGCCCTGTCCTTGTCCTCGTTTCGGGCGAGCTTCGAGGCGCAGAGGTCATAGGGCTCGGGGCAGATCGCGACGACTCCCGGATGCTCCGGCCAGGTCAACTCGACGGCGCGGGAACGCCACTCCGCCGGAAGGACCGCGGTATCGGCGGACACGGCATCGATGTAGAAGTCCCGCTTCTGCGCCCACTCCGAGCCCTGGCCGGCCTCCATCCACAATCGATTCGACAGGAAGTCATCGATGTCATGCACCGGGGCGATATCGGCTTCCGAGGACATCGTGGCGGCACGGGGAAGATCGGGATGCTCATAGGATGCGAGAATCGCCTGAGACCCGTAGACGAGAACCTCGCTCTGACCAATGACCTCGACGGCCTTGAGGACTGCCTCACACAGTTCGTCGTTCGTCATCGGGCGCGTTCCAGGACGGAGGCCCGCTCCGCCTGACTGAGCACGGTGTCGAACGGACTCACCTGGCGCATGTCGATAGACCGCTGATCCGATCCGGTGATGACGGCTGCGAGCCCGTCGAAGTCGCGCTCATCGATCATGGTCTGCCACTCCCCCATCCACTCATCGGCAAGGTCTCCGCTCACGCCCGCGCGCACGCGAGGCAGTCGTTCAGCGGCGGATGCCAGTACTCGATCCGGATCGCTGCGAAGCTTCTCCAGCACGAGCCGATGGAACTCGTAGCCGAGCCGTTGCTCGCGTCGCGGATAGCGAGGTTCTGTCGTGATGAGGAGGCGCTCATGCAGAGCATCTAGGGCGCGCACGAGTGTGGACAGCTGGATCGTTCCCGCTTCCTCCGAGCGCTCCCAGGACTGCACCGTTGCCGGCTTCACGTCGCCACGCCGAGCCAGTTCGCGCACGCTGACTCCGGCTCGCTCACGGGCGGAGCGGATCAATCCCGACATGGCTACCTCCGTATGCTTCTAAGCATACAGGATACGCATGCGTGGTGTGCAGGAGAACGGGCCGGCCGGGTCCATTCGGCTGCGGCATCGGAAAGCCACGAGAGGGACTCCCCGGGGTTCGACTACACCCTTGGCTACACCTGGGGGCAAAAACTGTACACCCCCCGGGACTTGAACCCGGAACCCACTGATTAAGAGTCAGTTGCTCTGCCAATTGAGCTAGAGGTGCTCGGACCCGGACGCGAAATCCGGGCCGACGAACAAGATTAGCATGAGAGGAGGGGGCCGGAAAGCCGCCCTCTTCACCCCGCGAAGGAGAGTCATGTCGGATGTCGTCGCCCTGCAACCCGGGGATGTCGCCCCCGCCTTCACCCTGAGCGACGAGACGGGCAAGTCCGTCTCGCTCTCCGACTACCTCGGGCAGAAGGTCATCGTCTACTTCTACCCGGCCGCCTCGACGCCGGGATGCACGACCGAGGCCTGCGACTTCCGCGACAACCTGAACTCGCTCGCCGCCTCCGGCTATCAGGTGCTCGGCGTCTCCAAGGACGAGCTCCCTGCGCTCGTCGCCTTCAAGGACGAGGAGCGCCTCACCTTCCCGCTCCTGAGCGACCCCGGACTGGATGTCCACAAGGCCTATGGCGTATGGGGCGAGAAGTCGCTCTACGGCAAGGCGGTGACCGGCACCATCCGCTCGACCTTCGTGATCGACGAGGAGGGCCGCATCCGGCTCCCGCTCTACAACGTCAAGGCGACCGGCCACGTCGCCATGCTGCGCAAGCGCCTCGGCCTCGAAGGCTGACGACGTAGACGCGGGGGGCGGGCCCTACTCCCGCCGCGTCGCTTCCATGACCGACCGGGTGAAGAGCAGGAAGAGCACGTTCACCGCGGGCACGAGCAGGAACCAGCCGATGTCGTTGCGCGAGAAGAGACCCTGAAAGCTCCCGAACGCGACGGCGAGCTGCAGCACCTGCCAGGTCAGCGCGGCGGCACGCACCCAGGGTTGTGCCCGCAGGGCGCCGACCGCGATGACCACGAGCCAGACCGTCGCGAGCGCCGCGAGCACGACGATGGCGACGGCGCTCGCATAGGATGCCGGAACCTCGGTCACGAGCTCGAAGAGCAGGAACCCGGCCAGCACCGCCATGACCGCGGCCTCGAGGAAGAGCGTGCCAGCGAGCAGGGTGAGCAGGAGCGGTCGTCGCGCTGCATCCTCCGTCCGACCGGCGGATTTGTCTTCACTCACAGAGACATCCCATACAAAACTATTGATTTGGCCCAACCGTTATGAGAGTCTAGTTGAGGTTGATTTGCCGCTCACAGTGGCGTGGGCAACATCCCAAAGCATCGTTCTCACCCGGATCCCGGGTCTTCGAGCTATGCGCTCACGCGTTCACTAAGGAGCACACGACTATGGACTGGCGCGACAATGCCGCTTGCCTCACGGCCGACCCCGAGCTGTTCTTCCCCGTCGGGAACACCGGCCCCGCGGTCGACCAGATCGAGAAGGCCAAGTCCGTCTGCGCCCGCTGCACCGTGAGCGAGATGTGCCTCCAGTACGCGCTCGAGACCAACCAGGACTCCGGCGTGTGGGGCGGTCTGAGCGAGGACGAGCGCCGCGCCCTCAAGCGCCGCGCTGCGCGCGCCCGCCGCTCCTCCTAAGGCTTCGT
>JBIQHP010000031.1:0-19816 GCA_044508495.1 Clavibacter sp.
TCGTGCCCGCGGCGGAGCTGGGGTAAGGAAGCTATTCGAATCGGTACCGAGGCGGTACTGAGTGGTACCATCGCGAGATGGCGACGAATCTGAGGCTGCGGCCCGAACTGGAGACCGCTCTGCGGGACGAGGCCGCACGCACCGGGCGCTCGCAGCAGGAGCTCATCCGGGAGGCACTCGAACGCTTCCTCGGTCTCGGCCCCGCGACGAGCAGGCCGGCAGGCCATTCACTGGACGAGCTCATCGTGGCAGGTGTCGTGAAGCCGGCCCGGCCGATGCTCCCGCGGCCTGAGAGGTTCCTCTCCCTTCCAGATGGAGTCACGACCATGGATCTGCTCGACCGCGAGGATCGCATCTAGCGTGCGCGTCTATTTCGATAGCAGCGCACTGGTGAAGAGGGCTGTCGGCGAACCGGAATCCCCCGCGCTTCTCGATGCGATCGATCGCTATGCCGATGACGGCGTGGGCTTGAGCACGTCGACGCTCGCGTCCATCGAACTCCACCGGGCCGTGAGGTTGCGGCTGGACGGTGAGTCGCCGTTCGAGGTCGTCGGTCTCATCGAATTCGCACTCTCCGGCCTCCTCGAGTACCCGATCACCGAGCAGGTCGCCAGTATCGCCTCACGGCTGGGACCGTTCTCTCTCCGCAGCCTGGATGCGATCCACCTCGCGACGGCGAGCCTCATGAGCGCTGACCTGGTCTGCGCCTATGACAACCGGCTGCTCCTGGCAGCGAGTGAGCTCGGGTTCCGCACGATCTCGCCGGGCGTGGTCTCACCCTCGCGGTGACCTCGCGCGCAAGGTCCGGTCGCTGAGGGATACTGGGACTCCCTCCCTTCGCGAAAGGCACCACGATCTCGAGCCAGGCGACGCGCCGCCAGCACCTCATCGACCTGTCGCCGCTGAGGGAGAGTCCGGCGTTCGCCCGGCTCTGGGCCGGTAACTCGATCGCCGGCATCGGGAACCAGATGACGGTCGTCGCGGTGGGGCTCCACATCTACGAGCTCACCGGGTCGACCTTCGCGGTCGCGATGGTGGGCGGCGTCGCCCTCGTCCCGATGATCCTGGCCGGGCTCTACGGCGGCATGCTCGCCGACGCCTTCGATCGCCGTCTCGTCGCGATGGTCTCCGCGATCGTCGCGTGGGTTTCGATCGCCGGGATCGCCGCTGTCGCCTGGCTCGGCATCGACGTGCTGTGGCCGCTCTACGCGCTCACCTGTCTCAACACGGTCGCCTCGACGATCATCGGCACCTCACGTCAGGCCATCCTGCCGAGACTGCTCCCCGATCGGCTGCTTCCGGCCGCAGGAGCCCTCAACGGCATGAGCATCGGGATCATGGTCACGGTCGGCCCGGCGCTCGCCGGTGTGCTCGTCGCCTTCGTCGGCATCCCGTGGACCTATACGGTCGACGTCCTCCTGTTCACGGCCGCCTTCGTCGGCATCGCGACGCTGCCGGCGATCCGGCCTGAAGGGGAGGCGGACCGGCCCGGCCTGCGTTCGCTCCTCTCCGGTCTCTCGTTCCTCCGGCACGCCCCCAACATCCGGGCGTCGTACGTCGTCGACATCATCGCGATGACCTTCGGCCGTCCGCACTCGCTGTTCCCCGCCGTGGGCGCCGTGCTGCTCGGCGGCGGGGCGATCACGGTCGGCATCCTCACGGCGGCGGTCGCGGTCGGGACCATGGCGAGCAGCCTGTTCTCCGGGCGCGCCGGTACCGTCCGCCGTCACGGGCTCGCGATCGGCTGGTCGGTCATCGCCTACGGGGCGTGCATCCTCGCCTTCGGCATCGTGCTCGTCCTCTCGCTCGGGCAGCCGGTGACCGCGCAGGTGGAGGGCGCGAACTGGCTCGCGATCGGCTTCGCGACGCTCGCGCTCGCCGGATCCGGCGCCGCCGACAACGTCTCGATGATCTACCGCGGCACGATCCTGCTGACGGCGGTGCCGGACAGCATGCGCGGAAGGATGCAGGGGATCTTCACCGTCGTCGTCTCGGGTGGACCGCGCCTCGGCGACCTCTACGTCGGGCTCGCCGCGCTCGGCGCCGTACTGTGGTTCCCTCCCGTGCTCGGCGGCATCCTCATCGTGGTGCTCGTCGCGCTCCTGCTGCGACTCCAGCCGACCTTCCGCCACTACGACGCGCTCGACCCGACGCCGTAGCGCGCGAACCGGTCGAACGGGCAGGTAGCGTTGACGCCGTGACGGCGATCCGCCCGGCGACCATCCTGGACCTGCCCGGTGTCTACCGGGTATGCCTGGAGACCGGCGACTCCGGCGAGGACGGAACGGCACTGTACCGGAATCCGGAGCTCCTCGGTCACGTCTATGCCGGCCCCTACGTCCTCGGACAGCCCGACTACGCCTTCGTCGTGGCCGACGAGCGGGGGGTCGGCGGCTATGTCCTCGCCGCAGCGGACACGAGGGCGTTCGAGGACTGGGCGGAGCGGAACTGGTGGCCCGCTCTCAGGGAGCAGTATCCGTCCGCGAGCGGCGACTCACCCGACGCGAAGCTCATCGGGCTCCTGCATTCGCCGCACCGTGCGCCCGACGAGCTGCTCGTCGACTACCCGGCGCACCTGCACATCGACCTGCTCCCGAGGCTGCAGGGCAGGGGGCACGGCCGGGCGCTCATCGATCTGGTCGTCGGGCGACTCCGGGAGCAGGGAGTGCGCGGCATCCACCTCGTGGCGGCCACGGACAACCGCAACGCGATCGCCTTCTACGCCCATCTCGGCTTCCAGACGCTCTCGACCGGGCCGGAGGGCGAGGTCATGGGCATGCGGCTCGCCTGATCCGTCGCCGCCGCGCGACCCCCGATCGGCTACCCCTTCTGCGCCTCGGCCTCGACGATCGCGATCTCCTGGGTGGCCAGCTCGTGAGCCCTGGCGTCGTCCGCATAGCCGAAGCGCACCTGCGGCCACGACCGCGAGTACCGCACGCGCACGCGCTTGTACCTCATGAGCCAGTAGAGGCACACGGATGCCGCGAGCACCCCGGCGATCGCGGCGACCCCGAGGCCCCAGCGCGGGCCGAACTGGTTGACGACCCAGCCCACGAAGGGGGCGCCGATGGGGGTGCCGCCGACGAAGATCGCCATGTAGAGCGCCATGACCCGGCCGCGCATCGTCGGCTTCACGGTCGTCTGAACCATGGCGTTCGCGGTCGTCATGAAGACGAGCGAGGAGAAGCCGATGAGCGCGAGCGACACCGCGAAGGACTCGAAGGACGGCATGAGCGCCGAGATCGCGGCAGCGATGCCGAACGACGCCGAGGCGAGGAAGATCGTGCGCATCCTGGGCCGCTCCTGCCTCGCCGAGAGGAGTGCGCCGGTGACCGATCCGATCGCCATGACCGAGCTGAGCAGTCCGAACTCCCCCGCGCCCCGGTGGAACTCGATCGTCGTCATGGTCGAGGTGAAGATCGCGAAGTTCATGCCGAGGGTGCCGATGATGAACACCATGATGAGGATCACGATGATCGCGGGCTTGCCGCGCACGTAGCGGAAGCCGTCGAGGATCTGACCGCGCGCCCTGGGCGCCCGTGGCTGCTCGCGCAGCTCGCTCACCCGGATCGCCCACAGGGCGACGAGCGTTCCGGCGAAGGTCACGGAGTTGATCATGAACACCCAGCCGGCGCCCACGACGACCGTGAGCAGTCCCGCGACCGCCGGTCCGATGAGGCGGGCCGTGTGGAACGACACCGAGTTGAGGGACACCGCGTTCGTGAGGTCCTTCTTCTCCACGAGCTCGGCGACGAAGGTCTGACGGATAGGCGCATCGAGGGTCGCGACGATCCCGAGCAGGAGCGCGAAGAGGTAGACGTGCCACAGCTGCGCGATGCCCGTGACGACGATGACGCCGAGGCCGAGCGCGAGGAAGCCCATGGCCGCCTGGGTGAACATGAGCATCCTGCGCACGTTCACCCGGTCGGCGATGAGGCCGGTGACCGGCATGAGGATGAGCTGCGGTCCGAACTGCAACGCCATCGTGATGCCCACGGCGGCCGCGTCGTGGTCGGTGAGCTCGGTCAGCACGATCCAGTCCTGGGCGGTGCGCTGCATCCAGGTGCCGATGTTGGAGGTGAGCGCGCCGACGAACCAGAGCAGGTAGTTGTGCACCCTCAGGGAGCGGAAGGTCGAGTTCACTGCTCGGCGAGCTCTTTGAGGATGGGAGTCGCCTGCTCGAGGATCGCGCGCTGTTCCGGCGGGAGCTTCGCGAGGCGCTGGGTGAGCCAGGCGTCCCGGCGCCGGCGGGTCTCGACGACGAAGGCGCGCCCGGCATCCGAGAGGTCGATCGTGATCCTGCGGGCGTCGTCCTCGGCCGTGACCCGGGTCACGAGCCCGGAGGCGACGAGCGCGTTGACGGTGCGATTCATGCTCGGCGGGGTCACCCGTTCGTGCTCGCTCAGCGAGCGGAGCGACTGGGGTCCGTCGTTGGCGAGGGTGAACATCACCGATCGCTGGCTCTCCGGCACCTCGTCGTCTGCCGCGTTCGCCCGGATGCGACGCGACAGCCGCTGGATCGCGAAGCGAAGCTGCTGGTTCGTGTCGTTCGGCATATTGATTAGCCTAGCAAATTAGTTTTGCTAATGAGCAATGCCGACTCGCTCGCGGATGCCACGGCAATACACTGGTGTGAAGGAGGCACCGTGGCCGCTTCGAAAGATTCCCGCGAGGACAGGACCTACGTCGACGCCCAGGGCGTGACGATCCACTATCACGTCTGGCCGGCCGCGAAGCCGCGAGCCGTCATCCAGCTCCTCCACGGGCTCGGCGAGCATGCGCTGCGCTACGAGTGGCTCGCCGCGAGGCTCACGGCTGCGGGCTACACGGTCTACGCCGACGAGCATCGCGGGCACGGGCCGACCGGCGCCGAGCAGCATGGCGGCGACCTCTCGAAGCTCGGCAGGCTGGGGCCTGGCGGGATGCCGGCGACCGTCGAGGCCATCCGGATGCTGACCGGGATCATCCGCGCCGAGTCCCCCGCGCTGCCCATCGTGCTGCTCGGACACAGCTGGGGCTCGATCCTGGCGCAGATCATCCTCAACTCGCACTCGACGGACTTCGCCGCCGCGATCCTCAGCGGGACCGCCTACCGCACGCTCAGGCACATGAACGGCGGTGACCTCAACGCGCGTCACAAGCACCTCGGCACGACCGACTACGAGTGGCTCAGCCGCGATCCCGCCATAGTCGCCGCGGCGGAGGCCGATCCCTACATGTTCAGCGCGAAGGCGCTCAAGCTCTTCGGGCTCGTCGACAGCCTGCGCCTGCTCGGAACGCCGGCGAAGGGGATCGAGAACGACCTCCCACTGCTCATCCAGGTGGGAAGCGACGACACCTTCGGCGGCACGAGGAGCGCCGAGCTGCTCGCCCAGAGCTATCTCGGGCGCGGCGGGCTCACGGATGTCGAGCTCATCGTCTACACCGGCGCGCGCCACGAGATCTTCAACGAGACCAACAAGGAGGAGGTCGTCGCCGACACCCTCGCCTGGCTGGCCGATCGCGTGGCATGACGACGCTCTTCACCAGGATCATCCGCGGAGAGGAGCCGGCGCGATTCGTCTGGAAGGACGAGAACTGCGTCGGTTTCCTCACGATCGAGCCCCGGCAGCCGGGGCACACGCTCGTCGTCCCGCGGCTCGAGGTCGATCGCTGGCTCGATGCGCCCGACACCCTCATCGCCGAGCTCATGGTCGTCGCCCACCGGATCGGGTCGGCCCAGCGCGAGGAGTGGGGATCGGATCGCGCCGGGCTCATGATCGAGGGCTACATGGTGCCGCACCTTCACATCCACGTCTGGCCCTCCTGGTCGCCTCGGGAGTTCCATCCGTCCGGCATCGACCGCTCGGCGGAGCCTGCCGACCTCGACGCGGCGGCGGTGCGATTGCGCGCACGGCTTCGGGTGGACGGGTATGGCGAACACGTTCCCGCTGAGAGTTAGGCTTGCCTAAGTAATCGGCGGTGGTCTCGATGCACCGCCTTCGGCGGCACTCGACCATCGGAATCCCAGGAAGGCACCTCATGCACGGCGAGTACAAGGTTCCCGGCGGAAAGCTCGTCGTCGTCGATCTCGACGTCGTGGACGACCGCATCGCGAACTTCCGACTCGCCGGCGACTTCTTCCTCGAGCCGGACAGCGCGCTCGACGACATCAACGCCGCGGTCGACGGGCTTCCCGCCGACAGCGACGCCGCCTGGATCGCCGCCGCCGTGCAAGGGGCGCTCCCCGAGGGCGCGCTCCTCCTCGGCTTCACGCCGGAGGCGGTCGCCATCGCGATCCGTCGCTCGCTCGCCCGGGCGAGCAGCTGGACCGACTACGACTGGCAGCTCATCCACGGCGCCGCCTACCCCCCGGTGGTCCAGATGGCACTCGATCAGGTGCTCGCCGAAGAGGTCGGCGCCGGCCGTCGCAAGCCCACCCTGCGCATCTGGGAGTGGGATGAGCCGGGCGTCGTCATCGGCAGCTTCCAGTCCGTGAAGAACGAGGTCGACCTCGAGAACGCCGAGAAGTACGGCATGCAGGTCGTGCGGCGCATCAGCGGCGGCGGCGCGATGTTCATGGAAGCCGGGTCGGTCATCACCTACTCGATCTACGCCCCGTCCGACCTCGTGCAGGGGATGTCGTTCGCGGACTCCTACGCGTTCCTCGACGAGTGGGTCATCACGGCCCTCAAGTCGGTGGGCATCGACGCCTCGTATCAGCCCCTCAACGACATCACGAGCCCCAAGGGCAAAATCGGCGGCGCCGCGCAGAAGCGCCTGGGAACGGGGGCCGTGCTGCACCACGTGACGATGAGCTACGACATGGACGGCGACCGGATGGTCGAGGTCCTGCGCATCGGCCGGGAGAAGCTGAGCGACAAGGGCACCAAGAGCGCCGCGAAGCGAGTCGACCCGCTGCGCAGCCAGACCGGGCTGAGCCGGGCCGAGATCATCGCGAAGATGGAGGGAACCTTCCGCGGGCTCTACGGGCTCGCCCCGAGCGAGGTCACGGCCGAGGAGCTCGCGCGCGCCGAGCAGCTCGTGACCGAGAAGTTCTCGACCCCGGAATGGTTGTACCGGGTCCCGTGAGACGCACCTGGCTCGTCGTCGGACTCGGTCTCGCGCTCGTCGCCGGCGTGCTCCTCTCCGCCGTCGTGGGCCAGCTCGCGGTCGCCCCGACCGAGGTCGTCGGGTCCCTCCTGCGGGGGATGGGCATCGCGACGCCCTGGGCGCCCGACGATCCGGTCGTCGAGGCGGCCCTGTGGGTCGTCCGCTTCCCGCGCATCGTCATGGGCCTCGGCGTCGGCGCCGCACTCGCCGTGGCCGGCGCGGTCATGCAGGCGATCTTCGGGAACCCGCTCGCCGAGCCCGGCGTCGTCGGGGTGACCTCCGGCGCCGCCCTGGGCGCGGCCTTCGGCATCGTGCTGGGAGTCGGCGTGCTCGGCGGCTGGGGGATCGCGGTCTTCGCCTTCGCCGGCGGGCTCCTCGCCACCACCCTCGTCTACCTCGTCTCGCGTGCCAACGGCAGGACGGAGGTCGTCACGCTCCTCCTCACCGGGATCGCGGTCAACGCCTTCGGGGGCGCCGGTCTCGCCTTCGTCCTGTTCCTCGGCGATGCGGCGAGTCGCGAGCAGATCGTCTTCTGGCAGCTCGGGAGCCTCAACGGCTCGCGCTGGCACGAGGTGGCGATCGTCGCGGTCGTGGCCGTGCTCGGCACGATCGTCGCGGTCGCCTCGGGGAGGAAGTTCGATCTGCTGTCCCTCGGCGAGCGCAACGCTCGTCACCTCGGCCTCAACGTCGAGCGTCTGCGAATCTGGTCCATCGTGCTCGTGGCGCTCCTCACCGGGGCCGCCGTCGCGTTCTGCGGGATCATCGCCTTCGTCGGCCTCGTCGTGCCGCACGTCATCCGGATGGTCATCGGCCCGGCCCACGGCCCCCTCATCATCGCGAGCGCCTTCGGCGGAGGGGCGCTCATGCTCTTCGCGGATCTCGTCGCGCGGACCATGATCGGCGGGGCGGACCTGCCGATCGGGATGCTCACCTCCCTCATCGGAGGCCCGTTCTTCTTCTTCCTGCTGTTCCGGGCGCGCAGAAGGAGCGGAGGCTGGGCATGACGGCCGCGATCACCGCGACGGGAGTGAGCGTCGTCATCGACGGCGTCGGCATCCTGAGCGGCGTCGACCTCGAGGTGCGCGCGGGCGAGATCCTCGCGCTCGTCGGGCCGAACGGCGCCGGCAAGTCCACCCTGCTCGCCGTGCTCTCCGGAGACCGAAGGCCGACGGAGGGCACGGTGAGCTACGGAGACCGGTCGATCGAGACCGTCAAGCCCCTCGCGCTCGCCAGGCTTCGCAGCGTGCTCACCCAGGAGAACACCGTGTCGTTCCCCTTCCGGGTGCGCGAGGTCGTCGAGATGGGCAGGAGCCCATGGGCGAGGACGCCTCTCGCCGAGGACGACTCCTCGGCGATCGCCGCCGCGCTCGCCGAGACCGATGTCAGCCATCTCGCCGATCGCCGCTACACGACGCTCTCCGGCGGGGAGAAGGCCCGTGCCTCCCTGTCGCGCGTGCTCGCCCAGCGGACTCCCGCGGTCTTCCTCGACGAGCCGACCGCCGCGCTCGATCTGCGGCATCAGGAGGACACCATGCGAGGCGCCCGCCGACTCGCCTCCTCGGGTGCCGCGGTGGTCGTCGTGCTGCACGAGCTGTCGCTCGCCGGCGCCTACGCCGATCGGATCGCGCTCGTCTCCGACGGCCGGCTCAGGACGGTGGGGACTCCGACCGAAGTGCTCACGGCCGAGCTCGTGCAGGAGGTCTACGGGCTCGAGGTCGAGATCCTGACGCAGGAGACCACCGGTCGGCCGATCGTGCTCCCCCGAAGGGGTCCGCACTCCGTGAATGTCTAGGGTGGAATCGTGAACTGGTGGATCTTCGGCGGAGTCGCTCTCGGCATCGCCGTGCTCGGATGGCTGTTGCAGCGCGTCGGGCTCATCGACCTCAGCGTCAAGGGTCGCAAGGGCGGCAATCTCGGCGGGATGATCACGATGGTCGACGAGGTGTTCGCCCCGACCAAGCACGAGGCCGCGATCGAGGCCGATCGCGTGACCCGGATGCCGGCCCCGGCCCCGCTCGCCGGCGACGGGGACAAGGGCGTCTTCGGCGGCCGGATCGTGATCGACGTGTCGAAGGACGAGGACCGGTCGCCGTGACCTGGGCTCCCGACGGCGACGACCTCGTCATCCACGACGACAACCTCGCCGCCGCCGCGACCCTGCCCGACGGCGCCTTCACGCTCGTCTACCTCGACCCGCCGTTCAATACCGGGCGCTCTCAGGTGAGGCAGGCGACGACGAGCGTGCGCAGCGCATCCGGCAGCACGGCCGGGACGGTCGTGGGGTTCCAGGGGCAGCGCTACGAGCGCATCCGTGGCGACCTCATGAGCTACGACGACGAGTTCGAGGACTACTGGTCGTTCCTCGAGCCGCGCCTCGCCGAGGCCTGGCGACTGCTCGCCGGCGACGGCACGCTCTACCTGCATCTCGACTACCGTGAGGCGCACTACGCCAAGGTGCTGCTCGACGCCCTGTTCGGCCGGGAGTGCTTCCTCAACGAGATCGTCTGGGCCTACGACTACGGCGGGAAGTCCCGCCGCCGCTGGCCGACCAAGCACGACACGATCCTCGTCTACGTCAAGGACCCGCAGCGCTACCACTTCGACTCGGATGCCGTCGACCGCGAGCCCTACATGGCGCCCGGCCTCGTGACGCCCGAGAAGGCCGCCCGCGGCAAGCTCCCGACCGACGTCTGGTGGCACACGATCGTCTCGCCCACCGGCAGGGAGAAGACCGGATATCCGACCCAGAAGCCCGAGGGCGTGCTCCGTCGCATCGTCCAGGCCTCGAGCCGCGAGGGCGACTGGGTTCTCGACCTCTTCGCGGGGAGCGGGACGACCGGCGCGGTCGCGGCCTCCCTCGGGCGCCGGTTCGTGCTCGTCGACGAGAGCGCGGATGCCGTGGCGGTCATCCGGAAGCGCCTCGCCGCCGCGGGCATCCCGGCCCGCTTCATCGAGTCCGCTCCCTGAGGAGCGCGCTCAGCGCGCGTCTCGAAGGGAGCGGAACGGCTTCGTCAGGCGGACTCGCGCACGACCATGTGCGTCGGCATGATGCACTCCGGCTCGACCGGCTCGCCGCGCAGGAGGGCGAGCATCATCTCGGCCATCTTCTTCCCCTGCGACTCGGACGGCTGATGCACGGTCGTGAGCGGGATGACCCCGCTCGTCGCGGCCGGGCTGTCGTCGAAGCCCACGACGGCGATGTCCTCGGGCACGTGCACGCCCTTCTCCCGCAGCACGGAGACCGCACCGCTCGCCATGAGGTCGCTCGCGACGAAGACCGCGTCGAGGTCCGGATGCCGCTGCAGCAGCTCCCGCATCGCGCGCGCGCCGCTCGCCTGGGAGAAGTCCCCGTGGACGAGACGCCCGCGGCCGAGCCCGGCCCGCTCGAGCGCGCGGACCCATCCCGCGGCCCGGTCGATGCCGGCGGGCATGTCGGGCGGCCCCGCGATCGTCGCGATGCGGGTCCGGCCCCGGTCGATGAGGTACTGCGTCCCCATGGCGGCGGCGGCATCGTTGTCGACGTCCACGAAGTAGCTCGGGGAATCGCCCCGGCTCAGGGGGCGCCCGCCGAAGACGACCGGAAGGCGCGTGTCGAGGTCGGCGAGGAAGTGGTCGCCCGCGTGGTGCGAGACGACGAAGGCGCCGTCGACGTTGCCACCGGTGAGGTAGCGCACCGTCTTCCGGGACGGGTTCGACTGGCTGGCGAGCTGCAGGTTGAGGACGTAGTCGCTCGACTGGAGCCCCCGCGCGATGCCCTGCACGATCGCCGCGAAGTACGGGTCGCCGAAGAACCGGCCGGTGTCCTCCGGGATCACGAGGGCGATCGCCATGGTCTGGCTGTTGACGAGCGATCGGGCTGCGCGGTTGGGGACGTAGTTCAGGCGCTCGATGGCGGCCTGCACGATGTCCACGACATCCGCCCGCACCTTCGTCGAGCCGTTGACGACGCGGGAGACCGTCGAGCGGGAGACCCCGGCCTCGGCCGCGACCGCTTCGAGAGTCGGCGCCGGGCGCCGGACGGTGGGAGGCGTAGTCATGTCGTGCGAAATTCTAGCCAGTAGCCCGGGACTCAGAGCGCCCGGTCGGCGATGATGGCGCGATATCGCAGGGCGCTGCGCTTGAGGCTGCGCTCCTGGGTCGCATAGTCGACGCGGACGAGGCCGAAACGCTTGTCATAGCCCCAGGCCCACTCGAAGTTGTCCATGAGCGACCAGTAGAAGTATCCGGCGATCGGGACCCCCTGGTCGACCGCGTCGAGGATCGCCGAGAGGTGCGAGTCGAGGAAGGCGGTCCGATCGGCGTCGTCGACGGTCCCGTCGGGGCCGATGACGTCGTCGTAGGCCGCGCCGTTCTCGGTCACCGCGAGCGAGACCCCGGCAGGGCCGGTGTACTCCTCGTGGATGCGGCGCAGCAGCCTCGTGAGTCCCTCGGGCTGCACCTCCCAGCCCATGGCCGTGACCGGGAGGCCGCGCGGATGCCAGTGCACCGAGTCCGCGGCGGGGAACGGCGAGCGCTTGGGTCGCTCGGACGGCGCCGCGGTCGTGATCTCGGCGGCGGCCGGATGCGCGCTCACGGCCTCGCCGTGGTAGTAGTTGACGCCGAGCGCGTCGATCGGGGCGGCGATGGTCTGGAGGTCGCCCGGCCGGATGACGGCGTCGAGCCCGAGGCCGCCGACATCCGCGAGAAGGTCTGCGGGGTACTCGCCGCGGAAGATCGGGTCGAGGAAGAACCGGTTGAACTGACCGTCGACGCGCCGGACGGCGTCGAGGTCGCCGGCGTCCTCCGGATCGACGGGGTCGATGACCGAGAGGTTGAGGGTGATCCCGAGCTGGAGGCCCTCGTCCCGAGCGCGGAGCTCCCGCGTCGCGAGGCCGTGGGCGAGGAGCAGGTGGTGGCCGGCGGCGAGGCCGTCCGGGACCGACTGGCGGCCCGGCGCGTGCTCGCCGCCCGTATAGCTGAGGAACGACGAGCACCAGGGCTCATTGAGCGTCGTCCAGGCCTCGACCCGGTCGCCGAGCACGTCGTGCACGGTCGCCGCGTACTCGGCGAAGAGATAGGCGGTGTCGCGGTTCGCCCAGCCGCCCTTCTCCTCGAGCGCCTGGGGGAGGTCCCAGTGATAGAGCGTGAGCCAGGGCTTGATGCCCTCGGCGAGGAGCTCGTCGACGAGCCGTGAGTAGAAGTCGAGGCCCCGGGGGTTCGGCTCGCCGCCATCCGGACGGATGCGCGCCCACGAGGTCGAGAAGCGGTAGGTCTGGACGCCGAGGTCGGCCATGAGGGCGACATCCGAGGCGTGGCGATGATAGTGATCGCAGGCCACGTCGCCGTTGTCGCCGTTCACGACCGCACCGGGCACCCGGGAGAAGGCGTCCCAGATCGAATCGGTCCGGCCGTCCTCGTGGGCCGCGCCTTCGATCTGGTACGCCGCCGTCGCGACGCCGAAGAGGAAGTCCTCGGGGAATGCGCGGAGCGTCGTCCCGACCGCCTGGCTGTTCGTCAACTCGCTCAACCTTTCACAGCTCCTTGCATGATTCCCGCCACGAGGTGCCTTCCGGTGAACACGAAGAGCACGATGAGGGGCAGAGTAGCCAACAGTACGCCCGCCAGCACGACGGAGTAGTCGACGAAGTAGCTTCCCTGAAGCAGCTGGAGCGCGACCGGGAGCGTCGGATTCTGCCGGTCGAGCACGATGAACGGCCAGAAGAAGTTGGTCCAGGTCGCGATGAAGGTGAAGAGCGCGAGCATGGCCGCCGCGGGCCTCGCGGAGGGCAGCCCGATGTACCAGAAGGTCTGGAACATGTTCGCGCCGTCGACGCGGCCCGCCTCGACGAGTTCGTCGGGGAGCGCCTGGCTGATGTACTGCGTCATCCAGAACACCCCGAAGGCGGAGACGAGCGCCGGCACGATGACCGCGCCGATCGAGCCGGCCCAGCCGAGCTGCGCCATGACGATGAAGAGCGGCACGACGCCGAGCTGAGTCGGCACGGCCATCGTCGCGACGACGAAGACGAGCATCCACTTCTTGCCGCGGAAGCGCAGCTTGGCGAAGGAGTAGCCGGCGAGCGTCGAGAAGAAGACGACGGAGGCGGAGACGATCGTCGAGACGAGGATGCTGTTGCCGATCGCCCTCCAGAAGTGCACGCTGTCGTTGGTGATGACCGTCGCGGCGTTCGCGAGGAAGTTGCCGCCGGGGATCCAGCTCATGTTCGGGTCGTTGATCGTGTAGGCGTCGCCGCTGCCGATGAGGATGGTCCAGTAGAGCGGGAAGGCCGCTCCGAGCAGCACGGCGGAGAGGAATCCGTAGACGAGGAAGCCAGGACGCTGGTTGATCCGGGCGCGCGCCCGCCGGGTGGAGGTCGAGGTCATCGTTCACCGCCCTCGTTGCTCGAGATCCGTCTCGTCACGAGGTAGTTGAGCACCCCGAACACGACGATGAGCAGGAAGAGCAGCCAGGCGACGGCGGCCGCACGGCCGAAGTCGAGCTGCCCCCAGCCGAGGTTGTAGAGATAGATCGTGAGCGTCATCCACTGGCTGTCGGCTCCGCCCTGGCCGAACTGGTCGTAGAGGCGGGGCTCGTCGAAGATCTGCAGGCCGCCGATCGTGCTCATGATGACGACGAAGATGAGCGTCGGCCGCAGCTGCGGGATCGTGATGGAGAAGAACTGGCGGATGCGCCCGGCGCCGTCGATCGTCGCCGCCTCGTAGTAGTCGCGCGGGATCGCCTGCATGCCGGCGAGGAGGATGAGCGCGTTGTAGCCGGTCCAGCGGAAGTTGACCATGGTCGCGATGGCGATGTGGCTCGAGAGGGCGTCGGAGTGGAACTTGATCGGGTCGATGCCGATCTGGCCGAGGAGGGTGTTCACGAGACCGTACTTGTCGGCGAACATGTTGCTGAAGATGAGGGTGACCGCGACCGGCATCACGACGTAGGGCAGCAGCACGCCCATCCGCCAGAACGTCTTGGCGCGGAGGTTCGTGTCGAGCATGGCCGCGATCGCGATCGCGAGGACGAGCTGCGGGATCGTGGAGAGCAGGAAGATGCTGAAGGTGTTGCGCACCGCGATCCAGAAGGCGCGCTGCCCGAGCAGGAAGGTGAAGTGGTCGAGGCCGACGAAGTCGCCCTGCCCGCCGATGAGGTTCCACTGGTGGAGGGCCACCCAGCCCGTGTAGAGCAGGGGGAACAGGCCGACGACGGCGAACAGGATGAAGAACGGCGAGACGTACAGGTAGGGGGAGAGCTTGATGTCCCACCGCCCGAGGCGGTTGCCGAAGGCGATCCGGCGGGGGGATCGTTCCGGCTTCCGGACCGTGGTCGACGTCATGGTGGGCTCCAGGCGATCGGGCGTTGGGCGCAGGGTTTCGAGATCGTGGGATGTCGCGGGTGGGCGTTCGATGCCGTGGGAGCGGATCCCTCGGTCGATCGCCCACCCGCAGCGGTGGGACGGGTCAGCTCAGAGCCTTGACGTCCTCGAGGAACTGGTTCCACGAGTCGGCGATGGACTGGGTTCCGTCCTCGACGCGCGTGAGCGCCTTCTGCAGCGCGTCATTGATGGGGAAGTACTTCACGCCCTTGAACGGTGCGACCGTGATCGCGTTCGAGCGGTCGGTGAGGATGCTGCCGACCGGCGCGTTGTTGAAGTACGCGTTGGTCGCGCCGTCGAGCGCGGCGCTGCCGTAGGCCGCGACCTGGCTCGGGAAGGTCCCGGCGTTGTCGAAGGCCTTGAGCTGCTGCTCCGGAGCGGTGAGCCACGACGCGAGGGCGGAGGCCGCCTCCGGGTGCGCGCTCTGCTTCGGGACGGTCAGGTACGAGCCGCCCCAGTTGCCGCCGCCGCCGGGGAAGACGTTCGCGACGTCCCAGCCCTTGGTGTCGGGCGCGTTCCCGGAGATGACGCCGAGCATCCAGCCCGGGCAGAGCATCGTCGCGTAGGCGCCGTTGGCGAGACCGGCGAACCAGTCGTCGCCCCACTGGCCGAGGTGCGCTGAGAGCGTCGCGCTCGCCGTGAGCACCGACTCGAAGGCCTTCTTGACCTCGGCGTTGTCGGCCGCGATGATCGTGCCGTCGTTCTTCTCGTAGGCGTTCTTCACCTGGTTGATGACGCCCTGGTAGGTCGCGCCGGCCGAGTCGAACCACGCACCCGATCCGCCGCCCGCGAGGTACTGCGCCCCGACGTCGTAGTAGTGCTGCCAGTCGCCCTTGAGGAGCTCGGCCACGGCGTCCCGGTCGCTCGGCAGCCCGGCGGCCGCGAACAGGTCGGAGCGGTAGCAGACGGCCTCGGGGCCGATGTCGGTGCCATAGCCGATGAGGTTGCCGTCGGCGTCGGTCGCCGCGGCGGCCTTCCAGTCGACCCAGCGGTTCTTGGCGTCGGGATCGGTCACCGGAACGAACTTGCTCGAGTACTGCATGAGCTCGGCGAGCCAGTCGACCTCGATGGCCTCGATGTCGGAGAGGCCGCTTCCCGCGCCGAGCTTGGTGAACATGTTCTCGCGGGCGTCGTTGGAGGTCGCCGCCTTGTTGTGCACGATCGTGATGTTCGGGTGCAGGTCCTCGTACTCCTTCAAGAGGTCGTCGGTGTACCCGAAGTCGTTGAAGGTGGCGAGGGTCAGGGTGATCTTCTCGTTGTCGTCGGATCCGCCGCTGCCGGGGGTCGAGCATCCGGTGGCGACCAGGGCGAGCGCCGATGCGGCGAGGATCGCGGCTCCGGCTTTGGTGCGTCGTGAAAACTTCACGGTCACTCCTTCGTGTGCGTGGATAGGGTGTCGATCTCGTGAGAGCGCTCCCATCTGATGCCGTGGGAGCGCTCTCACGCAATCGCGCTAACCATATTCACCCCGGCGGCGAATTGTCAATGGAAACGCCCGGATTCGCGCCGAACGTCCGCAGGGCGCGAGGGACCCGCGGAGCCGGAAGCTAGGATCGAGACCATGACTCTCGCCTCGGGACGCCGCATTCTCGCCGGGCTGGCGGTGGCGTCCATCGTCGTGACGCTCGCGGCCTGCGCCCCCGAGCGCGTCCCCGTCGAGAGCCCGTCGCCGACGGCGGCCGCGCAGCTTCCCACCCCGGAGCAGAAGGTCAAGTCCTTCTTCGACAAGGGCCGGTACTCGATCGACGACCCGCTCAGCATCTGGGTCGTCAACGACAAGCTCCGGCCGCTCGACCCGATCGACTTCGTGCCGCCGGACCTCGTCACGCCCGCGGTCCCCTACATCTCGAGCCCGCTCATGCGGGTGGAGGCCGCCGCCGCCCTCGAGACCATGGTCGCCGCCGCTGCCGCCGAGGGCGCGGGCGCCATCCAGATCCAGAACGCCTATCGTTCTTTCTCCGTGCAGACGAGCCTGCACAACCGGCTCGTCCAGCAGCAAGGTCGCGAGGAGGCCGAGACGAACAGCGCCCGCCCCGGGTACAGCGAGCATCAGACCGGATTGACCGCGGATGTCGTGGGCCGTCCGGCGGTGTGCTCGATCCAGACCTGCTTCGGGACGACCCCGCAGGGGGCGTGGCTCGCGAGCAACGCCTGGCGGTTCGGCTTCGTCATCCGCTACCCGCAGGGCAAGACCGATATCACCGGTTACATCTACGAGCCATGGCACATCCGCTACGTCGGCACCTATCTGTCGACCGAGATGCACGAGACCGGCATCGAGACGCTCGAGGAGTTCTTCGGCCTCCCGCCCGCGCCCGACTACGCGCACTAGGCACTTCTCCGGCGATCAGCCGGCGAGCGCGCGGTCCACGATCTCCCTGGCCTCGTCCTGGACCCTCGCGAGGTGCTCGCGGCCGAGGAACGACTCCGCGTAGATCTTGTAGACGTCCTCCGTGCCGCTCGGCCGGGCGGCGAACCAGGCATTCTCGGTCACGACCTTGACGCCTCCCACGGCGGCGCCGTTGCCCGGCGCCTCGCTGAGCTTCGCCGTGATCGGCTCGCCCGCGAGCTCGGTGGCCGCGATCGCCGAGCCGGTGAGCCGGCCGAGCGCCGCCTTCTGCTCCTTCGTGGCCACGGCATCCGTGCGCTCGTAGGCTGGGTCCCCGAATTCGTCGACGAGTTCCGCGTAGAGCTCGGAGGGCGACCTCCCGGTGACCGCGCGGATCTCGCTCGCGAGCAGGGCGAGCAGGATGCCGTCCTTGTCGGTCGTCCAGGCCGTGCCGTCCATCCTCAGGAAGCTCGCACCCGCGCTCTCCTCACCGCCGAAGGCGACCGACCCGTCGACGAGGCCGGACACGAACCACTTGAACCCGACGGGGACCTCCCAGAGGCGCCGGCCGAGCGAGGCCGCGACCCGGTCGATCATCGAGCTCGATACGAGGGTCTTGCCGATGGCGGCGTCCGCGTGCCAGCCGGGCCGGTGCGTGCAGAGGTAGCGGATCGCGACAGCGAGGTAGTGGTTGGGGTTCATGAGGCCGCCGTCGGGGGTGACGATCCCGTGCCGGTCGGCGTCGGCGTCGTTGCCGGTGAGGATGTCGAAGTCGTCGCGATGAGCCAGCACGGAGGCCATGGCCGAGGGCGAGGAGGGGTCCATGCGGATGCTCCCGTCCCAGTCGAGCGTCATGAAGGCCCAGCGCGGATCGACGGCGGGATTGACGACGGTGATCGGAAGGCGGTGGCGTTCGACGATCGCCGCCCAGTAGTTGACGCTCGCGCCGCCGAGCGGGTCGGCGCCGATGCGCAGGCCCGCCGAGCGGATCGCGTCGAGGTCGAGGATGCTCGCGAGGTCGTCGACGTAGGCGCCGCGGAAGTCGTAGGCCGCGACGGCGGAGGGTTCGGCTCGGTGCACGTCGCGGTTGCCGTCGGCGAGGAGCTCGTTGGCGCGGTCCGCGATCCAGCCGGTGGCCTCACTGTCGGCCGGCCCGCCGTGGGGCGGGTTGTACTTGAAGCCCCCGTCGCGGGGAGGATTGTGGCTCGGAGTGATGACGATGCCGTCGGCTCTCGTGCCGCCCTCGGCGTTGTGCCGGACGATCGCGTGCGAGAGCGCCGGCGTCGGCACCCAGTCGCCGAACTCGTCGACGAGCACATCGACCCGGTTGCCGACGAGCACCTCGAGCGCGGTCGCCTGCGCCGGGGCGCTGAGCGCGTGGGTGTCCGAGCCGAGGAAGAGCGGGCCGTCGATGCCCTGGCCGGCGCGGTACTCGACGATCGCCTGGGTGATGGCGGCGATGTGGGCTTCGTTGAACGCGGTGTCGAGCGATGACCCCCGGTGCCCGCTCGTGCCGAACGCCACGCGCTGGGAGGCGACGGCGGCATCCGGGGTCCTGTGGTGGTAGGCGTCGAGGAGCTCGGCGATGTCGACGAGATCGGACTCCCTGGCCGGCGTCCCCGCGCGATCGTTCATCACCCCACTCTCGCGCACAAATAGACTCGCTTCCATGCCTGACGCGAATCCGCACGAGACCTACAGCTACCTCGGGCCGGCCGGGACCTTCACCGAGGCCGCGCTCGCCCAGGTCGCGGATGCCGCGGGCAAGACCTGGCGCGCCGTCAACAACGTCGGCGAGGCGCTCGAGGATGTCGTCTCCGGCCGCAGCACGGCGGCGATGATCGCGATCGAGAACTCGGTCGAGGGTGGGGTGAGCGCGA
Organism: Clavibacter sp.; assembly: GCA_044508495.1. Taxonomy (GTDB): domain Bacteria; phylum Actinomycetota; class Actinomycetes; order Actinomycetales; family Microbacteriaceae; genus Terrimesophilobacter. Next base: position 18,660 of record JBIQHP010000031.1, read on the forward strand.
CCCAGGACGCCCTCGCGAGCATCCCGGGCTTGCGGATCATCGGCGAGTACCTCGTCCCGGTGAACTTCGTGCTCGTCGCACGCCCCGGCGTGACCCTCGCCGAGGTGAGGGTCGTCAACGCGCATCCGGTCGCCTATGCGCAGTGCCATCGCTGGCTCGAGCGCACCCTGCCGAGCCACGGGCACATCCCGGCGAGCTCGAACGTGGCGGCCGCGGCGAGCCTGCTCGACGAGGACGCGGGCACGGCGGATGCCGCGATCGCGCCTCCGGGGATCACCGCACACCACGATCTGGACGTGCTCGCGACCGACATCGGGGACAATCCGAACGCGGTCACCCGGTTCGTGCTCGTGAGCAAGACCGTGCCCACGCCGGCGGCGACGGGCGCGGACAAGACGAGCATCATCGCCGAGCTCCCCTCCGACGCGCCGGGGGCTCTCCTCGAGATGCTTGAGCAGTTCGCGACCCGCGGGGTCAATCTGAGCCTCATCGAGTCGCGACCGATCGGGGACACCCTCGGCCGATACCGCTTCGTCATCGATCTCGACGGGCACATCCTCGACGAGCGGGTCGCCGACGCCCTGCTCGGCCTCAAGCGGTTCAGCCCGAAGGTCATCTTCCTCGGCTCCTACCCGCGCGCCGACCGTGTGCGCACCGAGGTCACGCAGCGCTACGGCAACGAGGTCTTCGTCGAGGCGAGGGACTGGCTGCGAGGCCTCATCGCCGGTGAGCCCGACGTCGGCTGAGCGCTTCGACTCCCCGCAACGATCCTGACGAGGAGGCGACGATAACGGCGCCGGGCTGCTGTTCCTGCAGGCGCGAAACCATGCGCGGCGTGGTCGTTCGCCTCAGGTGTGATCATCGCGGAAGACTCGCGCAGCGAGCGCCTGCACGTCACGATCCAGCGTGTCGAACCGAATGTCGAACTTGTCGTGCACTGACTCGAACCGGGCGTTCATCTCGGTGTGGATAGATTCGAATCGCGCAGTCATCTCGGTGCGGAGGCTTCCGACCTGAACGGAGATCGTGCGCGTGACGATCGTGAGCGTCGCCGTGAGGAAGGCGAGCAGGATGCCCAGCGCGGCCCAGACCTGCGGCTCGGTCATCTGGATCTCCATTCCTCAATCCTACGCAGGCACTCTGACGGTGAGCGCGCC
>JBIQHP010000031.1:19916-22457 GCA_044508495.1 Clavibacter sp.
CGCGCAGCGCCTCGGCGACCGCCCGCACCGTGCCGTCTCCTCCCGCGGCGAGCACGACCGCAGCCCCTTTGGCGAGGGCCTCGCGCGTGACGAGCTGTCCGGCATCCTCCTCGCTCGTCGAGTACCAGCGAGTGCGCCCCCAGCCGTTGCCGGTCTCGGCCTTCTCGACCGATCGGCGGAGCTTCCTGAGGTCGACCTTGATGGGGTTGTAGACGACCGCGGCGTGCTTCTTGCGGGTCGTCGCCCGACCTGACCCCGAACCCGATCCTGCGGCCATGGGCTCAACCGTACGTCACGAAACCGTTCAATAGACTGGGGAGGTGATAGACCCCCAGTTGCTGCGCGAGAATCCGGATGCCGTGAGGCGCTCGCAGGACGCGCGCGGTGACTCCGTCGAGCTCGTCGACGCGGCGCTGGAGGCCGATGCCGCCCGGCGTGCGGCCATCACCGGCTTCGAGGCGCTCCGGGCCGAGCAGAACGCCTTCGGCAAGACCGTGGCCGCAGCCGCGAAGGAGGAGAAGGCGGCACTGGTCGCCCGCGCACAGGAGCTCGCCTCACGCGTCAAGGAGGCCGGGCAGAAGGCAGCGGAGGCAGAGGCCGAGTTCGACCGCGTCGCCGGCGCGATCGCCAACCCGATCATCGAGGGCGTCCCGGCCGGCGGCGAGGCTGATTTCGAGACCCTGCGCGAGGTCGGCTCGCCCGTGAGCTTCGACTTCGAGCCGCACGACCACGTCGAGCTCGGCGAGGGACTCGGGGCGATCGACATCGCACGCGGCGTGAAGGTCTCGGGCAGCCGCTTCTACTTCCTCACCGGGGTCGGCGCCCGCCTCGAGCTCGCGCTCATGAACCTCGCCCTCGACAAGGCGCTTGCCGAGGGCTTCACGCCGCTCATCACCCCGACGCTCGTGCGACCCGAGATCATGCGCGGCACGGGCTTCCTCGGCGAGCACGCCGATGAGATCTACTACCTCCCGGCCGACGACCTCTACCTCGTGGGGACGAGCGAGGTCGCGCTCGCCGGATTCCACGCCGACGAGATCCTCGACCTCTCGACCGGCCCGCTGCGCTATGCGGGCTGGTCGACCTGCTATCGGCGCGAGGCCGGGGCCGCGGGCAAGGACAACCGCGGCATCCTGCGCGTGCACCAGTTCAACAAGCTCGAGATGTTCTGCTACACCCTCCCCGAGGATGCCGAGGCCGAGCACGAGCGACTCGTCGGCTATCAGGAGCAGATGATGAAGGCCTGCGAGCTCGCCTACCGCGTGATCGACGTCGCGGCGGGCGACCTCGGTTCGAGCGCCGCGCGCAAGTTCGACATCGAGGCCTGGGTCCCGACGCAGGGTGCCTATCGGGAGCTCACGAGCACGAGCAACTGCACGACCTATCAGGCCCGCCGGCTCGACATTCGGTACCGCACCGAGTCGGGGAAGACCACGCCGGTCGCCACCCTCAATGGCACGCTCGCCACGACGCGCTGGATCGTCGCGATCCTCGAGACGCATCAGCAGGAGGACGGCTCGGTGCGCGTCCCCGACGCGCTGCGGCCCTACCTCGGCGGCCTCGAGGTCATGGAGCCGGTCGCCTGAATGTCTGACTTCGAACGGTGGCTCGTCGCGCTCGACGTGGACGGCACCGTCATCCACGAGGACGAGACGCTCGCGCAGGCGGTCGTGGATGCGGTCGCCCGCGCCCGCGACGCGGGCCATCTCGTGACGCTCGCGACGGGGCGGTCCTGGGAGACGACCCGCCCGATCCTCGAGGCGCTCGGCCTCGAGCCGGAGTACGTCGTGTGCGCGAACGGCGCGATCACCCTCAAGCGCGATCCGGATGTCGAGGGCGGGTATCGCCGCGACCTCGTCGAGACGTTCGACCCGGGGCCGGTTCTCGACCGCATCCGGGGCGGCCTCCCCGACGGCCGGTTCATGGTCGAGGATGCGACCGGTCACCGTCTCTACACCGAGGGGATGCAGGACTGGAACCTGGAGAACGCGACCCTCGTCGGTTTCGACGAGCTCGCGAACACCCCGGTGACCCGGGTCGTGGTGGTCTCGCCGGGGCACGAGCCCGAGGAGTTCGTGGCGCTCATCGACGCGCTCGGCCTGCACCAGGTCAGTTACGCGATCGGATGGACGGCGTGGCTCGACATCGCACCGGACGGCGTCAACAAGGGCACGGCGCTCGAGAGGGTTCGCGGCATCCTCGGCATCCCGCTCAGACGGGTGCTCGCGGTCGGAGACGGCCGCAACGACATCGAGATGTTCGAGTGGGCCGGTGCCGGTGGCCGAGCGGTCGCGATGGGCCAGGCGCCGCCCGAGGTCAAGGCGGTGGCGACCGAGGTGACGGCGGACGTCAGGGCGGATGGCCTCGTTTCCGCGCTCGACGCGCTTCCCGGCTAGTGCTCAGCCGGACCGCCGCATCCGTCGGCTAGAATCGCACGGGTGCGCCCGCGCCGGGGAGGGCTGTCCGAGCGGCCGATGGAGCCAGTCTTGAAAACTGGTGGGCAGAAATGTCTCGTGGGTTCGAATCCCACGCCCTCCGCAC
>JBIQHP010000032.1:0-21900 GCA_044508495.1 Clavibacter sp.
CGCTCCTCGTCGACGGCCGCCTCGCTCGTCGCGTAGCCGATCGGGACGAGCCCCTCCTGGAGGCCGACGAGGAAGACCGTGTCCCACTCGAGCCCCTTCGCCGAGTGCAGCGTCGCGAGCGTCACGGCCGCCATGGTCGGCTCGTGCTGCCCCGCGGAGCGCTCGAGCAGCTCGGCGACGAACTCCCCGAGCCCGGTTCCGGCCGGCTGGTCCTCGGCGAGCAGCATGAGAGTGTTGAGCGACTCCCACCTGCTCCGGATGGCGCCGCGCGACTCGGGCGGCTCCTGCGTCCAGCCGAGAGAGCGCAGCACGTCGCTCACGGTCTTGAAGAGCTGCTCCTCGGTCTTCACGATCGTCGCGCCCTTGAGCATCATGATGGCCTGCTTGACCTCGGGCAGGTCGAAGAACCGGGTCCCTCCGCGCAGCTGGTGGGCGATCCCGGCGTCCTCGAGCGCGGTGGCGAGCGCGACGGACTGCACGTTGATGCGGTAGAGCACCGCGATGTCCTGAGGCTTCGTGCCCGCGGCGACGAGCCCGGCGATGCGGGCCGCCACCTCCCTGGCCTCCGCGGCATCCGAGCGGAAGGCGTCGACGGTCGGCGCACGGCGGCCCTGTTCGCCCTGCTCCGCGCCCGCTCCGGCCGCCGCGGTGAGCGTGAGCGCCCCGGGGCGGTCCCGCATGAGCCGGTTCGCCGTGTCGACGATCGCGGGAGAGGAACGATAGTTGCGCTCGAGGCGCACGACCGTCGCCTCGGGAAAGCGTCGCGGGAAGCCGAGCAGGAACTCCGGGCTCGCTCCCGCGAAGGAGTAGATCGTCTGGCTCGCGTCCCCGACGACGCAGAGATCCTCGCGGTCGCCGAGCCACAGGTCGAGCAGCCGCTGCTGCAGCGGCGAGACGTCCTGGTACTCGTCGACCACGAAGAAGCGATACTGCTCGCGCACCTGCTGGGCGACGCGCGGCTCGGAGTCGATCATGCCCGCGCAGGCGAGGAGCACATCCTCGAAGTCGAGCTGGCGCCGCGCGTCCTTGAGATCCTCGTAGGCGCGCTGGAGGGCGACGACCCGGTCGAGGTCGAGCGAGCCGGGAAGGGTGCGCCCGGCCGCGGCGTACTCCTCGATGCCGAGGCCGGAGACCTTCCGCCACTCGATCTCCGCCGCGAGGTCGCGGAGCGCCGCGGTGTCGACCTTGACCTTGAGGGACTCCGCCGCCTGTCCGAGCACGCGCGCCTTCCCCTCGAGGAGGCGCGGCATCGTCCCCCCGACGACCTGTGGCCAGAAGAACCCGAGCTGCGAGAGGGCGGCGGCATGGAAGGTGCGGGCCGCGACCCCTCCGGCACCGAGCCGGCGAAGCCTCCCGCGCAGTTCCGCCGCGGCCCGCGTCGTGAAGGTCAGGGCCATGACCTTGCTCTCGCTGTAGACGCCGCTCGCGACGCCGAAGGCGATGCGGTGAGTGATCGCCCGCGTCTTGCCGGTGCCGGCGCCGGCGAGCAGGCATACCGGGCCGAGCAGCGACTCGGCCGCGACCCGCTGCTCGGGGTCGAGACCCTCGAGCAGGCTCTCGGCACTCACGGGAGTCCGAGCCACTCGTCGATGATGGCCCTCGCGATCGAGGTCGGCCCGGGCAGGATGAGCGAGTCGTCCTCGCGCAGCTCCTCGCGCGTGAACCAGCGCAGGTCCAGGATCTCGGTGCCGTCCGGGGTGAGCGCACCGCCGTCCGAGGGGTCGACGCGGGCGCGGAACCCCAGCATGAGCGAGGCGGGGAACGGCCAGGGCTGCGAGCCCAGATAGACGGGGTCGACGACCCGGATGCCGGACTCCTCGAAGATCTCGCGCACGACGGCGGCCTCGAGCGACTCCCCCGGCTCGACGAACCCGGCGAGCAGCGAGTAGCGATCCGTCTGCCACATCGCGTTGGACCCGAGCAGGAGCCGGTCCCGGTCGTCGAGCACCGCGACGATGATCGCGGGATCGGTGCGCGGGAACACCTCGATCGTGTCGTCGGCGGCCCGCAGCACCCAGCCGCCCTGCTCGGGCACGAGCGGCTGGCCGGTACGCGGGGAGAAGCGGTGACTCGCATGCCAGTTGGCGAGAGCGACGGCCTCCACGAGGAGCCCGGCGTCGCGGTCGTCGAGGGCGGCGCCGAGGTCGCGCAGCCCGGCCCACTCGGCCTCCGGATCCTCGACCGCGCGGGCGAGCGCGGCAGCACCCTCGTCCGCGAGGACGGCGGCGAGGATGGCCGTGCCGGGCGGCTCGGGGCTCGTCGCCGAGAGCGAGCGGCCGAGGTAGAGCCAGGTGCGCGCATCCGGGACGGCGGCAGGCGGAAGCAGCCTGAGCGCGGGGGCGCCGTCGAGGGTGACGAGGGAGCGGCCCTGCCACACCGGGAGGACGCGCGTGGCAGGGTCCGAGCGCAGCTCGTCGAGCAGGTCCGGGCGTGCCCGCGCGAGATAGTCGCGGTCCACCTGGCTGCGCGAGAGCGGCATCGGCCTGCGCTCGGAGCGCGCGCCCAGGACTGTCATGCCTTCATCATCGCAGCCCGGCACTCCACCGCCACAGCACGGCTGTCCGGGAAGCGCGTGGCGTTGGGCCGGGGTCGGGCGAGGACGACCTACCCTGACGGTATGGCCAGATCCCACCTCACGCTCGCCGCGCTCGCGACCGCCGCCGTGCCCGGGCTCGACGCCGCGGCTGCTCAGCCGATCGGATCGGGATCGCACGGCGACTTCGAGACCGCGCTCGTGGCGGGCGCCGACGGGCGGCACTGGGTCATCCGCATCCCCACCTCCGAACGCGCGGAGGCGGAGCAGTCGGCCGACCTCGTCGCGCTCCGGGCGCTCAGCACGGGCATCCGGAGCAGGCTGCCGTTCGCGGTCTCGGCCTTCGCCGGCCAGACTCCGGTGAGCGGGACGCGCGCCGTCGTCTCCGAGTTCGTGCACGGTCGCAAGATCGCGCTCCGGGACATCGCGCCCGGTAGCGGGCTCGCCTCGTCGATCGGACGCGCGATCGCCGCCATCCACTCCCTGCCGACGAGCTTCGTGGCGGATGCCGGGCTTCCGGTCCTGAGCCCCGCCGAGATCCTGCGCTCCAGCATCACCGTCATGGACCGCGCCTCGGCGACCGGCCTCGTCCCCGGCGCGCTGCTCGGCCGATGGGAGAGCGCGGCCGAGGACTCGGCCCTCTGGCAGTTCGCCCCCGCCGTCGTCAACGGAGCGCTCGGCGCCGACTCCCTCCTCGTGGAGGCGGGCGAGGTCGTGGGACTTCTCGGCTGGCACGGCCTGCGAGTCGACGACCCGGCCCGTGACCTGTTCTGGATCCTCGGCTCGGCGCGCGAGGGCGCCGCCGAGACGGTCATCGACGCCTACCAGCAGGCGAGGAGCTCGAGCGACCGGCAGATCGAGCGGCGGGCGCGCCTCTACTCGGAGCTCGAGCTCGCGAGGTGGCTGCTCCACGGCGCCCAGGAGCGCTCGACCGAGATCGTCGACGACGCCGTCGCGATGCTGCACTCCCTCGCCGACCGAGTCCGCGACGACCTCGGCACGGCGCTCAGCCATCACACGATGCCGGTCATGGCGGTCGACGAGGTCGAGGCGATGCTCGACCGACGTCGCGCCTGAGGGCGCCCCTCAGCCGAGCTGGCCGCGCACCTCGATCGCGAACGGGACGATGCGGCGGCGCATCCGGACCCTCAGCCTCAGGCGCCCCGACCTCGAGAGCAGGATCGCGATGACGATCGCGGCGACCGCCGGGACCAGCCCCGAGGCGACCATCGCGGGGCGCACGCCCCAGAGCTCGGTGAGCCAGCCCATGAGCGGCCCGCCGATCGCCTGGCCGCCGAGCACGACCATCGCGTAGATCGCCATGACCCGGCCGCGGATGATGCGGTTCGAGGACATCTGCACGATCGACTCCGCCGTCGTCGCGAACAGGAGCCGGGTGAAGCCGATGCCGGCAAGGCACAGCAGGAAGACCGAGACGACCGGGGCGAGACCGGATGCCGCGATCGTGAGCCCGAAGCATCCGGCCGCGAACATGATCGAGCGCAGCCGGTAGCTCATCCTCCTCGTCGAGGCGAGGGACCCGGCGAGCGCGCCGAGCGCCGCCGCGGAGCTGTAGAGGCCGTAGCCCGCGGCACCCGAGCCGAAGACATGGTCGGCGAAGGCGACGAGCATGACGGGGAGGTTCATGCCGAACGTCGCGACGAAGGCGAGCATGACGATGGGCCAGAAGATCGTCGGCTTGGAGCGCACATAGCGCAGGCCCTCGCGGATCTGCCCCTTCGAGCGCACCGCGACGAGCGAGGGCAGGAGCTCCGAGGCCCGCATGCTGAGGAGGGTCGCGACCACGACGCAGGCCGCGACGCCGTTCGCCGCGATCGCCCAGCCGGCGCCCACGATCGCGATGAGGACGCCGCTCACCGCCGGCCCGACGAGACCGCCGAGGTGGAAGATCGAGGCGTTGATGCTGATCGCGTTGCCGAGCCGGTCGTGACCGACCATCTCGTTGACGAACACCGAGCGGGCCGGCGAGTCGACGACCGCGACGCAACCCATGACGAGGGCGGTCGCGAAGACCTCCCACACGACGACGATCCCGGTGATCGTGAGCGCGGCGAGGATCCCGCAGGCGAGGGCGTTGACCGCCTGGGTCAGGACGAGCAGCCGGCGCTTCGGATACCGGTCGGCGATGACGCCGCCGAGCGGGCCGAGCACGAGCATGGGGCCGAACTGCAGTGCCACCGTGACACCGACGAGCGCGACGCTCCCGGTCAGCTCGAACACGAGCCAGTCGATCGCGATGCGCATCGCCCAGCCCGAGGTGTTGGAGATCAGTTGCGAGACGACGTAGAGGCGGTAGTTGTGGATGCGCAGGGAGCTGAAGGTGTCCCGCCAGCGCGGGCGCTGGAGGAGCACCGGGATGGGCGCGGTCGCCGCCTCGTCCACTGACTGCTCCGGGGTCACGCGTCTACGCTATGTCGGGAGCACCCATTCAGTCGTATTATCGAGCCTATAAGTCCTATTACCTTTCGCAATGGGAGGTCGCGTGTTCGATCCCGTTCTGCTCAAGACCTTCGCGACCGTCGCCGAGACCCTGAGCTTCACCCACGCCGCCCAGCTGCTCGGGCTGAGTCAGCCGACCGTGAGCCAGCACATCCGCAGACTCGAGCTCGCCGCCGGCCGCAACCTCGTCACGCGCGACACCCGGGACGTTCGGCTCACCGACAACGGCGATGCGCTGCTCGGCTTCGCCCGCACGATCCTCGCCGCCCACGACGAGGCCGCGAGCTACTTCACCGGCTCGGCCATGCGCGGGCGCCTGCGCTTCGGCTCGGCCGACGACCTCGCCCTCACCCAGCTTCCGCAGGTGCTGCGCGACTTCCGCCAGCTCTACCCGCAGATCAACCTCGAGCTCACGGTGAGCCAGAGCGGCGCCCTCATGCGCAGGCTCCAGGCCGGCCAGCTCGACCTCGTCTTCGTCAAACAGGAATCCGGCGACCCGCTCGGCCGGCTCGTGCGGCGCGACCGGATGGTGTGGGTCGGCCACAAGAGCGTCACGATCGACCCGGACACCCCGCTCCCGCTCATCGTCTACCAGGCGCCGAGCCTCAGCCGCACCTTCGCGATACGCGCCCTCGAGGCCGTCGGGCGCACCTGGCGCATCACCTGCAACGTCAAGGAGGTCAACGGCATGCTCGCCGCCGTCCGGGCCGGCATCGGCGTCGCCGTCTTCCCGCAGTCGCTCATCCCCGCCGACCTCGTGGAACTGCCCCCCTCGATGGCGCTCCCGGAGGCGGGCGACGTCGACTTCGCCCTCGTGGACAACCCGGCGGCGGCGCGCGAGCCCGTCGAGGCGCTCGCCTCCGCGATCATGGGCAGGCCCGTCCAGCTGCGTCCGGTGCCCTAGGCCGTGCGGCCTGCCCTCAGCTCCCGCCGGTCGCCGCGCGCCACCGGGCGAGGAGCCTCTCCTCGTCCTCGACGCGATCCGGTTCGATGACCCGGTCGTCCGCGACGTAATAGAAGACCGCGTCGACCTCGGCGGGGTCGACGTCCTTCCACTTCGCGAAGGCGAGCCGGTAGAGGGCGAGCTGGAGCTGACGCTCCTCCAGCTCCTCGGGAGAGGTCGGCGCCTTGCCGGTCTTCCAGTCCACGATCTGGTAGCGGCCGTCCCGCTCGTACACGGCGTCGATCTTGCAGATCACGATCCGGCCGTCGAAGGGCAGGTGCAGCTCGCGCTCGACCTCGACGGGCTGGATCGCGGCCCACTCCGAGCGCTCGAAGGTCGCCTGCAGCCGCGCCAGCGCCGCCTCGTCGATCGCGGCCTCCTCGGGCTCGAGCTCGCTCTCGAGCGCATCGATGACCTCTCCCGAGCCGACGAGCCCCGACCGCTCCTCGACCCAGGAGTGGAAGAGGGTGCCGAGCCGCGTCGCGCGGTACGGCTTCTCCGGCATGGGCCGGCGGATGCCCGCGGCGACCTCGGCCGGATCGGTCACGAAGTCCTTGAAGCGGCTCGCCGGGATGCGATCCGGGATCGTCACGTACTCGGCGGCGGAGAGCATCCGTTCCCGCTCGGCGAGGAGGAGCTCGAGCTCCCCGCCGAGCGCGCCGGAGGAGGCGGGCTCCGCCTCGCGGACGAGGGCGGCCGCGCGCTCGACCTTCCCGCGACGACCCCCGAGAGGATCGCTCGGCCAGTGCAGCGGCTCCGCCTCCGCCTCGTCCGGCTTCTGCGCGCTCAGCGGGGCCTCGGGGAGCTCGTCGACGATTCCCGCCCCGGCGAGCTCCCGGAGGTACGGACTCGGCGACCTCGGGGCCGACTGCGCCGCCCAGAACGAGCCGGTGAGCAGGAGCCCGTGCCGCGCGCGCGTCACGGCGACGTAGGCGAGGCGCCGCTCCTCGAGCTCGTGGCGATCCCTCACCCCTGCCTTGAACTCGTCATGCCGCGCGAGGAGGTCCTTGCGGGACTCGGCATCGGCCCAGGAGAAGACCGGGAGCCCCTCGGCATCGCCCCGGAACTCATAGGGCAGCGCGCCGAACCCCGTCCACCCCGTGGTGTCCCTCGGCTTCGCGGGAAGCTCGTCGGTCACCATCCTGGGCACCACCACGAAGTCCCATTCGAGTCCCTTGGCGCCGTGGATCGTCAGCAGCTGCACCGCACCGGGATCGGGCTCCTCGGGCCGCGGGGCGAGATCGTCGGTCCGGACCGCCTCCCGCAGCCAGCCGAGGAAGCCCCCGAGGCCGCCGCCCTCATTGACGGCACGGAAGGCGCCGAGCGCGTCGAAGAACGCCTCCATGCTCGCGGCGCCGCCGGAACGGTCGTCGTTCGCGAGAGCCTCGATGTCGAGGCGGAACTCCTGCTCGACGAGCGTCACGAAGTCGAGCAGGTCGAGGGAGGCTCTCGCCCGGAGTCTCGAGAAGACGAGCCCGGCATCCCGGAGCCTCTCGAGGCCGAGGTCGCTGAAGCCCTCGAGCAGGCCGTGCCCCGGCTTCGCGTGGGCGACGAAGTCGAGCGCGTCGACGATCGAGCCGCCCTCCCCCTCGGCGACCGAGGAGCGCAGCCTCTCCCGCGTCGCGTCGTCGAGCGGCTGCTGCGCATGATCGCGATCGCGCAGCCAGGACGCGACCCCCGCGAGCGCGTGCAGGTCACGCACGCCGACCCTCCAGCGGGAGCCGGCGAGGAGGCGCACGAGCTCGGACCCCGCGGCCGGGTCGCCGACGACGGTGAGGGCGCACACGAGGTCGGCGACCTCCGGCTCGTCGAGAAGGCCGCCGATGCCGAGCACGTGGTACGGTACTCCGGCCGCGCGCAGCGCCTCGACGAAGACCGCCTGCGTGCGTCTCGCCCGGAACAGCATCGCGGCGGTCGGCGGGGTGGTCCCCCTCGTCGCGGTGAGCCGTTCCGCGAACCACGCGGCCGTGGCCGCGGCCTCCTCGGCGATCGACTCCTCGAAGCGCACCTCGACCGTGCCCTCGGTCGCCGTAGGCGCCGCCCCGAGCCTCTCGACCGCCACCGTCGTCGCCGCCACGAGCGGCTCGACGAGGGTGTTCGCCGCCGCGAGGATGCCGTGGCCGTTCCGCCAGCTCGTCGACAGGGCGAACTGCCGCACCGCCTGGTCGCGACCGAAGCCGCCCGCGAACTGCTCGAGGTTGGCCGCGCTCGCGCCGCGCCATCCGTAGATCGACTGGTGGGGGTCGCCGACCGCCATGACCGGATGCCCCGAGAAGAGCTCGGAGAGCAGCCAGGTCTGCACGACGCTCGTGTCCTGGTATTCGTCGAGCAGCACGACCCGGTAGCGCTCGCGCAGCTCCTCGCCCACTCTCGGCACCCGCCGGACGACCTGGAGCGCGAGCATGACCTGGTCGGCGTACTCGACGAAGCCGTTCCGTGCCTTCGCCGTGGAGAACTCGGTCGCGAGGTCGAGGAGGAGCGGGAGCGCCGAGACCGAGTCGACGAGGTCGAGAGCCTTCGGATACTCGCCGCGGCCACCGGGCGGCAGTCCGGCGAGGGCGGCGAACCGCGCGGCCATCTCGTGCACCCTCGCGGGGTCGACGACGTTCTCGCTCAGCTCGTGGCTCAGGTCGAGCACGGCGTCCGTGACCTGGTCGAGGCTGCGGTCGAGGCTCCCGAGCCGCTCGTCGCGGCTCCCCACCGCGATGGAGCGCGCGAGCTGCCAGGCGGAGGCCGGCCCGAGCACGCTCCCGTCGGTCTCCCGCCCGAGCAGGATCGCGTTGTCGCGGAAGATCGCGTTCGCGAAGGAGTTGTAGGTGGCGACGGTGGGCGGATCGAAGGCGTCGTAGTCGGCCGCGACGCGCCCCGTCGCCGCGAGCTGCTCGATGCGCTTCCGGATGCGATCGGCGAGCTCCCCCGCGGCCTTGCGCGTGAAGGTCAGCCCGAGGATCTCGCCGGGCCGCACGTGCCCGTTCGCGAGAAGCCAGACGACCCGGTTCGCCATCGTCTCGGTCTTGCCGCTCCCCGCCCCCGCGATGACGAGCGCCGGTGCGAGCTCCGACTCGACGACGGCCCTCTGCTGCGCGGTCGGCCTCGGCAGGCCGAGGAGCTCCGCGAGCTCGTCGGCCCCGATCCCGCGCTCAGTCACTCGACACCGCCTTCACACGATGCAGGGCGCGCTTGGCCAGGTCCCCTGGAGCGAAGGGATCGAGCACGCGCGGCCCCGCGTACTCCCCGAGCGCCATGCCCATGGCGGCGAGCCGGATGCGCTCCCGGAAGCCCTCGAGCTGCTCCTGGGTGAGGGGCGACTGCACGCCCTCCCGGTAGGACTTGCCGCGCACGCCCTCCCGCACGAAGACGAGCTTCGCCCCGCCCGCATGGTGCTCCCCGAGCGGGTCGAGCACCTCGTCGAGCTGTCCGGATGCGTAGGCGAGCTGGTAGGCCGCGAGCTGCGGGAGGTCGTCGATGACCGCCTGGTTCCTCTCCACGGCGCCGGTCTTGAGGTCGACGATCACGACACCGCCGTCCGGGGAGCGCTCGATCCGGTCGATCGTGCCCCTCAGCCTGGCGCGGCCGACCTCGAGTGAGAACGACTTCTCCGCCGCGACGCGCGCCCTGCCGTCCCTGGCCGCGTCGCCGAGGTACTCCGCGACCGCCGCCGCGAGCTTCCGCGCGGCCCGCCGCTGCTGCTCGGCGAGCCAGGGCGCCTCGAAGACGAGCTCGTCCCAGCGGCTCTCGATCGCCGCGAACACCGCGTCGGCGTCCGAGCCGGTCGCCGTCTCCATCGCCCAGTGCACGATCGTCCCGATGCCCATCGCCGTGCTCGACTGGGTCCCGGAGACGGACTCGACGAACCAGTCCACGGGTGAGTGCTCGAAGGCGCCGAGCTTCGAGGGCGACACCGGAACGATCTCCTCGTCGGCGTAGAGCGGGCCGGTCGTCGAGGCCGCCAGGAGGCCGTGCCACTCCGCCGGGTCCGCGCCGGGGACCCCCGCCTCCGCGAGCCGGGCGAGGTTCGCGGCCGCATCGGGGCGAGCGCTCGCGACGAGCTCCCTGCGCAGCCGCCCGACGAGGCCGCGGAGGGTGAGTGGCGGGAGCGCTCCTGCGGCGAGAGCCCGCGCGCTCGCCGGGGCGAGCGAGAAGAACACGCTCGTCGCCTCGTCCTCGTTCGCGACCGCGGCCAGGACGACCTCGCGGCTCGCGCGGGAGACGGCGAGCGCGAACATCCGGAGCTCGTCCGCGAGGACTTCGCGACGCGTGTCGATCGTCCCGCTCGCCGTGCCCGTGGCCGCGCGGACGAGCTCGCCCGGATAGAGGAGGGAGCCGCGCAGCCGCAGGTTCGGCCAGGCGCCGTCCTGGAGGCCGGCCACGACGACCGTGTCGAACTCGAGGCCGAGCGCGCCGCTCGGGGTGGTCACGAGCACGGAGTCGGCCGCCGCCCGGGGCGAGAGCGTGTCCTCCGGCACCTCCGCGTCGAGCACCGCGGTGAGGAAGCTCGTGGCCGGCAGGCCCGGCTCCCGCTCGACGAAGCGCTTCGCCGCCGTGAAGAGGGCGAGGATGCCGTCGAGGCTCCGGTCGGCCTCGGCCGCGAGGATGCCGCTGCCGAGCGCCTGCTGCCGCCAGACGGGCGCGAGACCGCTCCGCTCCCAGGCGAGCCAGAGCAGCTCCTCGATCGTGGCGCCGCGCTCCGCCTGCCCGGCGAGCTCGGCGAGGGTCTCCGCGAGCCGGGCGGCCGCGCGCGCTGCGGCGTGATCGATCGTGGCGAGCCGGCCCGGGGCGGAGAGCGCCTCGACGAGGAGCTCGTCTCCGGGGCGGTTCCCGCCTCCCGCGAGCTCCTCGGCCCTCAGCGAGAGCCGCAGCCTGCGTAGCGCGAGCCTGTCGAGTCCGCCGAACGGGCCGGTCACGAGCTCCACGGCGCTCTCCGGCGTGAGCTCCGAGCGACCGATCCCCACGTCGACGAGGGCGAGGAGGCTGCGCGCGGCGACGTCCTCCCGCAGCGGGACCCCGCCGGCCGCGGTGCGCGCCGGGACGTCGGAGAGGGCGAGCGCCCTCGCGACCACGGGCGCCTGCGCCCCGTTGCGGACGATGACGGCCATCCGGCTCCACGGGAGGCCGGCGTCGAGATGGCGCTCGCGCAGACGGCGCGCGATCGCCGCCCAGAGCCTCGCCGGCGTGGGCCCGGTCATCGTGACCACGCCGCCCGGGTCGGGGCCGGTGCCGGCGACGGTGCCAGTGCCAGCCTCGGTGCCTGTCTCGGTGGGCATCGGATGCCGGTGCCCGACGATCCCCGCCGTCCCGATCCGGTCGGTCGTCGCGCTCGTGAGCGCCAGGAGTGCCGCGCCCTGCCGGTGCGAGGTCGAGAGGAACAGGGTCTCTGCGCCCTCGAGCCCGAGCGAGGGGCCGAACCGGCCGACGACATCCGGCTCGCCGCCGCGGAACGCGTTCGCGGCGACGTCCGGGTCGCCGAAGCCGATGACGCTCGCTCCCCGCTCCGCGAGCGCCCGCAGCATCGACACCGTCGCCTCGGTCGCCTCCTGGAGGTCGTCGACGACCACGAGCCGCAGCCGGGAGACCGACTCCGGCACGACCCCGGCCTCGATCGATCGCCGGGCCGCCTCGGTGAGCTCGGCGGCATCGAGCTGGTCGGGGCGGAGCTCGGCCATGACCTGCAGGTACTCGGACTGGAAGTCGGCCACGGCGGCCCACTCGGGCCTCGCGTGCCGTGCGGCGAGCCGTCGCAGCGCCGCGGGATCCAGCCCGTGCTCGGTCGCCCTCATCATGGTCTCGCGCAGTTCCGTGCGGAAGCCGCGCAGCGCGCGGACCTCAGGGCCGAGCGGCGACGGCCAGTCGGGGCCGGTCCCCTCCTCGAGGTGGCCGGCGAGGAACTGGGCGATGTCGCTGTCCTGCTCGCCGCCGGTGAGCAGTCGCGGCGGAGCGAGGCCGGCGCTCCGCCGGGAGAACGCGACGATCTCGAAGGCGAGCGAGGCCACCGTGCGGGCGAGAGGCCCCTCGGTCGGCACGGCGAGCCGCAGCGCGAGGCGGTCGCGCAGCCGCGTCGCCGTGGCCCGGCTCTGGCCGATGGCGAGGAGTTCGTCCGGCGACCAGCCGCGCTCGAGGACCCGGTCGGCCACGAGCTCGACGAGGGTCGTCGTCTTCCCGCTTCCCGGAGCGCCCACGACGACCGCCGAGGCGCCATCCGGAAGGCCGACGACCGCGCGCTGCGAGGCGTCGAGGACGGGCACCGGCGCGGCGCCCTCCGCGTGCGCGAACCCCTTGACCGTCACGAGTGACAAACTATCCCAGGCCCAGGACACCCGGACACCTCGGCGGTCAGCCTGTCCGCTCCTGACGAACTGGCGGAACGGCACCGGGCTTCTGCCGTAATCTGGGCAGGTGGACATTCGCATCGGCATCATCAACAGCCCGCGAGAGCTGAGCTTCGAATCCGACCAGCCGGCGGCCGAGATCGAGAAGATCGTCGCCTCGGCCCTCGAGAGCGAGGCCAAGTTCATCCGGCTCGTCGACGACAAGGGCCGGGTCTTCCTCGTTCCCCTCGACACCTTCGCCTACATCGAGGTCGGCTCCGAGTCGTCCCGCCGCGTCGGATTCGTCGCCTGATGGAGCTCCTCTTCGTCGCTCTGGGAGGCGCGCTCCTCGGCCTGGCCCTCCGCTACCTCCTGCCCGGCCGCGAGACCTATGGCAGCGCCCTGCTGCCTGCCGTCGGCGCCGCCGTCGCCTCGGCGGTGTGGGCCGGCCTCACCTGGATCGGCTGGACCTTCGACGGCGGCTGGATCTGGTGGGCGAGCCTCGTGGCCGGCGGCGTCGTCGCGATCGCGACCGCGCTCGTCCTCGCCCCGCGGCGGAGGCGTCACGACACGGCGCTCTTCGATCGGCTCAGCCGGCCCTAGCGGAGCCCGCCTACGCGGTGAGGCCGAGCTCGTCCATCCGGCGGGTGTGGGCGGCGATGAGCTCGGTGAGCACCGGTTCGAGCCGCTCGTCATCCGGCGCCGTGTCCTTCGGCAGATCGAGGGCGGAGCGCGCGACGAGCAGCACGTCGCCGACCAGCCGACGGCCATAGAGGGCCAGGCGCGAGGCCAGGCGCGGGTTGTCGTCGATCGAGGCGCGAAGCTCCGCCACGACGATGTCATGGGCGATCTCGTTCGACAGGAGTTCCGCCACGCGCTCCGCATAGTCGCCCGAGAAGCCCTGGGCGATCCCCGAGAACGCGTCGTCGAGGATGCCCGAACCCACGTAGTAGCCCAGCATCGCCTCGAACCAGTCGCTCCCGGCGGTCCTCAGCTGGAACTCGTCGATCGGCCCGACGAAGGGCTCCATCGCCTCGCTCGGTGAGAGCCCGGAGCGCTCGAGCTCCGCGACGAGCTCGTGGTGCCGTGCCAGCGCGATCGAGGCGATCCGGCTCACCGCCTCCTTCGACGCGGTCGACGGCGCCGAGGTCACCGCTCGCGAGAGCCCCTCGAAGAAGGAGAGCTGAAGGTAGGCCGCCTGGCCGAGGAAGTGCCCGAGATCCGGCGCGAGCTCGCTGAGCCCCACCCGGTTGACCACCTGGTCGGGGTCGGGGCGCCGTGGCCGGTTCCGTGACGGCGATGGGCGTCGCTTGCGGCGAGGGAACAGGGTGACCACGAAGACAGCCTAGCGGCGACGACCTGCCAGCGGCCGGGGGCATCCTGTGCGACTGGCCGGGGCGTCCTGTCAGGAACCGGGCCTCGCGGCGACTAAACTGGTCAGCGGCCCCCACTCTGGCGGGGCCCTGCGCCCTGGGAAAAGACGGGCGTAACCGCTCAACCCAAGACAGGGCTGCACAACTTGACATTCTCAGAACTCGGCGTCGACCAGGACATGGTCGACGCACTCGCCGCCAAGGGCATTCTCGAACCGTTCCCCATCCAGGCGCAGACCATCCCGCTCGGCCTCGGGGGCCAGGACATCATCGGCCAGGCCAAGACCGGAACGGGCAAGACGCTCGGCTTCGGCCTCCCGCTCCTCCAGCACCTCGGCACCGATCCGGAGCCGGGGGTCAAGGCGCTCGTCGTCGTCCCGACGCGCGAGCTGTGCATCCAGGTGGCCGAGGACCTCGTCATGGCCTCGGCGAACCGCGCGACGAAGGTCGCCGCGATCTACGGCGGCAAGGCTTACGAGGGCCAGATCGAGCAGTTGAAGGACGGGGCGCAGGTCGTGGTCGGCACGCCGGGACGCCTGCTCGACCTCGCGAGCCAGCGGATGCTCTCCCTCGCGAAGGTCGAGGTCATGGTGCTCGACGAGGCCGACAAGATGCTCGACCTCGGGTTCCTCTCCGACATCGAGAAGCTCTTCTCGCAGACGCCGCCAGCGCGTCACACCATGCTCTTCTCGGCGACCATGCCCGGGCCGATCGTGGCGCTCGCACGCCGGTTCATGAACCGGCCCATCCACATCCGGGCGACCGACCCCGACGAGGGCCTCACCCAGGCGAACATCAAGCACGTCGTCTACCGGGCGCACGCGCTCGACAAGGACGAGGTCATCGCCCGCATCCTCCAGGCCGAGGGGCGGGGCAAGACCGTGATCTTCACCCGCACCAAGCGTGCCGCGGCCAAACTCGTCGAGGAGCTCGGCGACCGGGGCTTCAACGCCGCCGCCGTGCACGGCGACCTCAACCAGGAGCAGCGCGAGCGGGCCATGGCCGCCTTCAAGGCCGGCAAGAAGGACATCCTCATCGCGACGGATGTCGCCGCACGCGGCATCGACGTGCTCGACGTGACCCACGTCATCAACCACACGATCCCCGAGGACCACGACACCTACCTGCACCGCGCGGGGCGCACCGGGCGCGCGGGCAAGACCGGGATCGCCGTGACCTTCGTCGACTGGGACGACATGCACAAGTGGTCGCTCATCAACCGGGCGCTCGAGATGGGCATCCCGGAGCCGGTCGAGACCTACTCCTCCTCCCCGCACCTCTACACCGATCTCGACATCCCCGCGGATGCCAAGGGTCGCCTCAAGACCGCCGGCCCGGCACGCGAGCGCGAACCGCGGTCGGCGACGGCCGGAACGGGTCGCGGCGGACGCGACTCCGGTGCGGGACGCGGCGGCCACGGCTCGGGGCACGGTTCCGGCGGGCACGGGAGCACGAGCCACGGCGGAGCCGGCCGCGAGCGCACCCGTACGCGCGGCGGCCGTCCGGTCGAAGGGGCCGCCGAGGCCCAGAAGCCCGCCGGCGCGGGAACGCACGACGGCACCGGCCCCTCGCGCCGGCGCCGCAACCGCACTCGCCGCCCGAGCGCGGGAAGCACGCCTCCCGCCGCCTGACGCATCGCCACCTGCTAGCCGACGGTGGACCCGGTCCCCTGTTCCAGGATGCGGCGCAGCACCTCGGGCTCCGTCGTGTTCTCCCCGAGGCGGTTGGGCTTGCCCGCCCCGTGGTAGTCGCTCGAGCCGGTGATCACGAGCCCGAAGTAGTCCGCGTACTCGGCGAGGCGGGCCACGGCATCCGGCCGGTTCTCGCGGTGCCGCAGCTCGAGGCCGAACAGGCCCGCGTCGACGAGAAGCCCGAGGTTCTCGCGCGAGATGACCTCGTCGATGCCCCGGGTCGCCGGATGCGCGAGCACGGGCACGCCCCCGGCCGCCCGCACGAGGCCGACGGCCGTGAGCGGGTCCGGGGCGTAGTGCGGCTCGTAGTACCCGAACTTCGGGTGCAGGATGTCGCGGAACGCGGCGCTGCGATCCTCCGCCGCGCCGCGGGCGACGAGGGCATCGGCGATGTGCGGGCGGCCGACCGTCGCGCCGTCGCTCGTCTGGGCCACGACATCCGCCCAGGAGATGTCGAAGTCCGCGGCGAGGCGGGACACGATCGACTCGGCGCGGGTGAGCCGGGCCTCCCGGATGCGCAGGGTCTCCTCCCGCAGGTCGAGGTCCTCCGGGTCGACGAGGTAGGCGAGGAGGTGGATGCTCCTCCACTCGCGCCGCGTGCTGAGCTCCATGCCCGGCACGACCGTGAGGCCGGTTCCCGCCGCGGCCTCGAAGGCCTCCGCCCAGCCGGCGGTCGAGTCGTGGTCGGTGATCGCGAGCGTCCCGAGACCCGCGGCGAGCGCGGCGCGCACGAGCTCGGCGGGCCTCTCGGTGCCGTCGGACACGCTGCTGTGCGTGTGGAGGTCGATGGGGCCGGGCATCCTGACACTCTATTCCGGGTCGACCGGTTAGGCTCGCCTGACCATGTTCCGTCGCATCCTCGTCGCCGCGACGATCCTCCTCGCGGGGGCCGTCGCGCTCGTCGCGGTCTGGCCGCAGCTCTTCGGCTTCCAGCGGCTCCCGTTCGCGGCCCAGGTGGTGTCGCTGCGGGGGATGGCGATCGCCGTCGGCCTGCTCCTCGTCATCGCGCTGTTCTTCGTCGCCGTCGTCGTTCCGGCCTTC
The DNA here is from genome assembly GCA_044508495.1 of Clavibacter sp. Taxonomy (GTDB): domain Bacteria; phylum Actinomycetota; class Actinomycetes; order Actinomycetales; family Microbacteriaceae; genus Terrimesophilobacter. The sequence goes on from JBIQHP010000032.1 coordinate 16,347, forward strand.
CGTCGGCTCTGCGCGGCGCTCGGGCTCGTCGCCGTGATGTTCGTCCTCGCGAGCTCGGTCGTGCTCGCCCAGCGCGGACTCGGCGACAACTCCTTCGAGAAGAAGGGCGAGGCGGATGTCACGGTGCTCTCCTGGAACACCCTCGGGGACGTGCCCGGCGCCGAGACGATCGCGAAGGCCGCACTCGACGTGGACGCCGACATCGTCGCCCTCCCGGAGACGACCTACGAGACGGCGATCGAGATCGCGGGGCTCATGAAGGCGGGAGGGCATCCGATGTGGGTGCACACCTTCAGCTACGACCGCATCTCGAAGGCGCGCAGCACCTCGCTGCTCACGAGCACCGCCCTCGGCGACTACGTCGTCGACACCGACCACCGCACGACGAACGTGCTGCCGAGCCTCGTCGCGACCCCGGCGGACGGCACCGGCCCGACCATCGTGGTGGTGCACGCGGTGGCGCCCATCCCGAGCGAGCTGAACCACTGGAAGCTCGACCTCACCTGGCTGATCTCGGCGTGCCGCGGCGGCAACGTGATCATGGCCGGCGACTTCAACTCGACGATCGACCACTTCACCGGCCTCGCGACCGCCGAGGGCGCGGCGATCGGCGACTGCGTCGATGCGGCCGCCGTCACCGGGAACGCGGCCGTCGGCACCTGGCCCACGATGCTCCCGCCGCTCCTCGGCGCCCCCATCGACCACGTCATGGCGACCCCCGGCTGGCACGTGACGGGCATGCGCGTCATCGGCTCGCTCGACGGTGCGGGGAGCGATCATCGGCCGATCGTGGTGCAGTTGTCCCCGCGGGGGTGAGAATAGGAGCATGGCCGAATCCACCACCCCGGCGCCGCGCGCCACGAGCAACCGGTCGACGACCCCCGTGTCGGAGACCTTCAAGGACTACATCGCCTCGAACTGGGCCGATCGTGCGGATGCCGTGTCGGCTCCTCGCGAGCAGGCGCCGTTCGCCGCCGCCCGGCGGAGTCGTCTCTCGGCGATGTATCCGGGCAAGCGGCTCATCGTGCCGGCGGGAGCGGCGAAGGTGCGCTCGAACGACACCGACTACCCGTACCGTGCGCACTCGGCCTTCGCCTGGCTCACCGGCTGGGGCTCGGACTCCGAGCCCGACTCGGTCCTGGTCCTCGAGCCGACCGCCGACGGCCACGAGGCGACCCTGTACTTCCGGGAGCGCGCCGGTCGCGACTCCGACGAGTTCTACGCGAACCCGCAGATCGGCGAGTTCTGGATCGGGGCCAGGCCCTCGCTCGCCCAGGTGGCCGGCGGCCTCGGCCTCGCCACGAAGGGGATCGCCGACTTCGACTTCGTGCTCGACTCGGTGGACGCGAACACCCTCGTCGTGCGCGACGCCGACCGCGACGTGACCGACCAGGTCGACGGCCGGCGACTGCTCGCGGCCGACGCGGACTCCGTCGACGACGACGGTGACGCGACCCTCGCACGCGATCTCTCGGAGCTCCGCCTCGTCAAGGACGAGTACGAGATCGACCAGATGCGCAGGGCCGTCGCCGCGACGAAGCTCGGGTTCGACGACGTCATCGCGGACCGCCCGGCGATCGTGGCGCATCCGAGGGGCGAGCGCCTCGTCGAGGGGACCTTCAACCGCCGCGCCCGCGCCGACGGCAACACCGTCGGCTACGACACCATCGCCGCCTCCGGGCCGCACGCCTGCATCCTGCACTGGACCCGCAACAACGGGCCGGTGAGGGAGGGCGACCTCATCCTGCTCGACGCCGGCATCGAGCTCGACAGCTACTACACCGCCGACATCACGCGCACCCTGCCGATCAGCGGCACCTTCACGCCGACGCAGCGCGAGGTCTACGAGGCCGTGCGCGAGGCGGCGGACGCCGCATTCGCGATCGTCAGGCCGGGCATCCGCTTCCGCGAGGTGCACGCCGCGGCGATGGAGGTCGTCGCGAGGAAGACCGCCGAGTGGGGACTGCTGCCGGTGACCGCCGAGGAGTCGATCGAGCCGGATGCCCAGTACCACCGCCGCTACATGGTGCACGGGACCTCGCACCACCTCGGCATCGACGTGCACGACTGCGCGCAGGCGCGGCGGGACATGTACCTCGACGGCGTCGTGGAGGCCGGCATGGTGTTCACGATCGAGCCGGGCCTCTACTTCCAGCCGGACGACCTCACGGTGCCGGAGGAGTTCCGCGGGATCGGGGTCCGGATCGAGGACAACATCCTCGTGACCGCCGACGGCGCGGAGAACCTCTCGATCGGCATTCCCCGCACGGCGGACGACGTGGAGGCCTGGCTCAAGGCCTGAGGCGACTAGTCGCCGACCGGCCTAGCCAGCAGCTCCTGCGCCCGCACGGTGAGCGAGGGGTCGACGACGATCTCGTACTTCCCCGCGATGACCTGGTGGATCGAGGTGAAGTCGCGCCGTCTGCGATTGAGGGCGTAGCTCACGATGCCGAACAGCATCCCGAACCCGCTGCCGATGAGCACCGCGGCCCCGACGTAGAGGATCGCATTCGGCGATGGCGAGAAGATGAACAGCAGCAGGCCGAGGAAGAGCCCGAACCAGGCGCCGCTCAGCGCGCCGGCGAGGGCCGCTCGGCCGTAGGTCATCTTTCCGGTGACCCGCTCGACGGTGCGCAGGTCGCTCCCGATGATGGAGACCTGCTTGACCGGGAACTCGGCTCTCGCGAGCCGGTCGACGATCCCCTGGGCCTCGTCGTAGGTGTCATAGGTGCCGAGCACGTCCCCCTTCGGAAGGGTCGGGAAGGCCGCCGTTCGACTCGAAAATCCGCGGAGATTGCTCACCGGCTCATTCTCCCATGCGGAGGCTAGGGTTGTACCGTGAGCGCCACGAGAGTCTTCGTCGCCCGACTTGTCGGGTGCGCCGTCTTCGACCCCGCGGGGGACCGGGTCGGCCGCGTCCGCGACGTGCTCGTGGTCTACCGGCGCAAGCAGTCGCCGCGCGTCGTCGGCCTCGTCGTGGAGGTCCCCGGGCGCCGCCGCATCTTCCTCTCGATCGGCCGCGTGACGAGCATCGGCAGCGGTCAGATCATCACGACCGGGCTCATCAACCTGCGCCGGTTCGAGCAGCGCGGCGGCGAGGTCCGGGTCATCGCGGAGATGCTCGGCCGGGTCGTGACCTTCGCCGACGGCTCCGGCACGGCGACGATCGAGGATGTCGCGATCGAGCAGAGCGCGCAGGGGGAATGGGAGGTCGGCGATCTGTTCCTGCGCCGGCCGAAGACGAGTGCCTCGCCGTTCGCGAAGGGCCACACGGGCTTCGTCCGGTGGTCCGAGGTCACCGAGAGCTCCGACGATGAGCCGCAGTCGGCGCGTCAGCTGCTCGCGACCTATGAGGATCTGCTTCCGGCCGACCTCGCGAACGCGCTCCTCGACCTGCCGGACGAGCGCATGCTCGAGGTCGCCGGAGAGCTCAGCGACGAGCGGCTCGCCGACGTGCTCGAGGAGATGCCGGAGAGCGAGCAGGTCGAGATCCTCGAGCACCTCGAGGACGATCGAGCAGCCGACGTGCTCGACCAGATGCAGCCGGACGACGCCGCCGACCTCATCGCGCAGCTGAGCGAGGAGCGCGGGGAGACCCTGCTCGAGCTCATGCAGCCCGAGGAGGCCGACGACGTCCGGATGCTCCTCGCCTACGCTCCGGACACCGCTGGCGGTCTCATGACGACCGAGCCGGTCATCGTCTCGGCCGACACGACCGTCGCGGAGGCGCTCGCCCTCATCCGCCGGCAGGATCTCGCCCCGGCGCTCGGCGCGGCGGTGTGCGTCACGCTGCCGCCCTACGAGCCCCCCACGGGCCGGTTCCTCGGGATGGTGCACTTCCAGCAGATGCTGCGCTACCCGCCCATGGAGCGGCTCGGCACCCTCATCGACCAGAAGCTCGACCCGGTGCGAGCCGACACCTCCGCGGCCGAGGTCAGCCGCATTCTCGCGAGCTACGACCTCGTCTCGGTTCCCGTGGTCGACGACAACCATCGACTCGTCGGGGTGGTGACGATTGACGACGTTCTCGACTACCTGTTGCCCGACGACTGGCGAAGTCACGACGAAGACGAACCGGCGAAGCTCCTGCGCGCCGATACCAGCCCGCTCGACGTGATCCCCGCAGGCACCTCACGAGGAAGGAGGAACGAGAATGGCCCGTCGCACTGATTCGAGGCTCGACTCCCCCAAGGGCCTGCGCTCCTCCTTCGTCCCCAGGCTCGGCGAGCCGAGCGACCGCTTCGGCCGGTTCACCGAGAGCATCGCGCGCGCCATGGGCACGCCGTGGTTCCTGTTCTTCCTCACGGTGTTCTGCGCGGTCTGGCTGACCTACAACGTGCTCGCCCCGGATGGCTGGCGCTTCGACTCCGCCGCCCTCGGCTTCACGGCGCTCACGCTCATCCTGTCGCTCCAGGCCTCCTACGCCGCCCCGCTCATCCTGCTCGCACAGAACCGGCAGGACGACCGGGACCGCGTGCAGATCGAGCAGGACCGGCAGCGCGCGGAACGCAACCTCGCCGACACCGAGTACCTCGCGCGCGAGGTCGTCGCCCTGCGCCTCGTCGTGCGCGACCTCGCGAGCAAGGACTTCATCCGTGCCGAGCTGCGCTCGCTGCTCGAGGAGCTCGACCGCGACAAGAAGAGCGAACCGGTTGATTGACCGCCTGAACGCCGCACTCGCCACCGTCATCGACCCGGAGATCCGCCGGTCCATCGCCGACCTCGGCATGATCGGCTCGGTCGGGTTCGAGGACGGCCGGGCGACGATCGGCGTCAAGCTCACGATCGTCGGATGCCCGGCGGCCGACCGGATCGAGCGCGATGTGCGCGAAGCGGCCGCCTCGGTGCCGGGCGTCGAGGAGGTCGTCGTGGAGGTCTCCGTCATGAGCGTCGAGGAGCGCACCGCGCTCACCGAGAGGCTGCAGGGGACGCGCCGCCGGGAGGTGCAGTTCGGCCCCGACGACCCCACGCGCATCCTCGCGATCACGAGCGGCAAGGGGGGCGTGGGCAAGTCGACGGTCACGGCGAACCTGGGCGCCGCGCTCGCGGCGAGGGGCCTCAAGGTCGGCATCGTCGACGCCGATGTGTTCGGCTTCTCGATCCCCGGGCTCCTCGGCGTCTCGGACGAGAGGCCCACGCGCGTGGGCGAGCTCATGCTCCCGCCCCTCGGCTTCGGGGTCAAGGTCATCTCGATCGGGATGTTCCTGCCCGGGCCGGCGACCGCGGTCTCCTGGCGCGGACCCATGCTGCACCGCACGATCAAGCAGTTCCTGAGCGAGGTGTACTTCGACGAGCTCGACGTGCTGCTGCTCGACCTTCCGCCCGGAACCGGCGATGTCGCGATCTCGGTCGGGCAGCTCCTGCCGCACGCCGAGGTCGTCGTCGTGACGACGCCGCAGACGGCCGCGGCGGATGTCGCGGAGCGCAGCGGGCTCGTCGCGCGCAAGACCGGCCAGCGGGTCGCCGGGGTGGTCGAGAACATGGCGGGGCTCACCCGGCCGGACGGCACCGTGCTCGACCTCTTCGGCACGGGCGGCGGTGCGGATGCCGCGGC
>JBIQHP010000158.1:0-2639 GCA_044508495.1 Clavibacter sp.
TGGGTGTACGTTTCGAGCGCCGACTCGGTGTCAGAGGGTTCGCGAACGGGCATTCTGAATCGTCCCGGGTTTGATGGAGGGGTTGATCCGCCGACCGGTGACTGGTCGAAACTTGACACGAGACCCACGCGATGCCGCCAAGGTCTCAATGCGCTCGGTCAGCCGGCGAGGCTATCCGGCGAGGGTGGCGAGCAGTCGCTGCAGCGAGTCGAGCCGTAGCGCTCCGGTCTCGCCGAGCTCACCCGCGGCGACGCGCTCGTTGATCGCGCAGTCGGGCGCATCCGGCAGGTGGGTGCAGCCGCGCGGGCAGTCCTTCGCGATCTCGGCCAGGTCGGTGAACGACTTCAGGATGTTGTGCGGGTTGACGTGCCCGAGCCCGAAGGAGCGCACCCCGGGGGTGTCGACGATCCAGCCGGCGTGCTGCCCTTCGCCCACGCGGTAGGACACGGTCGACGACGAGGTGTGCCGGCCGCGGCCGGTCACGGTGTTGACCCGGCCGATCGCGCGGTTCGCGTCGGGCACGAGGGCGTTCACGAGCGTCGACTTGCCGACCCCGGAATGCCCGACCGCGACCGTCGTGTGCCCGGCGAGCAGTTCGCGCAGACGCTCGAGAGGGAAGTCCTCGTGCTCGCTCGTCACGACCGTGAGGTCGAGGCCGGCGAAGTTCGCGAGGAACGGCGCCGGGTCGGCGAGATCCGTCTTGGTGATGCACAGGATGGGCGCGATGCCGGCGTCGAAGGCGGCCACGAGATAGCGGTCGACGAGCCTCGGTCGCGGCTCGGGGTCGGCGGCCGCGACCACGATGAGCATCTGGTCCGCGTTCGCCACGATCGCGCGCTCGACCTCGTCCGTGTCGTCGGCGCTTCGCCGCAGGATCGTCGTGCGCGGCTGGATGCGCACGATCCGCGCGAGCGTCCCCTCCTCGCCGCTCGTGTCGCCGACGAGGTCGACCCGGTCGCCCGTGACGATCGCCTGCTTGCGCAGCTCGCTCGCCCTGGACGCCGTCGCCTCCCGCTCCCCGGTCGTGCCCTCCCCGATGAGCACCGAGTAGCGGCCCCGGTCGACCGTGAGCACGCGGCCGGTCACGGCATCCGAATGCTCGGGGCGGATCTTCGTGCGCGCCCTGCTCCCCTTCGGATTCGGGCGCGTGCGCGCCTCGTAGTCCGCGTACTTGTCCTCCTCGTCCTCGTCGTCGGGGAGCCAGCTCATCGCGCTCGGCGGCTCAACCGAGCCCGATGGAGAACGGATCGATCGCGACGGCCCGCGGATGCACGAGGTTGCGCCAGAGGGCGGGAAACTCCGGGAGCGTCTTCGCGGTCGTCGCGATGTCCTCGATCTCGACCCCGTCGACCGCGAGGCCGATGATCGCGCCCGCCGTCGCCATCCGGTGGTCGCCGTAGCTGTGCCACAAGCCGCCGTGGAGCGGCCGCGGCTCGATCGCGAGGCCGTCCTCGAGCTCGGTGACCGCACCGCCGAGGGCGTTGATCTCCGCGGCGAGCGCGGCGAGACGGTCGGTCTCGTGCCCGCGCAGGTGCCCGATCCCGGTGATGCGACTCGGACCGTCGGCGAGCGCGGCCAGGGCGACGAGCGCCGGGGCGAGCTCCCCGCCCTCGCTCAGGTCGAGCTCGATCCCCGGCAGCGCGCCTCCACCGAGGGCGCCGATCCCGCCGTCGATCGTCAATGCCCCGCCCTCGCGCCGCAGCGGGGCCCCGAAGAGCCCGAGCCACTGCCCGAGCCGGTCGCCGACCTGCGTCGTCGACTCCGGCCAGCCCTCGATCGTCACGGTGCCGCCGGCCACGATCGCGGCGGCGAGGAAGGGCGCGGCGTTGGAGAGGTCCGGCTCGATGTCGACCTCGCGCCCGGCGATCGGGCCGGGGGAGACCTGCCAGGTGCCGGATGCCGTGCCCCCGGATGCCCCGCTCGTCACCCGCACGCCCCGCGCGGCGAGCGTCGCGATCGTCATCTCGATGTGGGGGAGGCTCGGAAGGCTCGCGCCGGTGTGCCGGAGCATGAGGCCGTTCTCGAAGCGCGCGGCCACGAGCAGGAGGGCGGAGACGAACTGGCTGGACTCCGAGGCGTCCACCTCGAGCTCGCCGCCGGCCACCGCGCCCGTGCCGTACAGGCTGAACGGGAGCGTGCCGCGGCCGTCATCCGTCACGTCGACGCCGAGGGCGCGCAAAGCGTCGATCGTCGCGCGCATCGGGCGCTTGCGGGCCTGCGGGTCGCCGTCGAAGGCGACCGGGCCGAGCGCGAGCGCCGCGACCGGCGGGACGAAGCGCATGACCGTGCCGGCGAGTCCGCAGTCGATCGAGGAGCCTCCCGTGAGCTCCTGGGGGGTCACCCGCCAGTCGGGGCCGAAGGCGCCGTCACCCGGCACCTCCTCGATGAGCGTGCCGAGCTCGCGCAGGGCCTCCGCCATGAGCTCGGTGTCGCGGGAGTGCAGCGGTGCGCGCAGGAGCGAGGGGCCGTCGGCGAGCGCCGAGAGCACGAGCTCGCGGTTGGTGAGCGACTTCGAGCCCGGGATGCCGAGCGTCGCCGAGAGAGGCCCCTCGGCGCGCGGAGCCCGCCAGGGGCCATCCGGAGTCTCCAGCACGAGGTCGTCGTTCTCGTACGGGTTGAACTCCGGCTTGGAATATCTG
>JBIQHP010000033.1:0-21413 GCA_044508495.1 Clavibacter sp.
CTCCAGCACGAGGTCGTCGTTCTCGTACGGGTTGAACTCCGGCTTGGAATATCTGGAAACTAGCATCGGTTACCAGAGTATCGGCAGTTGCCGGCGAGGAGAGGGGTGGTCGCGAGTGACCGTGCTCGAACTAAGCTTGGCCGCGATGACGACTACAGCCGACCTGCCCGAGCCAGAGGAATCCGCCGGGCCGAAGCCCACCGAGAGCCTCCGGGAGCTCTTCGAGGAACAGGCGCTGCCCTTCATGGACCAGCTCTACGCGGCCGCGATGCGCATGACGCGCAACCCCGCGGATGCCGCCGACCTCGTGCAGGAGACCTTCGTCAAGGCCTTCGCGGCCTTCGGCCAGTTCAAGCAGGGGACCAACCTCAAGGCCTGGCTCTACCGCATCCTCACGAACACCTTCATCAACAGCTACCGCAAGAACCAGCGCAACCCGTACCAGGGCACGATCGACGAGCTCGAGGACTGGCAGCTGGGGGGAGCGGTATCGGCGACCGCGACGACCACGAGGTCGGCCGAGGCCGAGGCGATCGACCACCTGCCCGACAGCGCCGTCAAGGATGCCCTGCAGTCGATCCCCGAGGACTTCCGCCTCGCGGTGTACCTCGCCGACGTCGAGGGCTTCTCCTACCAGGAGATCGCCGACATCATGAAAACCCCGGTGGGCACCGTCATGAGCCGTCTGCATCGTGGCAGACGGCTGCTGCGGGAGCTGCTCGCCGAATACGCGACTTCAGGAGCGAAGAAATGACCGACTGCGGATGCGAGAAAGCGCTCGCCGAGCTCGAGGAATACCTGCACGACGAGCTGTGCCGGGAGGACTACACCGACATCGCCGAGCACATGGAGACCTGCCACGACTGCGAGGGCGAGGCGCGCGTGGGGATCGTGCTCACCCAGGCCGTGCAGCGCGCCTGCAAGGAGACCGCGCCGGAGGAGCTGCGCATGCGCGTGCTCCTGCGCATCCGGGAGATCCAGTCCACCCACTGAGCCCGGTCGGCCTGGCCCATCGGCGTCCAGCCGATTCATAGCTCGTGCACAGGCTGCTCCGAAAGCGGCGTGCGAGAACTGCAAGGGTGACCGGCCTTCGACGACCCTCCGCCCTTGTGCGCGCCAACGGCGCGCCCATCCGCGCCCTCGTCGTCGACGACGAGCCCTCGCTCTCCGACCTGCTCTCGATGGCGCTGCGCTACGAGGGCTGGGAGGTCGCGACGGCCGGGCTCGGGCACCGTGCGATCGCGCTCCGGCGCGAGTTCCGGCCCGACATCGTCGTGCTCGACGTCATGCTCCCCGACATCGACGGGCTCGAGGTGCTCCGCCGGCTCCGAGCGGACGGCTATACCGGCCCCGTGCTCTTCCTCACCGCGAAGGATGCCGTGCGCGACCGCGTCGCGGGCCTCACCGCGAGCGGCGACGACTACGTCACGAAGCCGTTCAGCCTCGAGGAGGTCGTCGCGCGGCTGCGCGGACTCCTGCGCCGCAGCTCGCTCGTCGCGACGGCGACCGACGACCCCGAGGTTCGCATCGGGGACCTCGTGCTGCACGAGGAGACCTACGAGGTGCACCGCGGCGAGGTGCCGGTCGACCTGACCGCGACCGAGTTCGAGCTCCTGCGCTACCTCATGCGCAACCCCCGGCGCGTGCTGAGCAAGGCGCAGATCCTCGACCACGTGTGGAGCTACGACTTCGACGGACGCTCGAGCATCGTCGAGCTCTACATCTCCTACCTGCGCAAGAAGATCGACACCCTGGGACCGCCGATGATCCACACGGTGCGCGGCGTCGGCTACGCCATCCGGCCGGTCGCGTCATGACCCTGCGCCGCCGGCTCGTGCTCGGCATCGTGCTGCTTCTCGCGCTGCTCAGCATCGTCATCGGCACGGTGAGCGTCGCCGTGCTGCGCCAGGCGCTCACCGACCGGCTCGACCTGCAGCTGGACAGCGCGCTGCATCGCGTCGAGACCTTCCTGCCCCGCGGCCAGGCGCCCGACCCCGGCACGGCGCCGGGCATCGGCGACGCGCAGGGCGCGGGAACGCTCGGCCTCGTGGTGCATGGCGGCGTCATCCTCGCGCCGCAGTACTTCGACGACGCGGCGAACCTGCGGACCCTGAGCACCGGGCAGCAGAGCGCGCTCCTCGCCGTCGAGTCGACCGTGCCGACGACCGTGCAGCTCGGCGGCGAGCTCGGCTCCTACCGCGTCGTGACCGCCCGCACGATCTTCGGCGACGAGCTCATCGTCGGCCTGCCGATGCGCGAGGTCGACGCGACGACCTGGCAGCTCGCCGGGATCGTCGGCGTCGTCGCGATCGCCGGACTCGCGATCGCCGGGGCCGCGGGGACCTTCTTCGTGCGCCTCGCGCTCCGGCCGCTCGCCGGCGTCGTCGAGACCGCGACGAGGGTCTCCGAGCTCCCGCTCGACCGCGGGGAGGTCGCCCTCGCCGAGAGGGTCCCGGATGCCGGCACCGACCCCTCGACCGAAGTCGGCCGGGTGGGGGCCGCGCTCAATCGCCTGCTCGAGCACGTCGCGGCGGCGCTCAGCGCCCGTCAGGCGAGCGAGAACCGGGTGCGCCAGTTCGTCGCGGATGCCAGCCACGAGCTGCGCACGCCGCTCGCCTCCATCCGGGGCTACTCGGAGCTCACCCGCCGCAGCGGACATGCGCTCCCGGAGGACATCGCGACGGCGCTCTCCCGCATCGAGTCCGAGTCGATCCGGATGACCGCGCTCGTCGAGGAGCTGCTCCTGCTCGCGCGGCTGGACGAAGGCACCGAGCTCCGTGCGGAACCGGTCGATCTCGTGGCGCTCGTCGCCGACTCCGTGGCCGACGCGCGCGCGAGCGGACCCGACCACGAGTGGCTGCTCACGACGGGCGACGGAGGGGCGATCGTCGTCGGGGACGCCGCGCGGCTGCAGCAGGCGGTGTCGAACCTGCTGGCCAATGCCCGCGTCCACACCCCGGCGGGGACGACTGTCACGACCGCTCTCGACTCGGAGGGGGACCGGGTCGTCGTGACGGTCGCTGACGACGGCCCGGGCATCCCCGCCGAGCTCGTTCCGGACCTGTTCGAGCGGTTCGTGCGGGGCGACTCCTCACGGTCGAGGAGCGCGGGGAGCACCGGGCTGGGGCTGGCGATCACGCGGGCGATCGTCGAGGCGCACGGCGGGAGCATCGCGGTCGCGAGCGAGCCGGGGAGCACCCGGTTCACGCTCGCGCTGCCGCGCACGGCCGCACCCTGAGGCCGGCCTCAACCCGCTCGCTGTGGCACGCGCCGAGAGACTCCTCTCCTCCACAGGCCGTGTGCGATCGAGTTCTCCCAAGATCGGGCCATTCCTCTTCCCCCTTATCTTCGAGTCTGGGAGAATGGATTCATGTCCACTTCCGCAGCTATCTTCGCCACCGCACTCGATGCGGCGCGGCGCGCGATCGCTGCGATCCCGGATGAGCTGGGAGCCGTCAAGGGCCTGGACGACCGGGAGCTGCTCGGGACCCAGCGCGAGCTCTCCGACCTGCGGCGGCTCCTCGACGCTCGCTCGTCCCTTCTCGCCGGCGAGGTCGCGTTCCGGTCCCGCCGGGACCTGGGGTACTCCGGTCTGGCGCAGCGGGAGGGCTTTCAGAGCGCGGAGAAGCTCGTGCAGAGCGCGACGGGCTCCACTGCGCGGGACGCTTCCACCCTCGTCGCGGTGGGGACCATGGTGCACGAGGCGATGATCGACGAGGCCGTCGACCCGGCGACCGGCGAGATGCCGGAGGGCTTCGTGGTGCGCGAGCCGTGGCTGGCCGCCGTGGGTGCCGCGGTGGCCGCCGGAACCCTGACGGTGGAGGCAGCCCGATCCATCAGATCCGGCCTCGGCGAGCCCGCCGTCGACGAGGACGGGGTCGGCGTCACCGCCGAGAGCCTCGCCGGAGCCGCGGCCAGGCTGCTGGGCGAGGCCTCCGGGCTGAGCGGTGCCTCCGGTCTGGGTGGGGCCCCCGGGCTGGACGCCGACCGGCTCTTCAAGCTGGCCCGTCAGCTGCGCGACGAGCTGGATCTCGACGGCATCGCCGTGCGCGAGAAGCTGATCTACGAGCAGAGGGCCTTCCGCCGCACGAAGCGTCCGAACGGCCTGTCGCGCTTCACCCTGGACCCCGATCTCGAGACGGCCGCGCTCCTGGACGACCTCTTCGACAGCCTGCTCTCACCGAGGCGCGGCGGACCTCGTTTCGTCGACCCGGACGCCCAGGCCTGGGCGCAGGGCGTGCTCGACGACCCCCGCAGCAACGACCAGTACCTTCACGACGCCATCACCGGGCTCCTGCGTCTCGGCGTGGGCGCCGACCGGGCCGAGAAGCGGGGCATCGTGGGCTCGCGCACCCCGGCCGTCCGGGTGCTCGTCACCGAGGAGGCGCTCGCGACCGGCACGGGGGCGGGTCGCATCGAAGGAATGGACATCCCGATCTCGATCGACAGCGTGAAGCGGATCGCCTGCGAGGGCGGGATCCTGCCGATCCGATTCACCGAGACAGACGACGTGGTCGCCCTCGGCCGGGAGGAGCGCCTCTTCACGGGACGGCAGAAGATCGCCCTGGCCGCCCGGGACGGCGGCTGCCTGTGGCCCGGATGCGACAGGTCGCCGAATTGGACCGAGGCTCACCACATCGATCCCTGGGCCGACGGCGGGAACACCGACCTCTGCGACGGGGTGCTCCTCTGCCGCCACCACCACATGCTTCTGCACAACAACCACTGGAGCATCGTGCGACGGGGCTCCCGGTACTGGCTGATCCCGCCGCGGGAGATAGACCCTGCACAGGAGCCCATCCCCTTGCGCTCGAAGTCGCCCGCTCTGCACGACCTCCGGCGAGAGCGACGACGAAGGGCAAGCACCGAGAGGTCGCCCGTCGGGCGAAGCGCCTAGTCGACGAGCTGGATCGCGGAGGCGAAGTTGGTGCCGCGCGTGAACTGCAGCTGCATGTGCAGCCAGGCGAGGGCCTCCATCGTGCGCGCCTGTGAGAGCGCACCGGTGTCGATGACCCGGAAGCCGGCCTTCTCGGCGAAAGCGGCGACCGCGGCCTTCGCCTCCGCGTCGTCGGCGGCCACGAGCAGGTCGAGCGACTCGCCGTTCTTCTCTCCCGCGACGACGTTGCCGGCGAACACGGTGTTGAAGGCCTTGACGACTTTCGTGTGCGGAGCGAGCCCGGCGATGACCTCTGCGCCCGAGGTGTCGGCCGCCGTGTCGAGGCCGGTGAAGTCGGCGTTGAGCGGGTTGGTCGCATCGACGAGGGTCTTGCCGGCGAAGCCGCCGAAAGCCGAGACCACACCGGGAACGGCGGACCACGGCACGGCGAGGGCGACGATGTCGCCGGCCGGGGCCGATCCGAGGCCGGAGACGGTCACGGTGCCGCCGAGCTCTCCCGCGAGGGTCTTGCCCTGCTCCTCGTTGCGGACGAGAAGCTCGACCGCGTAGCCCGCGGCGAGAGCCCGGGTTGCGATTCCCCGTGCGACGTTGCCGGCCCCGACGATGCTGATGGTGGTGGAACTCATGTTCGTACTGCTCCTCAATAGTTGAATGTTCAAGTAATTCGACTCTAGGGCAATTCTCTTGAATATTCAACTAATTTGCTAGGATGAGACCATGAGCTCGCCCGAGATGGAGGCCTCCGCGGAGAGACCGTTCCGCTGGCTCGACGACGACGAGCAGCGCGCCTGGCGCGCCTACCTCACCGCCTCGGCCCGCCTGCAGCAGCGTCTCGACCGCGATCTGCAGCAGAAGTCGGGCATGCCGCACGCCTACTACATGATCCTCGCCATGCTCTCCGAGGCGCCGGAGCGCGGGATGCGGATGACCGACCTGGCCGAGCTCCTCTCCTCGTCTCCCAGCCGGCTCTCGCACGCCATCCGCAAGCTCGCCGAGCTCGGCTGGATCCGCAAGGACTCCGACCCCGCCGACGGCCGGGTCATCTGGGCCTGCCTCACCGACGAGGGGATGCGCGTGCTCGTCGCGGCGGCACCCGGGCACGTCACGACCGTGGTCGACGCCCTGTTCGACCGGCTCACGCCCGAGCAGGTGGACCAGCTACGGGAGATCTCGACGGCGATGCTCGCCGAGGACTGACCTGCGCGCCACACCCTCGCCAAACCCGCGCGCCAGACCTGCGCAACTGACCCGCGCCAGACCCGCGCTGGCGGCTAGCCGAGCGTGAGAGCCTTCTCCAGGATGTCGGCCTGCTCCTGCGCACTCCGCTTGCTCGACCCCGTCGCGGGCGACGCGGATGCCGAACGCGACACGACCGACACCGGGCGCTTGTTGAGCCTCAGCAGCTCGAGGCAGATGAACGGCCAGGCGCCCTGGTTCTCCGGCTCGTCCTGCACCCAGACGAGCTCGGCATCCGGGTACTGGCCGATGACCGAGACGAGCTCGCGCAGCGGCAGCGGGTAGTACTGCTCGACGCGCACGAGCGCGACATCCTTGATCTCGCGCTTGTCGCGCTCGGCCAGGAGGTCGTAGTGGAGCTTGCCGGAGTGCAGGAGCACGCGCTTGACGGTCGACCGATCGGCGATCGTCGCGTCGTCGATGACCGGCTCGAACCGGCCCGAGGTGAAGTCGGCGAGCTCGCTCGTCGCTCCGCGCAGCCGCAGCATGGCCTTGGGCGTGAACACGACCATCGGGCGACGCGGCCGGGAGTAGGCCTGCCGGCGCAGGAGGTGGAAGTAGGAGGCCGGAGTCGAGGGCCGCGCGACCGTCATGTTGTTCTCGGCGCAGAGCTGCAGGTAGCGCTCGATGCGGGCGGAGGAGTGGTCGGGTCCCTGACCCTCATAGCCGTGCGGGAGGAGCAGCACGACGCTCGAGCGCTGGCCCCACTTCTGCTCCGCGCTCGAGATGAACTGGTCGACGATCGTCTGGGCGCCGTTCGCGAAGTCGCCGAACTGGGCCTCCCAGAGCACGAGGGCGTCCGCGCGCTCGACCGAGTAGCCGTATTCGTAGCCCATGGCCGCGTACTCGCTCAGCAGCGAGTCGTAGATCCAGAACCGCGCCTGGCTCTCCGAGAGGTTCGCGAGCGGCAGCCACTCCTGCCCGTTGGCCCGGTCGTGGAGCACGGCGTGCCGCTGCACGAAGGTCCCGCGGCGGGTGTCCTGACCCGTCATCCGCACGGGCGTGCCCTCGAGGAGCACGGAGCCGAGGGCGAGGAGCTCGGCGAAGGCCCAGTCGATGGAGCCGTTGCGGCTCATCTCGACGCGCTTCTCGAGCAGAGGCTGGAGCTTCTGATGCACCGTGAACCCGGCCGGCACGTTCGCGTGCGCGTCGCCGATCGCGGCGATGACGATCGCGTCGACCCCGGTCGACTCCGGCTCGCCGGAGGCGTCGTCCTGCTGGGACTCCGGCCGCTCGAGGTCGGAGACCGGGTTGCCGTCCTGCACGACGATGGGCATCGACCCGGTCTGCGCGGCGTGCGTCTCGGCGAAGGCGCGCTCGAGCCGGTCCTGGAAGTCGGCGTGCGCCGCCTCGTACTCCTCCTGCGTGATGTCGCCGCGGCCGACGAGGGCCTCGGCGTAGAGGGTGCGGACGCTGCGCTTGGCCTCGATGAGGTTGTACATGAGCGGCTGGGTCATCGAGGGGTCGTCACCCTCGTTGTGGCCCCGGCGGCGGTAGCAGACGAGGTCGATCACGACGTCCTTGTGGAACTCCTGCCGGAACGCGAAGGCGAGCTCCGCGACGCGGAGGACCGCTTCGGGGTCGTCGCCGTTCACGTGGAAGATGGGCGCCTGGATGGTCTTGGCGACATCCGTGGCGTAGACCGAGGTGCGACCCTCGCCGGGCGGCGTCGTGAAGCCGACCTGGTTGTTGACGACGAGATGGATCGTGCCGCCGATGCGGTAGCCGCGCAGTTGCGACATCTGCAGGAGCTCGACGACGACGCCCTGACCGGCCATCGCCGCGTCGCCGTGCACGAGGATCGGGAGCACCCGGAAGCTGCCGATGGGCTTGCGGTCCTGCTTGGCGCGGACGATCCCGGAGAGCACGCTGTCGACGGCCTCGAGGTGGGACGGGTTCGCGGCGAGGTAGACCGGGATCTTCTCGCCCGTGAGAGCGGTGAAGGTGCCCTCGGTGCCGAGGTGGTACTTGACGTCCCCGGAGCCCTGCACGGTGCGCGGGTCCTGGGTGCCCTCGAACTCGCGGAAGATCTGCCCGTAGGTCTTGCCGGCGATGTTCGTGAGCACGTTGAGCCGGCCGCGGTGGGCCATGCCGATCGCGACCTCCTCGAGCTCGACCTCGGCGGCGGCCTGGATGACGGCGTCGAGGAGCGAGATCATCGACTCCGCGCCCTCGAGGCTGAAGCGCTTCTGCCCGACGTACTTGGTCTGCAGGAAGGTCTCGAAGGCCTCGGCCTCGTTGAGCTTCGCGAGGACCCGCATCTGCTCGTCATGGGTCGGCTTGGTGTAGGGGGTCTCGACCTGGTCCTGGATCCACTTGCGCTCGTCCGGGTCCTGGATGTGCATGTACTCGATGCCGATCGTGCGGCAGTAGGAGTCGCGGAGGATGCCGAGGATCTCCCTCAGGAGCGCCGAGCGCCGACCGCCGAAGCCGCCGACGACGAACTCGCGGTCGAGGTCCCAGAAGCTCAGCCCGTGGCTCGAGATCTCGAGGTCGGGGTGGGTGCGCTGGCGGTACTCGAGCGGGTCGACATCCGCCATGAGGTGGCCGCGCACCCGGTAGGCGTTGATGAGCTCGAGCACGCGCGAGGTCTTGTCGACCGAGTCGGCCGTGTCGACGTGGATGTCCGCGGCCCAGTGGATGGGGTCGTAGGGGATGCGCAGCGCGGCGAAGATGTCCTCGTAGAACCGGCGCTCGCCGATGAGGAGCTCGTGGACCTTGCCGAGGAACTCGCCGGACCCGGCGCCCTGGATGACCCGGTGGTCGTAGGTCGAGGTGAGGGTGATGGTCTTGCCGATCCCCAGGTTCGCGAGCGTCGTCGGGGACATCCCCTGGAACTCCGCCGGGTAGTCGAGGGCGCCGGCGCCGATGATGCAGCCCTGGCCCTTCATGAGGCGCGGCACGGAGTGCTCGGTGCCGATGCCGCCGGGGTTGGTGAGGGAGATCGTCGTCCCGGCGAAGTCGTCGGCCGTGAGCTTGTTCGCCCGGGCCTTGGCGACGAGCGCCTCGTACTCCGCCACGAACTCGGCGAAGCCCATGGTGTCCGCGCGCTTGATGCTCGGGACGAGCAGCGCCCGGGAGCCGTCGGGCTTCGGGATGTCGATCGCGATCCCGAGGTTGACGTGCGCGGGGGCCACGACCGAGGGCTTGCCGTCGACCTCCTCGTAGTACACGTTCTGGCTCGGGAAGGCCTTGAGCGCCTGCACGAGCGCCCAGCCGATGAGGTGGGTGAAGGAGACCTTGCCGCCGCGGGCGCGCTTGAGGTGGTTGTTGATGACGATGCGGTTGTCGATGAGGAGCTTCGCGGGCATCGTGCGCACGCTCGTCGCGGTCGGCACGGCGAGGCTCGCGTCCATGTTGGCGGCGAGGGACTTCGACATGCCCTTGAGCGGCTGCACCGACTTCTCGGACTCCGCCTCGGGCTCGACGCCCTCGACCTTCTCGATCGGCTGGGTCTTGGGCGCCTCGGCGGGGATCGGCTGCGCCTTGGGGGCGACGGAGGTGGTGCGGGCGACGGGCGGGTTGGCGACCGGGGGAGCGGAGGGCTCCGCTTCCGTGGCCCCCGTGGCCCCCGGGGCCTCCGGGGCGGCCGCCGCCGGAGGGATCGCGGCGCCCGTCTTCACGCTGTGGTAGTTCTCCAGGATCGGCCACCAGGACTGGTCGACCGAGTTCCGGTCGGCGAGAAAGCTCTGGTACATCTCGTCCACGAGCCACTCGTTGGCTCCGAACTCGCCGGACGAACCGTCCTCGGTCTGTCCGGTGATTTGGCTTGACACGCCCGACCGCCCACTCTCCGTTGTCAGTGTCTTCAACTATCCAGTGCCTGGGTGAGGGTGGCCACGGGCCACACCTCGTCCAAGCTTAACGGCTAGGCCTTCGCGCCGTGGCTTCCCGGCCGAGCGACTACCCTTAAATTCATGAAGTTTTACGAGGCGGCGCCGACCCACGATCTCACCTACTCCGACGTCTTCCTCGTGCCGAGCCGGTCGGCGGTCGCCAGCCGGCTCGACGTCTCGCTCGCACCGGATGACGGAACCGGCGGGAGCATCCCGCTCGTCTCCGCGAACATGAACTCGGTCACCGGGGCGAGGCTCGCCGCGACGATGGCCCGCCGTGGCGGGCTCGGCGTGCTCCCGCAGGACCTCCACCTCCAGGAGCTGGATGCCGCCATCCGCTGGGTCAAGGACCAGCAGCCGACCTACGACACGCCCGTCGAGCTGCCTCCCGGCGAGTCGGTCGCCGAGGCGCTGCGGCTCGTGCCCGCCGTCGTCGGCCAGGGCATCGTCGTGCGGGAGCCCGGCGGCGACTACCTCGGCTGCCTCGACGCCTCCGCGCTCGCGACCGCCATGCCCGGCGCCAGACTCGGCGATCTGCTCCACGGCCCCCTCGCCTCGATCGACGCCGACGACGTCACCGACCCGCGCAGCGCCTTCGACCTCATGGTCGAGGCCGGGCTCGAGTTCGCGCCGGTCATGCGGCACGGAGCGGTCATCGGCACGCTCAGCCGCAAGAGCGCGCTGCGGTCCACCCTCTACGCGCCGAACCTCGACGCCGACGGCCGCCTCCGGGTCGCGGCGGCCATCGGCATCAACGGCGACGTCGCGGGCAAGGCGAAGGCTCTCGCCGACGCCGGCGTCGACGTGCTCGTCCTCGACACCGCGCACGGCGATCAGGAGGCCATGCTCCGGGCGATCGCGGCCGTCGCGGGCCTGCGTCTCGGCCTCCCGCTCGTGGCCGGCAACGTCGTCACCGCCTCCGCCGTGCGCGATCTCGCGGCCGCCGGCGCCACGATCCTCAAGGTCGGCGTCGGCCCCGGCGCGATGTGCACGACGCGCATGATGACGGCGGTCGGGCGGCCGCAGTTCTCCGCCGTGCTCGAGACCGCGCAGGCGGCCAGGGAGGCGGGGGCGGCCGTGTGGGCGGATGGCGGGGTGCGCTACCCCAGGGACGTCGCGCTCGCGCTCGCCGCGGGGGCGGCATCCGTCATGATCGGATCGTGGTTCGCGGGAACCATCGAGGCGCCGGGAACCCTCGAGACCGACGAGCAGGGCAGGCTGTACAAGGAGAGCTGGGGCATGGCCTCGACGAAGGCGGTCCGCGACCGTTTCGAGCGGCTCGACGCCTACGAGCTCGCGCGCAAGACGCTCTTCGCGGAGGGGATCTCCTCCTCGCGCATCTACCTCGACCCGCTGCGCCCCTCGGTCGAGGATCTCGTGGACATGATCACCTCGGGCGTGCGCTCCTCGCTCAGCTACGCCGGGGCGCACGACCTCGCCGAGTTCCGCGAGCGGGCGCTCGTCGGGGTGCAGTCGGCGGCCGGCTACGAGGAGGGCAAGGCCCTTCCCGTCGGCTGGTGATCCACGGCGGGTAGCGGCCCGCGCGGAGCCGGGCGGATATACTCGGTCAGATAATGGACGACCCTCCGCCTGGACGCCCGAAGCCCGATGTCGAGGCCCGATGTATGAGCTGACCATGCTCGGGGTCGGCGTGCTGCTGACGATCGGCACCGGGCTCTTCGTCGCCTCGGAGTTCTCGCTCGTCAACCTCGACCGTTCGGAGCTCGAGGCCCGGCAGGAGCGCGGCGAGCGTGGCCTCCGCTGGACCATCGGCGCGCTCCGCTCGACCTCGACGCACCTCTCGAGCGCCCAGCTCGGGATCACGCTCACGACGCTGCTCACCGGCTTCACGCTCGAGCCGGCGATCAGCGGGCTCCTGAGGCCCCCGCTCAGCGGGATCGGCTGGCCGCCCGCCGTGGTCGCGGTGGTCGCGAGCACGACCGCGATCGTCCTCGCGACCCTGCTCTCGATGATCGTCGGCGAGCTCGTGCCGAAGAACTTCGCGCTCGCGCTGCCGCGCGCCGTCGCCCGGCTCGTCATCCCGTTCCAGGTCGTCTTCACCGCGGTCTTCCGCCCCGCCGTCGCACTCCTCAACAACACGGCCAACGTCATCCTCCGGGCGGTCGGCATCGAGCCCAAGGAGGAGCTCTCCTCCGCGCGCACCGCGGAGGAGCTGCGCTCGCTCGTGCGGCGCTCGGCGAGTGCCGGGAGCCTCGACCACGACACGGCGACCCTGCTCGCGCGCACGCTCGTCTTCAGCGGCCACCTCGCGGCGGACGTCATGACCCCGCGGCCGCGCGTCGTGAGCGTCGACAAGGGCAGCTCCGCCGCCGCCGTCGTCGAGCTCGCCAGGACGACGGGCTACTCGAGGTTCCCGGTCATCGACGACAGCATCGACGAGGTCGTCGGCCTCGTGCACGTCAAGCAGGCGGTCGCGGTGCCCAGGGAGCGCCGCGCCGACGTCCCGGTCTCCGCCCTCAGCACCGACGCCCTGCGCGTGCCGGAGACCATGAAGCTCGACACCCTGCTCGGCGAGCTGCGGGGGCGCGGCTACCAGATGGCGGTCGTGCTCGACGAGTACGGCGGGACCGCGGGGGTCGCGACACTCGAGGACCTCGTCGAGGAGCTCGTCGGCGAGGTCTCCGACGAGCACGACCGCACGCGCGCCGGGATCGTGCGCTCCCGCGACTGGGTGACCTTCCCCGGCATGCTCCGCCCCGACGAGCTCCTCGACCGGGCCGGCGTCGCGGTGCCGGAGGACGGCCCCTACGAGACCGTCGCCGGCTTCGTCATGAGCGAGCTCGGCCGGCTCCCCGTCGTCGGCGACACCGTCGCCGTGCCGGCCGGGGTCTTCCGGGTCGACCGGCTCGACGGGCGCCGCATCGACCGCATCCGCTTCACCCCGAACCCGGCGGGGGACGGTGAGGAGGCATGACCGACTGGTGGGGCATCGCCTGGCTGGGCATCCTGCTCGTCGTCAACGCCTTCTTCGTGGCCGCGGAGTTCGCGGTCATCTCGGCGCGCCGCTCCCAGATCGAGCCGAGGGCGGATGCCGGGAGCCGCGCGGCGCGGACGACGCTCTACGCGATGGAGAACGCGACCCTCATGCTCGCGACGAGCCAGCTCGGCATCACGGTGTGCTCGCTGCTCATCCTGGGCGTCTCGGAGCCGGCCATCCATCACCTGCTGGAGTCCCCGCTCGGGCTCACCGGCTGGCCGGAGCCGGTCATCGCCGGGGTGGCCTTCGCGATCGCGCTCGTGCTCGTCTCCTTCCTGCACGTCGTGCTCGGGGAGATGGTGCCGAAGAACCTGTCCTTCTCGGTTCCGGACCGCGCCGCGCTCCTGCTCGCACCGCCGCTCGTGTGGGTGTCGAAGGTCTTCCGCCCGGTCATCGTCGCCCTCAACGCGACGGCCAACGGCGTGCTGCGGATGTTCGGGGTCGAGCCGAGGAGCGAGGCCAACAGCGCCTTCACGATCGACGAGGTCGCCAACATCGTGGCCCAGTCGCGGCGCGAGGGGGTGCTCAGGGACGACAGCGGCGCGCTCACGGCGGCCTTCGAGTTCAGCGCCAAGAAGGTGCGCGACATCGCCGTGGGGATGAGCCAGCTCGTGAGCCTTCCCGAGGGGACGACGCCCGAGCAGGTCGAGCGCGCCGTCGCCCAGCACGGCTTCTCGCGGTACGTGCTGCTCGACGGCGAGGGGGATCCGACCGGCTACCTGCACCTCAAGGACGTGCTCGACCTCGAGGAGACCGATGAGTTCTCCCAGCCCGTGCCGCCCAAGCGCATCCGGCGGCTCATCTCGATCTTCCAGGACGCCGACCTCGAGGACGCCCTCGCGGCCATGCGGCGCTCGGGGGTGCACCTCGCGCGCGTGTTCGACGAGCACGGCGCCGCGCGCGGCGTGCTGTTCCTCGAGGACATCATCGAGGAGCTCGTGGGCGAGGTCCAGGACGCCACCCGCCGTCATCGCGGCTGAGCGAACTATCGTGGTGGCATGACCGGGTACACGGAATGGACCGCGGAGCAGGCCCGAGAGTGGATCGCGGTGCCCCGGGAATGGGACGACAAGTACACTCGCGGCGTGCTCGGGGTCGTGACCGGGTCGGCCGACTACCCGGGTGCCGCGGTGCTCGGCGTGGACGCGGCGCTGCACACGGGCGTCGGGATGGTGCGCTACCTGGGGCCTCAGCGCGCGGCGCCCCTCGTGCTCGGGCAGCGTCCGGAGGCGGTCACGGTCGACGGGCGCGTGCAGGCCTGGCTCCTCGGCTCGGGGATGGACGAGGCCGTCGGCGACACCCTCGTGTCCGCGCGCCTGTGGACGGCGCTCGAGTCGGGGCATCCGCTCGTGCTGGATGCCGGGGCTCTCGCCCTCTCCGGCGATGCGGCCGGGCCGACCGTCCTGACGCCCCACTACTCCGAGCTCGCCAGGGTTCTCGGGGCCGACGTCGCCGAGGTCGCCGCGGAGCCCGAGAACTGGGCCGGGCGCGCCGCCCGCAGCCTCGACACGACGGTCGTGCTCAAGGGGCACACGACCTGGATCGCGGGGCCGGGCGGCGACTACCGCGTCGAGGCCCCCACGACCTGGCTCGCGACCGCCGGCACGGGCGATGCGCTCGCGGGCATCCTCGGGGCGCTTCTCGCGACGCACGCCAGGGAGATCGCCGAGGACGACGCCGTCCTGGCGCAGCTCGCCGCGACGGCCGTGCTCCTCCACGGGCTCGCCGGCGCACGGGCGGGAGCCGGCGGCCCGTTCACGGTGCTCGGGCTCAACGCCGCGCTGCCCGCCGCGATCGCCGCGCTCTGATCGCCGCGCATCCCGCCGTCGGATAGCCTGAACCGTGATGAGGACAATCGGCAGGAACCCGGTCGCCCTGTGGTCGGCGTTCATCCTCGTGCACCTCTGGCTCGGCCTCCTCAACCTCTACGGCTCGGGGCTTCCGCTTGGCGACGTGACGATCGTCTACAAGTTCTGGTCGGATCAGGTGCTCCTCGGCGGCTTCTGGGTCGGCATCGACAGCGCCTGGGTGTATCCGGTGCTCGCGATCTTCCCCATGCTCGCCGCGGAGGCCTTCGGTCCCGGCCTCTACGCGAGCACCTGGCTCAGCCTCATGACGGTCCTCGACGCCGTCGCCTTCGCGAGCGTCATCGGATGGCGCCGGGCGGCTCGCCGGGCCGCCGCGGCGTGGTGGTGGATCGGGTTCCTCGTGCTCCTCGGGCCGATCGCCCTCGGGCGCATCGACACCGTGACGATCGCCCTCGGGATCGTGGCGGTCTCGGTCGTGGCCTCCCGGCCCTGGCTCGCGACGGTCATCCTCTCGATCGCCGCCTGGATCAAGGTGTGGCCGGCGGCGATCGTCGTCGCCATGGTGGTCGCGCTCCGGGACCGCGTGCGCATCCTCGGCGTCGCGCTCGTGGTGGGCCTGCTCGTGCTCGCCGGGGCCCTGGCCGTCGGAAGCGGTGCGAACGTCCTGAGCTTCGTGACGCAGCAGACGGGCCGCGGCCTCCAGGTCGAGGCGCCGGTGAGCACGATCTGGCTCTGGCGCGCCTTCGCGCGGGATCCCGGCACCATCGTCTACTACGACCAGCACATCCTCACCTGGCAGGTCACCGGCGACGGGGTCGGCATCACGAGCGCCCTCATGACGCCGCTCCTGGCCCTCGCGGTCATCGCCGTCGTGCTCGTGGGCATCCTCGCCGTGCGCAGGGGAGCCGAGCCGAGGGTCGTGCTCGCCGCGCTCGCCCTCGCCCTCGTCGCCTGCCTCATCGCCTTCAACAAGGTCGGATCCCCCCAGTTCATCGGATGGCTCGCCGTCCCCGTGATCCTCGGGCTCTCGACGCGCAGCCCGGAGGGCGGGAGGTGGTGGTTCGCCGTCCCGGCGGTCGTGAGCGGTGTCGTCGCCGCGCTCACCCAGGCGATCTACCCGTACCTCTACGGCTGGCTCCTGGGCCTGCACCCTCTCATGCTCGCCGTGCTCACCGCGCGCAACGTCCTCGTCTTCGTGCTGCTGGGCTGGGCCGTGCACGCGCTGTGGAACACCGCCCGGCCCGAGCTGGTGTACGACTGAGCCCGGTGCGGAACCGAGCCGGGGCTGGCCGCTACATCGCCCCCGACTCGTCCGACTGGAGCAGGATGCCGTCCTGGATCGCCCGCTTGCGGAGCGCCACCTTCGTCCCGACGTCGATCCCGGCCACGCGGTACTTCTCCCGGATGCGCTTGAGGTAGGACTTCGCCGTCTCCTCGGAGATTCCGAGCTGGAATGCGACGGCCTTGACCGGCTCTCCGCCGCCGTAGAGCGCCATGACCCGGCGCTCCTGGGCGCTCAGCTTCGGCGCGCCGCCGACATCGCTCGCGTTGAGTGCGAGGTCGAGCTCGGCCGAGATGAACGACTCGCCCTTGTAGGCCGCACGGATCGCCTCGACGATCATCGCGGCATCCTCGCTCTTGACGAGGTAGCCGAGGGCGCCGGCGCCGAGCGCCTCGCGGACGACGTTCGGCTCCGAGTAGGTGCTCATGAGCACGGTCTTGACGCCCGTCGTCTTGAGAGTCGAGATCTTGAGCGAGATCGGGAGGTTGTCCCTGAGGTCGAGGTCGAGCAGGACCACGTCGACCGGGAACTCCGGATGGGTGAGCAGTTCCGGCCAGGTCGTGACCGCCGCGACCATGGAGATGTCGGTCGCGGCGCCTCGGATCCACTCGGTGAGCGCCCCGAGCAGCATCCGGTGGTCGTCGACGAGCGCAAGCCGGATGGGTCGGTCCTCGATTGTCACGATCATGCCCCTATCTGTCATGCCACTGTCTGTCACATCACTGCCTGCCATGCAGCTATCTGTGTGCTGCCTGTTCAGCATGGTATTGGTCCGCGGGGTTCGCGACCACGCAATCGATCTCGACGCGCAGGCTCGAGTTCTCGGTCGAGTTCGTGAAGGTGCCCACGCGCGCGATCGATCCCCAGGTCGCCGGATCGACGCGATTGCGGGAGACCCCCGTCGTCGTGATGACGATCGGCACCGAGACCGAGGTCTCCTCCGTCCCGGCTTCGGGGGCCGCGACCGGGCCCAGGATGAGCTGGACCGTCGGCTTCTCCTTGGACTTGTCGCTCACGAGCAGCCACACGGCCGAGAGCAGCCCGTCGCGCTGCTGGGGATCGAGAAGGCCGGCGAGGCTCCCGACGTCGGTGAGGGTGACCGACTTCCCGAGCTGCTCGGACTCGGTGATGGCGTGGTAGAGCCAGGTCTCGCGCCTGCCCTCGATGAGGTGCAGCCGCAGCTCGGTGGCGAGCGAGGCGGCGATCGAGGCGGTCTTCGGATCGAGGGGGAGCTTGCTGCGCCCGCTCGACACCGAGTCGAAGAGCTCCTCGGCGGCGAGGTCGAGCCGGGCGAGCTCCTCGGAAGCGAGCATGCCGACCGCGAACCGCGGCGCCGAGACAGTGCTCTGCACGAGCACGCGGTCGAGCTCGAGCTGCACGATCCGCCGGAACTGCACGACGAGCCAGACCGCGAACACCGGGGGCAGGGCGACCGTCCCGAGCATGACGATCTGGGCGGGCAGGGTCGCCGCGGTGAGCGGAGTCGTGACGAGGATCGCGACCACGAAGGCGGCGGTCACGAGCCCGGTCGCGACGAGGATCTCGATCGTGCGCCTCAGGGTCACGGCCAGGAGCAGCCCGTAGCTCGCGGCGACGGACGCCGTCGCGCTCGTCCCGATGTCGCCGAGCGGCCAGATGGCGAGGAAGTCGAGGGTGATCACGATCGCGAGGCTCGCGAGGAGCACGGCGAAGAGCCAGTTCGGCATCCGCTCCCCGAGGATCGTGATGGTGACGCCGACGGAGACGAGGGTGAGGCAGTAGGCGAGCCAGGCGAAGGCGATCGGGAGCGGGTTGGGGTAGTGCGCGAGGTTGGACAGGAACATCGCGACCCCGAAGATCGCGGCCACGCCGGCGATGATGACGCCGCCGATGCCGAGGTAGCCGGTTCCGAGGCTCGCCCCGCCGGCGCTCGCCTGACGCAGGGCCCGGGCGGCGGGGGAGCCCGCCGAGGGCTTGGGCCGGCCGCGCTTGCCGATGACGACGCCGAGCGTGTTCTCCTCGGGACGCGCGTAGCCGCTCACTTCGGCACCTCCAGCACGACGGTCGTCCCCGAGCCCGGTGCCGAGAAGAGCCGGGCCGTGCCGCCGACCTCCCCGAGCCTGGCGATGACCGAGTCCTTGAGGCCGAGGCGCGCCGAGTCGATGTCCTTGACGTCGAACCCGACCCCCGAGTCGGTCACCATGGCCCGGACCGTCGTCGCGTCGTCGGTGATGGTGACGTGGGCCTCGGTCACGCCGGCATGCCTCCTGACGTTCTCCAGGCACTCGGCGAGGGCGAGGAGGAACGCGTCGAGCACGTCGCTCGGAAGCAGCACCTGGCCAGTCCCGTGCCAGCTCACCTCGAGGCCGATCCGGCCGAAGCGCTGCTTGACCGACTCGAGCGTCGTCCCGAGGATGGCGTCCTCCGTCATGGGGACCGCCGGCGCGGTCCTGACCGCTCCGGTCGTCGGGGGCGGCTCCTCCGGGATCGCTCCGGCCCCGAGCCTGAGCTGGCGCAGGAGCTGGGCGTCGTCCCCGGCCTGCGCGCGCAGCGCCTCGGCCGTCACGCCCACCCCCGAGTGGGCGAGAAGGGTCAGCGTGGCGAGCACGGTGTCGTGCAGCAGGCGCGCACCCTGACGCCGCTGGGCCTCGATCTCGCTGGCCTGCCGCTCGGCGCGGTGGGCTCGGCCGATGCTGTAGATGCGGCGGGCCGCTCGCGGGACGCTCGAGGACACCCAGACTCCGGCGAAGGCGAAGACGACCCAGGCCAGCGCGACGGCGCCGACCGGATAGCTGAGGGGGTCGCCGCCGGCCGCGAGCACCACGAGCCCCATGGTCGCGGCGAAGGCGACGACGAGGACGAGGACGCGCACGGCGCGATCGGTGAGCACGAGGGCGAAGGAGGCGAGGGCTCCGCCGGCGAGGGGGGTGAGCGCGGTCGCCATGGCGCTCTCCTCCGGCGCGCCGAAGGGGAGCTGGACGATCGTGAGGACCCCGAGGCCGGCCGCGAGCCCGAGCAGGACCCACAGGATGGAGTGGTCGCTCCCGAGCCGGAAGAGGCAGAAGACGAGGAGCAGGCCGAGCAGGAGCGCGGCGAAGAGGCTCGTGAGGTCCACGACGCCGGGAACGCTCAGCCCCAGGAACGCGACGACGCTGAGCGAGATGCCCGAGAAACGGGTCGCCCTGTGCAGCAGCCGATCGCGTTCCTTGGCGATGAGTTCCACGCCAGCTATCGTCACACGCCTGTACCCAGAAGTGGGGGTACGACACTCATCAGGGCCAGTCGCAGGAGGCGGCGACGAAGTCGTAGAGCGCGGCGCGCACCGCGTCGTCCACCCCGATGTAGACGACGCCGGTGTCCTGACGGGTCGTGACCGTGAAGGTGAAGAAGGTTCCTCGCTTGTCCTCGAGCACGACGTGGGGGTCGCATCGCGCGGGGACCAGGATGAGCGTGAAGGCGACCGGCTCGGTCGCCGCGCCGACGTCGAGGCCGAGCGGGACGGTCTCGCCGACGACGCCGCTCTCCGGGTCGCGCAGGCTCAGGAGCGGGCTTCCGCGGACGTTGTCGATCGTGAGCGTCCCGCCGCGGCCGGTGGGGGCCGCCACGAAGTCGAGGAGGGCGGCCGGCCGCCCGTCGATCGTGGTCGGCGTGAACTCCGGGGCCGCCGCGATCGAGGCGACCTCGGCGACGACCTCGTCCCGGCAGTCCTCGGCCGCGACCATCGAGAGCTGTCCCATCCGGTCGAGGGGGCTGATCCTCGCCTCGCCCACGGCGCCGTCGAAGGAGTAGCGGAGCGTCACGACCGGGGCGCCCGGCGCAGCACCGCAGTCGGCGGGCGGGAGGAGGATGCGCAGATCGGTCGTGGTCCCCGGACGCACCGTCGTCGGCGCCCGTGCGTACTCGACGGCCGGGTGGAAGGTCGGCGAGGAGAAGGCCGCCGAGAGCACCTCGAACGGCAGGTCGGCGCCGTTGGCCACCGCGATCTCGAACTTGTGCTCGGCGTAGTCGATCCTGCTCTGGTAGAGGTCGACCCCGATGCCCGGCGGGAGCCGGTCGCCGGGCGCGGGAGGCTCCTCGGGCGCGACGCATCCGGAGAGCAGGATCCCGATGAGGACGAGTCCGGCCACCCCGGCGACTCGCGCTGCTCGCTGCGGCATGCCGACAGTGTAGTCACCCCGGTCTAGTCGAGGTCGATCCAGCCCTCGCGGATGGCGTGGCTGCGCAGGAGCGACCTCGTTCCGAGCTCGACGCCCACCTCGCGGTACTTCCGCCTCGCCCGCTTGATGTAGGACTTGACCGTCTCCTCGGTGGTCGTCATCGCGGTGGCGACCTCCCGGATGCTCCGGCCGGTCGCGTACAGCGCGATGGCCTCGTGCTCCCGCTCGCCGAGCGCGGGGTCGGCGGGAATCCGCACCCGCTCGATCGCCGCGGCGAGAGCCGGGGCGAGGTGGCGGCGGCCCTCCGCGGCGGCCTTGATCGCGCTCACGAGCTCGGCGGCGCCGTCCGTCTTGGGGACGTAGCCGAGCGCCCCGGCGTCCAGCGTCCTCAGCACGGTCGCCGCGTCGGAGTGCCGGCTGATGACGACGACCTCGCTGCCGGCGGCGCGCAGTGCGCCGATCTTCGCGCGAACCGGGATCGAGTCGTTGAGATTGAGGTCCAGCACGGTGACGGCGGCGGGGAAGCGGGGATGGTCCACGAGCTCGCCCCAGGTCCTCGCCTCGATCACCACGTCGATCCCGATGCTCGAGTCGGCGAGGCGGGCGACGAGGCCGTCGACGACGAGTGCGAAGTCGTCGACGATCGCAACCTCGACGGAGCGCGTGGCGTCCCGCCGATCGGTCGCCTTCACCATGCTGTCTCCCCCGGATACCGGTCCCGGGTTCAGCCAGGGCACTGGGTGTCCGGGTGGCTCCGAACCAGTATACCGAAGTCGAGCAACTCTCTCCTGCGGGAGCCGGACTCAGGATCCGAGAAGCCCCGAGAGCGGGGGGCCGACGAGCTCCTCCTCGATGAGGAAGGCGTCGTGCCCGAAGGCCGAGGCGATGACCAAGGCCTCCTCGCCGTGGATGCTGTTGCCCAGCTGCGCCGCGATCTGCTGCTGCGCGGCGACCGGGAAGAGCCGGTCGCTGTCGACCCCGAGCACGAGGCTCCTGGCCGTCACGCGCGCGAGCGCGGCGGCGGCTCCGCCCCTTCCCCGGCCGATGTCGTGGGAGCTCATCGCCGCCGCGAGGACGAGGTAGCTGTTCGCGTCGAACCGCCGGGTGAACTTGTTGCCGTGGAAGTCGAGATAGCTCTCGACCGCGAACTTGCCGCGGCCGCCCAGCGGGTCGATGCCGCTCTGCCAGGTGCGGCGGAACCGGTCGTTGAGCTCGCTCGG
>JBIQHP010000034.1:0-11650 GCA_044508495.1 Clavibacter sp.
GCGAGCGAACCCGCGCCGCCGAGAAGAAGCGCAATTCCGGCTGCGCCGGCAATTGCTGCCTTGGTGAGCTTGTTCATGGTGTGTCCTGTTCGAGTCAGGACCCGCGCGTACAGCATCCAGCCGCGCTGGAGGCCCGCTTTCGGGTCGCGGGTTGTTCGGTGCTCACGGCCGGCCGGGTAGCCGTCCGCTTCGGTCAAGGAATCGGGTCCGAGTGGTAGTGCTCCACTCGACCCGGGTGAATCCCCCGTCAGGAACTGTAACCTGTCGGCATAATGGCGGACAATGCCTGTACCCCACCCAAAAGAGGTCACACCACGTCGGGGGGCAGCGGCGCGACAATTCCCCCGGATACCGGCCCGTTTCCGGGCCGGGTTCGCTACGGTCGGAGTGTGAGCCCCGCGCACCAGCCCGCTGTGGATCAGCCGATCACCGGGCGGATACCCCTCCGTCTCGAGTCACCGCGTCAACCCGACGGCCGGCGTCCGGCCAAGGCCTGGGCGGGAGAGGTCGTCCCCTTCCGGGCGACGCTGTTCAAGGACGGTCACGACGCGCTCGGGGCGGAGCTCCTCCTGACTGGCCCGTCCGGCGCCCTGTTGACCCACCGGATGCGGCCGGCCGGCGAAGGAACCGACCTCTGGGAGGCCGTGGCCCGGCTCGACGAGCTCGGCGACTGGAGCTTCCGCGTCCGCGCCTGGACGGACGACTGGGCGACCTGGCTCCACGCCGCCGAGGTCAAGGTCCCCGCGGGGATCGATGCCCAGCTCATGCTCGCCACGGGCGCCGTGCTCCTCCATCGGGCGGCGAACGAGAGACCGGACAGCACGGTCGTCGCCGCGGCGTTCCAGATCCTCGCCGACACCGCGATCACTCCGGCCGACCGGTTCGCCGCGGCCGCCGACGCGAAGCTCGCCGCCGAGCTCGACGCGCATCCGCTGACCTCGACCGAGACGACGAGCGAGGCCCTGACCGTCCGGGTCGAGCGCGCCCGCGCGGGCGTCGGGAGCTGGTACGAGTTCTTCCCCCGGTCCGAGGGGGCGAAGCGAAGTCGCGACGGCAGCTGGAGGAGCGGAACCTTCGCGACCGCCTCGCGCCGGCTCCCCGCGATCGCCGCCATGGGCTTCGACGTCGTCTACCTGCCGCCCATCCACCCCATCGGGACGAGCTTTCGCAAGGGGCCGAACAACGCGCTCACGGCGGGGCCGAACGACCCGGGCTCACCCTGGGCGATCGGCTCGGCGGACGGCGGGCACGACGCCATCCATCCGGACCTGGGAGCCGAGGCGGACTTCACGGCCTTCCTCGCGGCAGCGAAGGCGAACGGCCTCGAGGTCGCCCTCGACCTCGCGCTGCAGTGCTCCCCCGACCACCCCTGGGTGACCGAGCATCCGGAGTGGTTCACGACGCGCGTCGACGGCAGCATCGCCTACGCCGAGAACCCGCCCAAGAAGTACCAGGACATCTACCCGCTCGACTTCGACAACGACGAGGAGGGCCTGCGCGAGGAGGTCCTGCGCGTCGTGGAGCACTGGATCGACCTCGGCATCCGCATCTTCCGCGTCGACAACCCGCACACCAAGCCACTGCGCTTCTGGGAGTGGCTGCTGCGCGAGGTCAGGAGCGAGCATCCGGAGGTCGTCTTCCTCGCCGAGGCGTTCACCCGCCCCGCCCCCCTGCGCGCGCTCGCCGAGATCGGCTTCCAGCAGTCGTACACCTACTTCACCTGGCGCAACACGAAGAACGAGCTCGCGGACTACCTCCTCGAGCTCTCGCATGGATCGAGCGACTACCTGAGGCCCAACCTCTTCGTCAACACCCCGGACATCCTCACCGAGTACCTGCAGTTCGGCGGGGTTCCCGCCTACAAGATCCGCGCGGCGATCGCCGCGACCGCGAGCCCGAGCTGGGGGGTCTACTCGGGCTACGAGCTCATCGAGAACGTGGCGCGACCGGGCTCCGAGGAGAACCTCGACAACGAGAAGTACCAGTACCGGCCGCGGGACTGGGCGAAGGCCGAGAAGAGCGGCACCTCGATCGCGCCGTACCTCCGCGAGCTCAACCGCATCCGCTCCGAGCACCCCGCGCTCCGGCAGCTCAGGAACCTCGAGGTGCACTGGAGCGACGACGACTCCATCCTCGTCTACAGCAAGCACCTCGACGGTGCGTTCACGGACACCGGCACGAGCGACACCGTCATCGTCGTCGTCAACGTCGACCC
Organism: Clavibacter sp.; assembly: GCA_044508495.1. Classification (GTDB taxonomy): domain Bacteria; phylum Actinomycetota; class Actinomycetes; order Actinomycetales; family Microbacteriaceae; genus Terrimesophilobacter. The sequence continues at coordinate 2,216 of JBIQHP010000034.1, forward strand.
CCACTCGGTGCGGGAGGCGACCGTGCATCTCGACCTCGCGCGACTCGGCCCGGAGCTGGCCGGGGCCGGGCCGGATGCGCGCTTCGAGGTGACCGACCTTCTCACGAGGCAGCGCTTCGAGTGGGGCCGCGACAACTACGTGCGGCTCGACGCGTTCACCGAGCCCGTGCACATCCTGCGGGTGGAACGGCCGAAGGCCCGCTGATGGCCTCTGCCGCCGCCCTGCCGATCCCGTCTCCGGACGAGCTCACGGCCATCGCTGCCGGACGCCACGCGCAGCCGCATTCCGTGCTCGGACAGCACGCGCTCGAAGGGGGCGGCTGGGTGGTACGGGCCCTTCGCCCGCTCGCGAAGACCGTCACCGCCATCCGCTCCAGCGGAACGCGCATCCCGCTGAAGCATGTCGGCGAGGGCGTCTGGCAGGGCAGGGCCAGGGGTGCCGGGCAAGCCTACACCCTCGAGACGACCTACGAGTCCGGCCCCGACTGGACCGCCGACGACCCCTACCGCTTCGTGCCCTCGGTCGGCGAGGTCGACCTCTACCTCTTCGGCGAGGGCCGGCACGAGCAGCTGTGGCACGTGCTCGGCGCGCACCATCGCCCGCATGAGGGCATCCCGGGGACCTCGTTCTCGGTCTGGGCTCCCCACGCGGGTGCCGCGAGGGTGGTCGGCGACTTCAACGGCTGGGACGGCGCCGGGCACGCCATGCGCCGCCTCGACGGCAACGGCGTCTGGGAGCTCTTCATTCCCGGAGTCGGCCCCGGCACCGCCTACAAGTTCGAGCTGCTCACGTCCGCCGGTGTCTGGGCGCTCCGCGCCGATCCGATGGCCCGGTACACGGAGGTGCCCCCGGCGACCGCCTCGAAGGTCGGCGAATCCCGCTACGAGTGGGCGGATGCCGGATGGCTCGACGCGCGTGCGAGCCGGAACCCGCTCGAGGAGCCGATGAGCGTGTACGAGGTGCACCTCGGCTCGTGGCGGCCGGGGCTCGGCTACCGCGAGCTCGCGACCGAGCTCGTCGACTACGTCGTGGATCTCGGCTACACGCACGTCGAGTTCCTCCCGCTCGCCGAGCATCCCTACGGCGGCTCCTGGGGCTACCAGGTGACCGGGTACTTCGCCCCAACGAGCCGCTTCGGGCATCCGGACGACTTCCGCCACCTCGTCGACAGCCTGCACGCGGCGGGCATCGGTGTCGTCATGGACTGGGTGCCCGCCCATTTCCCCCGGGACGAGTGGGCGCTCGCCCGCTTCGACGGCGAGCCGCTCTACGAGCACGGCGACCCGAGTCGCGGCGAGCAGCCGGACTGGGGGACGCTCGTGTTCGACTTCGGGCGGTCGCAGGTGCGCAACTTCCTCGTCGCGAACGCCCTGTACTGGCTCGAGGAGTTCCACATCGACGGTCTGCGCGTCGACGCCGTCGCCTCGATGCTCTACCTCGACTACTCGCGCAAGGACGGCGAGTGGACGCCCAATCGACTCGGCGGCCGGGAGAACCTCGAGGCCATCGACCTTCTCAAGGAGGTCAATGCGACCGCCTACAAGCGCAACCCCGGCATCGTCATGATCGCCGAGGAGTCGACGGCGTTCCCCGGCGTCACCGCGCCGACCGACGCCGGAGGACTCGGTTTCGGGCTCAAGTGGAACATGGGCTGGATGCACGACAGCCTCCAGTACGTCGCCGTCGATCCCCTGTACCGCTCGCACCACCATGGCGAGCTGACCTTCAGCATGGTCTACGCCTACAGCGAGAACTTCCTGCTGCCGATCAGCCACGACGAGGTCGTGCACGGCAAGGGCTCGCTCCTGCACAAGATGCCGGGCGACCAGTGGCAGAAGCTCGCGAACGTGCGGGCGTACCTCGCCTGGCAGTGGGCGCATCCGGGCAAGCAGCTGCTCTTCATGGGCCAGGAGTTCGGCCAGCCCTCGGAGTGGAGCGAGGAGCGCGGGCTGGACTGGTGGATCCTCGACCAGCCGGTGCACCGCGCGCTGCAGGCCCTCGTCGCCCAGCTCAACCGGGTCTACCGCGCCGAGCCCGCGCTCTGGCAGCGGGATCACGACCCGGGGGGCTTCGAGTGGCTCGTCGGCGACGACGCCGCGAACAACACGATCGCCTTCCTTCGGTGGTCGACCGCGGGAGACCCGGTCGCCGTGATCGTGAACTTCTCCGGCAACCCGGTGGGGCCGTACCGGATCGGCCTTCCTTCCGCCGGCGAGTGGGTCGAGCTCCTCAACACGGATGCCGTGGAGTTCGGCGGCTCCGGAGTCGGGAACCTCGGGATCATCCTCGCGACGCCGGAGGCCCACGGCGGCCGACCCGCCTCCGCCGAGCTCACCCTCCCGCCTCTCGCCTCGCTCTGGCTCGCGCCCAGGACGCATCGGGCCTGACCCGTCCGAACCGACGAGCACCATCCGGCTCAGAACGGCGGGGGTTCGCCCTCGTCGGGATCGTTCGGTGCTTCGACGAATCGTGGCCCGGGCGGGCCGGCATCGCGTGTCCCGTCGCTTCGGATGACGTGTCCCAGCGGGCTCGTCCACTCCAGGATGCCCGGGCTCACTTGTTTGACCTTCCAGGCACTGTGGTGTTTGAGAGTGTGATGCCCGCGGCACATCACCGCCAGATTCTCCGGCACCGTCCTCCCGCCTTGCTCCCAGGGGACCGTATGGTCGAGGTCCCCATAGCGGGCGTCCCGGTTGCAGACCGGGAACTGGCAATGCCTGTCCCGATGCTCCAGGTACCGGCGCAGACCCGCCGTCGGCCGGTAGGTGTCCGCGGTGATCGCCATTCCGGTGACCGGATGCGTGAGCACCCGCACGAGCTCGGGTACCAGGGAGGCGAGCCGGCAGGCCGTGTCCAGGTCGATCGGACCACGACCCAGCAGAGTCGCCGGCTCGTCACCGTGCCCCAGCAGGGTCAGCGCCGGGATCACGATGGCCACCTCGGCCCGGATCCCTTCCGCCGCGGTATGCGGTGCGCCCTCACCACGGGCCGGCTCCCCGGTCAGCAGCAGATCAGTCATCAGATCCGCGCGCAGCTGATCCCGCGTGCGTGAATCCCCGGTCGCGGCAATCGCCTTGGCCTGGCGGGTCAGCCGGTCGAAGACCGCCGCCGCATACACCGTCGGCAGCAGCTGGACCAGCTCCGACATCCCCTCAGCCAGGTCCCGGATGCTCACCGACCGCCCCTCGCGGGCCCTCGCGTGACGCTCCTCGAGCGAGCCCGCCCGCAACCTCGCCGCCGCGACCTTCGCCGTACTCGCGAGCTTCCCGGGGGTCGTGGCCTCCGCTCGGACCACGGTGATGTGCTCATACTCGCGAAGAGCATCCGCCTCGATGCCGTCCGCGTGCTCCAGGATCACCCTGGCATGACTCAATGAGATCTGCCCGGTCTCCAACGCCGCAAGCGTGGCCGGTAGCGATGACACGAGCGCTGAGGCCCTCCCCATCGCCGTCTGCACGGTCCGATCGGCCTGCCGGGTCGCCACCGCGACCTCCGCCACCATCGACCGCCAGGCGAGCTCCTTCGCGGTGCCGGTCGCGCCCTCCCCCGCCGACTCCAGGGCGATCGCCTCCAGCCGGGCCAGACAACGCTGCTCCTGCGCCTGCATCGACGCCATCACCGCACGCGCCTCCAGCAGCGCATCCAGACAGTCCTGAGCCTCCGAATACGGGCCTTCGAAGCGGTCCTGGTCGGCGATCCACCCCTCCACCAGAGCGTCGAACTCGGCCTCGAGATCAGGCTCGACATCCTGCAGAAGCACACCTTCGACCGCGAGCGACGCCTCGATGTCCCGGATGCTCTCCATACTCGAAGCCAACACCCCGCCACCGACAATCCACGCCGGCAATCCACGCCGAGACCGGGCGGTCGCCCACAGGCGACTGAGCTGCCCCGGGCGAGCGGGAAAGCCCGCTTCTCTCAGTAGAGCAGCGAGGTCAGCCGGCGACGGGCCGCCACGACGCGCGGGTCGTCGACGCCGGCGATCTCGAAGTAGGAGAGCAGGCGCGCGCGCACGGCGTCCCTGCCGTCCTGGTCGAGACCGGGGAACAGGTCGAGGAGCCGGCCGAAGGCATCGTCGAGATGCCCTCCCGAGAGGTCGAGGTCGGCGACGGCGAGCTGCGCCTCGAGGTCGTCGGGCACGGCCGCAGCCGCGGAACGGATCTCGGCGGCGTCCTTCCCGGCGAGCCGCTCGAGCAGGGAGACTTGCGCGAGTCCCGCGACGGCGGCATGGTCCCGGGGGTCCTGGGCGATCGCCGTGCGGTACTCCTTGATCGCGGCGGCGAAGTCCCCCCGCTCGATCGCGTCGAAGGCCTCCTGGTGATGCGGGGGCAGCGGAGCCTCGACCGGCTCCGCCCCGCCATCGGGCGCAGCGGCATCCGGATCGGCGTCGGCCGCCTTCGCGACCCCCGCGACGCCGTTCTGCGCGGCGGCGGCGAGAACCTGATCGAAGACGGCACCGGCCTCGGCCTCCGGGAGCTCGCCCTCGTAGAGCGCGAGCGGCCGACCTCCGATGACGGCGGCGACGGTCGGCGCCGCGACCACCTGGAACGCCTGCACGAGCTGCGGGTTCGCGGTCGCGTCCACCCGGGCGAGCACGAGCCGGCCCGCGTAACCGCGGATGACGCGCTCGAGGATGGCCGAGGCGTTCCCCGCATGGAGCTCGACGATGATCGGGACGGTGCGGGAGAGCTCGAGGAGCTGGCCGAAACCGGCGTCGTCGGTGTCGATCGCGAGGGAGGGGACGTCGACGCCGCCGGACGGCGAGATCGAGGCGGCCGGTCCCGGCGCCTTCCTCACGAGCGGCGAGAGATCGATCGCCCCCCTCAGGCTGGCGGGCGGGATGTCGCTCACGAATACTCCCTTGCGGCGATGAGCCCGGATGCCCAGCCGATGAGCTGGATCTTCCGGTTGCTCGTCGAGGGCGGGAGGTAGAACAGCAGCTGATCGCCGTAGGTCGCGATCGTTCCCTTGGTGGACGAGCTCACACCGGAGAGCGACTTGACGGCGCCTTCCGCGTTGATGATCGCACCCACCTCCGTCGGCCGGACCGTCTCCGTCTCGTTGAGATAGACCGCGACGATCGCTCCGTTGTCGTTGGTGACCATCGGGATCACCTCGCCCTCGCCGAGCAGACTGCCGAACTCCATCGACGCGATACCAGGGATGCTCGCCTTCCGCTTCTCCTTCGCGTCGAATCCGATCGACTCGTAGAGCGAGTCGTTCTCGAGGTCGAAGAACTTGAAGAACTCGCTGGCCGAGCCCTTGAGCATGACGTCTCCGTAGTCCGCGGCGAGCTGATCCGGCGCGAGCGCGAAGAGCTTGACGTCGGGCTGAAGGCGCTGGGTCCCGACCTCGGCCGCGGCCATGGCGGGCAGCATGCCGGCGCTGGCCTCGAGCTGCACGGCGTACACGGCCTTGTAGTTCTCCCGCGGCGACTGCTGCACGAGCATGAGCGCCGTGGACGGCACGGTGGCGTCCTCGGGGTCCTGGATGACGGTGAAGACCGTCCTCGGCCACTTGTCGTTCTGCTGCGGCAGGGTCACCTCGACCGGGCTCGCCGGGATGGCGGGAAGCTGGGCATAGCTGTTGTCGACCCTGCGGATGGCGTAGTTCGCCTCGCGCAGTTCGAGCGCCGGCCCGTCGAACCGGGTCTGGATGAGATCGGAGTCGCGCGCGACATCCGCCTGCTGAGCCGTCACGGCGACCCTCCCGACGATGGCCTCGAGCTGCGAGACGCTCACCACGGGCGGCTTGTCGGTGACGACCGGCCCCGCAGTGACCATCGGGTCCGGGCTCGGCGTCGCGACGCTTCCGCCGAGGAACTCCGGCCAGGACTCCGCCGTGCACCCCGAGAGGGCGAGCGAGCCGATGAGCAGCACGGGCACGACCATCCCCACGCGTCCGGCAGCCCGCCTGCCTCGGGTGACGGGGGGCGCCTTCTGCTTCTGGGGCCGGTATCGGGGCCGCTTCGGGGGTTTCGGCATCTTGGGCGGACGCCGCCGCGGACCCCGCGCCTTGCGCAGATGGGAGAGCGCCCAGAGATAGAGGCCGAGGCCGGCGAGAAGCAGCAGCATCCCGCCGACGATGAGCGGGCCGGACCAGGGAGTGCGGTTGTCGACCGGCCAGGTGATCGAGATCTGACCGGGGGCGGGGCTCGTCCCGTCGGAGACGACGATGATCGAGACGCTCTCGGGGAGATTGACCACGAAGGTCAGCTCCTTCTCCCTCGTGTACTCGGCGAGCCAGAGGTCGGAGCCGTGCGGATCCGGCACAGTCGACTCCGGGCCCGCGACGCGCACGTTGCGAAGCGTCGAGGTCTCCGGGTCGAACTCGAGCGAGTTGTAGGAGGTGTCGCCGATCCAGGCGAGCACGTCGCTCGTCCTGCCATAGGCGGCGAAGATCGTGTCGGATCCGGAGATCTCGATCTTCTGCCTGCCCTCATTCGCCTTGAGGACGGCGCCGTCGATGACCGTCACGGCGGAGCTCGTGGAGACCTCCGTCGTCGCCGCGACGTGGTCGGGCTCGGCGAGGATCGTCCGCTGGGCGATGCCGTAGCTGATCGCCAGGAAGGCAACGACGAAACTGACGATCGCCACGATGAACCGCAAGGGCATCCCTCCAAAAGACAGTCAAGGATAGCGCACGCAGTCTGAGTGCTTCCTCAGCCGCCTGAACGCGGATGGCGGATCGGGCAGCGGCCGCCGCCCAGCGGCACCGCTAAACTCATCACTGTCTGGCCGAAGCCCGATCGTGCGGCCATCCACCTACCAGGGAGAAACCGTGGCAACCGACGACGAAGCCTTTGCGACAGCGATGCGCGGATACAACCGCGAAGAGGTCGACAACGCCATCCAGGATCTGCGCCGCGAGCTCATCAAGGCCAACACCGACAAGGCCGAGAGCGCCAAGGAGGTCAAGCGCCTGAGTGCCATGGTCGCCGACCTGCAGGCCGAGCTCGACGAGACCGGGAGTCCCACCTACAGCGGGCTCGGCACCAAGCTCGAGAACGTGCTGAGGGTCGCCGAGGAGCAGTCGACGCGGCTCATCAGCCAGGCGGACATCGACGCGGAGAAGCTGCGGAACTCCGTGCAGGGCGAGGTCAACGCCCTGCGGGTCGAGGCGATGGAGGCGGCGGAGCGCATCGTGGCCGAGGCCCAGCAGAAGGCCGGTGAGCTCCTCGGCGCAGCGCGGGAGGAGGCGGATGGCCTTCTCGAGCGCTCACGGGCCCAGGTGGAAGCGGCGAGCGAGGAGTCGCTCCGTGAGGCCGCCGCGATCCGCGGGGCCGCCGCGACGGAGGCGGCGGAGGCCAGGACCACGGCCAAGCGGGAGGCGGCCGCCATCCGGGCCGAGGCCGAACGCGAGGCCGCCGAGCTCAGGGTCGTCACCGTGCGCGAGACGACCGAGGCACGCGAGGCGGCCGCGGGCCTCGCGAGGGACACCGAGAAGAACCGCACGGAGTTCACGGCCGAGACCGAGAAGCAGTGGGGCGACCTCGCCCGCGACATCGAGCAGCAGCGCACCGACGCCGAGCGCGAGGTCGAGGCGACCAGGGTCGGCCTGGCGGCCGAGGCCGAGCAGTCGAGGGCCGAGCTCGAGCGGGAGCTCGCCGAGGCCAGGGCGAAGTTCGAGGAGGAGACCGAGGCCGCCCAGGCGAAGCTCAAGCAGGACACCGCTGCCGCGCACGCCAGGCTCGCGCAGGAGACCAAGTCGGCACGGGCGGAGCTCGCGCGAGCCACCGAGGAGACGAGGGCCAAGGCCGAAGCCGAGATCGCCGAGGCACGGGCGAGCCTCGCCCACGACATCGAGAAGCAGCGCACCGACCTCGATCGGGAGCTCGAGCAGCTGCGCGCCGACTTCGCGAACGAGCAGGAGCACGCCCGCGCCGAGCTCGCGGCCCACGTGGATGCGACCCGCGCGAAGCTCGCCAAGGACACCGAGCAGGCCAGAGCCGACCTGGAGGTCGAGCTCACCGCGCGACGGGACGAGGCCGAGAAGGAGTACCTTGCCCGGCACCAGGATGCAGTCTCCCAGAATCAGCAGTATCTCGAGGAGGCCCGTGCGCAGCTTGCCGAGGCGATCAGGCGAGCCGACGAGAAGCGGGCCGAGGCCGAGACCCTGGAGTCGCAGTCCAAGGCCGAGGCCAGGGCGCTCCGCGCCGCGGCCGACTCGCGGGCCGCCGAGGTCCTCGCGAACGCCGAGGCGCGCGCGAAGGCCATGGTCAAGGATGCCGAGAAGCGCACGACGAAGCTCGTGTCCGAGGCCGAAGAACGCCTCGCCAAGATTAGAATCGAGCGCGAGACGGTCGCCGGGTACTTCGGCACCCTGCGCACCGTCCTGAACGACGCGGAGAAGGTCGCCGCGGACGACTAGGCGTCACGAAGGGGCACCGTGAAGATCCAGAACGCTTTCCGTCTCGGCCTCTTCGGAGGGCTCGGCGTGCTCGTCGCACTCGCGATCGGCGCCGCCGTGGGGACGCTCGCGACCATCATCACCTACATCGGGGCCGCGATCTTCCTCGCGCTGGGCCTCGACCCGGCCGTCTCCTGGCTCGAACGCCATCGGTTCCCGCGCTGGCTCGCCATCCTCACAGTCGTCATCGGCGTGCTCGCGATCTTCACCGGGCTCGTGTTCGCCGTCATCCCCGTGATCGTCGACCAGACCTCCAACCTCGTGACCGGGCTCACACCGCTCATCGCCGGGTTGCAGGACACGAACTGGGTCGCGAACCTCCAGCAGAACCTGCCCTCCTACATCGACCTCGAGGCGATCATCGGCGGAGCGCTCGAGTTCATCAAGAACAACCTGACCTCGATCGGCGGCGGCGTGCTGCAGGTAGGGCTCGGGATCGCGAGCGGGGCCTTCGGCATCGTCATCGTGCTCATCCTCACGCTCTACTTCGTCGCGTCGCTCGGCAGCATGAAGCGCGGCCTCTACCAGCTCGTCCCGGCGACGAAGCGCGCGCGCTTCGCCGACATCGCCGAGCAGGTGAGCGACTCGGTCGGACGCTACGTCGTCGGGCAGGCGACCCTCGCCCTGGCCAACGGCATCCTGAGCTTCGTCTACCTCTCGATCGTCGGCGCGGAGTACCCGGCCCTCTTCGCCTTCCTCGCCTTCCTGTTCTCCCTCGTACCGCTCGTGGGAACGCTGTCCGGCAGCATCCTCATCACGCTCAGCTGCCTCGTCTTCGACGGGGTGCCGACCGCGATCGCCGTCGGCATCTACTACGCGATCTACATGCAGCTCGAGGCGTACGTGCTCAATCCGAACATCATGAACCGCGCGGTCAAGGTGCCCGGCGTCATCGTCGTCATCGCCGCGCTCGCGGGAGGAACGCTGCTCGGCATCCTCGGGGCGCTCATCGCCATCCCGGTGGCCGCGTCGGTGCTCATCATCATGAACCAGGTGGTCGTGCCGAGGCAGAACGAGCTCTGAGC
>JBIQHP010000034.1:11750-21225 GCA_044508495.1 Clavibacter sp.
GGCGAGAGCAGGATGGCGCCCACGATCGGATGCTCGAGCCCCCAGGCGAGGGCGACCTCGGTTCCGAAGGACCAGCCCAGGAGCCAGGGCGCCGGCAGAGCGCGCTCGCGCACGAGGTCCATGGCTGCGGCGAGATCGTGGCGCTCGTCGACCCCCTCCCCGAACGCCCCCTCCGAGCGTCCACGCGGGGAGGACACCCCGCGGAAGTTGAATCGCAGGACCGCGAGGCCGGCGAGTGCGGGAAGCCGGGCGGCGGCCTTGCGGATGACGTGCGAGTCCATGAAGCCGCCGCCGGTCGGCAGCGGGTGCAGGCAGACGAGGGTCGCGACGGGCTCCCGCTCGAGCGGGAGCGAGAGCTCGCCGACGAGCGTGAGCCCGTCCGAGGTGTGAAGCGCGATGTCCTCCCGGCGCGCGGGAAGCTCGACCCCGGAGCGGATCTCCACGACTCAGCTCACCTTCCAGCAGTGCGAGTGCCAGTGCCGCCGGGCGGCGATGTCGGCGGCCTCTCCCATGAGGCCGTCGGCCCGCCAGGCGACGATGTGGGCGATCCCCGGCTGGATGTCGAGCCCGCACCCCGGGCAGACGTAGATCTTGGCCGCGGAGACGGCCGAGACGGGCTGGACGTTCCACAGGCCGTCGTGCTTCGTCTCGGTGCGGAGCGTCCCGTAGAGCGCCCGGTGGAGACCGGGATCGGGCCGCTCGTCCGCCGGACGGCCGCGGCGCGGGCGGTTCGATCGAGGCATGCGACCAGCCTATGCCGAAGACGGCAGGCGTTCAGGAGCCGCTCGGATTGTCGAGCTGCTCGAGACGGGTCTCCTCGAGGTCGAGCATGGTCTGGGCCCTCGTGATGATCCGCGAGGAGTACGCGCCGTCGGCCATCGCGGCGACGAGCGCCGCGCGTTCGGCCTCGATGACCCTCCTGCGCAGAAGCCGGTACTGCTGGTGCGGGGACTCGGCGAGGGCCTCCGCACCGACCCCGTTCTCCGCGCGCTCCCAGGCGGACTCGGCACCGAGCAGCGTGTCGTTGCGGACCCGGTCGATGACCACGGCGTCCGGTCGCGCCTCGCCGGGCAGCTCGAGCTCGGGGTTGTCGAGAATGGCGAGCCCCGCGGCGGCGATCTCGTCCAGCAGCGCGGCGAGCTCCCGGCGATCGGCCGCACGATCGGTTCCCCGCACGCCGGTCAGCCGGATGAGCCAGGGCAGCGTTCCGCCCTGGGCGAGAAGCGTCAGGATGGCGACCATGAAGGCGATGAGGATGAGCTGCGGACCGTAGGGCACATCCCGCGGCAGGGTCTGGGCGGCCGCGAGCGTGACGACCCCGCGCATGCCGGACCAGGAGAGGATGACGCCTCCCCGCCAGTCGAGGCCCGCCTCGCGCTGCTTCTGGATGTCGATCGACCGCCGACGGTAGAGCCGGGTCAGTCGATCCGTCCTGCGCACCAGGCGCTCGCTCTCGAAGGTGAGCCGTTGCACCCGCTCGAGGGACTCGCCGAACCGGAGATTCTGCTTCTCCTGGCGCTTCGCCCGCCGACGGATGTACAGCAGGAGCGGTCCGATGAACAGTCCGCGCAGCACGATGACGACGACCGTCATGAGCAGGCCGAGGAGGATCGTGCTCTGGAGGGAGAGCACGGTCGAGTCGACGTGACCGATGATCGACGAGATCTCCACCCCCATGAGCAGGAAGACCCCGTTCTCGAGCACGAACTTGAGGGTGTGCCAGTTCAATCGCTCGCTGATGCGGGCCTGCGGCGTGAACCGGCGGGCGCTGCTGGCACCCGCGTACAGCCCGGCCACGACGACGGCGAGGACCCCGGACGCGTTCGCCTCCTCGGCGGGGATGAAGGCGATGAACGGCACGGCGAAGGAAATCGCGGTGTCCAGGACCGGGTCGTGCAGCTTGGACCGGACGAAGACCGTGATGAATCCGACGACGAGGCCGATCGCGATGGCCGCGACGACCGCCCAGGCGAAGTCCGCGACGACGCCCCACAGGGTCACCGCCCCGGCAGCTGCGGCGATGGCCGAGCGCAGGAGCACGAGGGCCGTCGCGTCGTTGACGAGGCTCTCGCCCTCGAGGATCGTCACGAGGCGAGGGGGGAGCCCGAGCCGCTTGCCGAGCGCGGTCGCCGCGACGGCATCCGTCGGGCTGATGATCGCGCCGAGGGCGATGCCCGCCGCGAGGTCGAGGTCGGGCAGTATCCACCAGAGCAGGAGCCCGGTGCCGAAGGAGGTCGCGATGACGAGCACGACCGAGAGGCCGCTGATGCTGTCGAGGTTGCGACGGAAGTCGACGATGGGGACGTTGATCGCCGCGGCGTAGAGCAGGAGCGGCAGGATGCCGGAGAGGATGACCTCGGGCGCCAGCTCGATCGGGCCGACGCCGGGGATGTAGCTGATCCCGATCCCCACGACGACGAGGATGAGCGGGGCCGCGACGCCGAGCTTCTTGGAGAACGCCGCCACGCCGACGACCGTGACCAGTCCGATGACGATCGCGAGCGCGTATTCCGCGTAATCCACGAATCCAGTTTAGGGAGTCGGAGGGGGCGGCTCCGTGCGCGACCGGCGAACGCTAGTACCAGTTCTTGACCTGCGAGTGCTCCCAGGCGCCGCACGGCGTGCCGTAGCGGGCGGCGATGTAGCCGAGACCCCAGACGATCTGAGTCCTCGGGTTCGTCGCCCAGTCGTCGCCCGCCGAGGCCATCTTCGTGCCCGGGAGCGCCTGGGGGATCCCGTAGGCGCCGCTCGTCGGATTCATCGCGAAGTGGTTCCAGTGCGACTCGCGCTGCCAGAGGGCGACGAGGCAGTCGTACTGGGCGGTGTCCCAGCCGCGCTCGAGGAGGAGCTCCCAGGCGATCGCCTTGGCCGAGCCGGGATCGGGAATGCCGGCCGCCGGGGCGACCGGGCGCTTCGTCACGCGGTAGCCGTCGCGGACGACGGCGGGACCGGCCTCGCCCGACAGCACGAGCTGCTGCGTCACGGCCGCGGGAACCCCTCCGGGACCCCGCTCGGTCGCGGCGTGCGCCGTCGAGTCGGGAGCGATGACCGTGACGAGCACGATCGCCAGGGAGATCCAGAAGGAGAAGACGGGAAGCGAGTACCGGAACGTCCGCGGGCGCGCGGAATCCACCGCCCCGGCCCCCGTAGTCCGCGACAGGCTCGGAACGAGATCCGCATGCCTACCCACAGTGTTGGAATTTTAGCCCAGAAAGTGGGAAAGCGCGCCTCTCCGCGCTCAGCGCACCGCGAGCATGACGCTCACGACGCTGTCCAGGAAGAAGTCCACCTGGGCCTCCTGGTACCCGCCCTTCCTCGGCCGGAACGCGATCGTCCGCACCTCGTCGACGCTCATCGGGGTGCCCTTGAGGAAATAGCCGCCCAGGCGGTCGCCGAACGCATCCACCTGCTTGCGGTCGTATCCGTCGCTCAGGATGCCCGCCCGGCGGAAGCGCCGTCCGGCGGGACGCGCCAGCCGGTCGATGATGGCCTTGGCGTTCTTCCTGGCCTCGTTGAACCATGCCTCGTCGCCGACCTGGCCGCGCACGCGCTCGCGCTCCCGGCTGGCGAAGGCGTCCTCGAGCCGCTCGAGCGCGGCGTCGACGTGGGTCGGCGAGTACCCGCCCTTCTGCATCGAAAACGCGGTGTACCGGATCGTGTCGGCGCCGAGCACGACGGGCTCGCCCGGCTCGGCGTTGTAGGCCCGCCTGGCCTCCTCGAGGAAGTCCTCGACCTGGTCGATGTCATAGCCGCGACGGGACTTCCTGGTGCGGGGGAACGTTGAACTCACCAGACCATTCTGCCCCATCGGCGCCGCGGGACCGTCGCCGGAGCGGCTGTGCGATCAGGCGAAGATCAGGTAGAGCACGTAGGCGGCGGCCGAGCTCAGCACGATCGAGTCCATCCGGTCGAGGAAGCCGCCGTGGCCGGGCAGCCAGGTGCTGATGTCCTTGATGCCGAGATCGCGCTTGATGAGCGACTCGGTGAGGTCGCCGACCGTCGCCGTGAGCACGATCACCGAGCCGAACACGAAGCCGAACCACCACGGCTGGCCGATCATGAAGATCGAGAGGATGATGCCCCCGATGAACGCTGCGGCGACCGAGCCGGCGAAGCCCTCCCAGGTCTTCTTGGGGCTGATGCGCGGCGCCATCGGATGCCGGCCGAAGGTCAGGCCGGTCGCGTAGGCGCCGGTATCGGTCGAGATCACCAGGATGAGGAACGCGAGCGTCCACCACTGGCCGCCGTCCTGGGCGGTGAGCAGCACGGCGTAGCTCGCGAGGAACGGCACGTAGACCTGGATGAAGACGCCTGCCGCGAGGTCGAGCCAGACCTCCTTCGCCGGCCCCCGCTGCCGGGGGCTCGCGAGCTCGGCGACCCGCCACAGCACCACGAAGGCGATCCCCGCGACGGTCACGAGCCACTTGCCGCTGTCGCCGAGGTAGAAGGCCGCGGGGACCGTCGCGAGGGCGGCGAGCACCGTGGGCCAGCGCGGCACCCGCCGCCCCGAGGAGCGAAGGGCGCTCGCGAGCTCGAAGGCCGTGAAGGCGATGAGGAACGCCGCCACGATCATGAAGAGCTCCTTCACGACGATGAGGCTGAAGAGCATCGCGAAGCCGAGCGCGAGGCCGATGAGGATCGCGAGCGGGAGGTTGCGCCCGGTCCGAGCCTCGATCTTCTCGTTCGCGTGGTCGAGCTGGGCGCGCGTGGCCTGCATCTGGGCCTTGAGCTCAGCCCTCCGCGCCTTCACCTGCGCTTTGATCTCGGCACGGGTCTCATCCGCGCGCGCCTCCAGGTCGGCGCGCCGGAAGCTCCACCTTCTCCTCGCCGGGGTGAGCGGCGTCCCCTCAGCGTCGTCCGGCATTCAGACCTCGAGGAGCTCGGCTTCCTTCTTGCGCAGGGCCTCGTCGATCGCGTCGACCTGACCCTTGGTGAGGGACTCGAGCTCCTTCTCGGCCCTCGCGACCTCGTCGTCGCCGACCTCAGCCTTGAGCGCGTCGAGATCGTCCTTCGCCTTGCGACGGATGTTGCGGATCGCGACCTTGGCGTCCTCGCCCTTGCCGCGCACGATCTTCACGAACTCCTTGCGGCGGTCCTCGGTGAGCTCCGGGAGGGTCGCCCGAACGACGGTGCCGTCGTTGCCGACGTTCGCGCCGAGGTTCGGCGTCGCCACGATCGCCTTCTCGATGTCCTTGAGCGCGCTCTTGTCGTAGGGGGTGATCACGAGGGTGCGCGCATCCGCGTTCTGGAGGCCGGCGAGCTGGGCGAGGGGCGTGGGCGTCCCGTAGTAGTCGACGAGGATCTTCTGGAACAGGGCGGGATTCGCCCGGCCGGTGCGCACGCCGCTGAAGTCCTCCTTGGCGACCTCGACGGCCTTGTGCATCTTGTCCCTTGCCTCGGACAGTACGTCGCTGATCACGGCAGCTCCTTCGCGTTTGGCCAAGTTTATCGGCTAACCCGCGGCGAGCAGCGCGATTCCCGCCAGGACGATGCCCGCCCCCACCAGACGGCGGGCCGGATGGGGCTCGCGGAAGAACAGCCAGCCGGCGAGACCCACCAGGACGACGCTCACCTCGCGGGCCGGCGCGACGATCGAGACGGGAGCGAGCTGGAAGGCGAGCAGCACGAGGATGTAGGCGAACGGCGCGAGGATCCCGACCACGAGGATCGCCGCCCAGTGCCTCCTCGCGGTCGTCGCGAGGCCCTTCCGCGACCGGAGGCCGAGCGGCGCGAGAAGCACGGACTGGAACAGGACGCTCCCCCAGTACAGGCCCACCGCGGGCATTCCGCCGACGGTCACCGCGGCACCGTCCCAGAGCGTGTAGATCGCGATGAGCACGCCGATCGCGAGACCGTAGAGGATGCCGGCCCGGTCGTTCGCGGCATCCGTCCGGCCCCCGGCGAGACCGGTGAGGACGACGCCGGCGATCACGAGGGCGGCGCCGGCGAGGGCGACGACACCCGGCCGCTCGCCGAACAGGATCATCGCGAAGACGACGGTGAGGAGCGGGCCGGTCCCGCGCGCGAGCGGATAGACGACCGAGACGTCGCCCTCGCGGTAGCCGCGCTGGAGGAGGAAGAAATAGGAGATCTGCAGAGCACCGCTCACGGCCGCGAGCCAGAGCCAGTGCACGAGGTCGACCCCCGCGTCGAGAAGCGCCCAGACGCCGAAGGGCAGGAAGACGACGGCGCCGACGAGGAAGCTCAGCCAGAGGAAGCCCGGTCCGCTCGCCCCCGCGCGCTTGATGGCGATGTTCCACACGGCGTGCGCCACCGCCGCGAGGGCGACGAGCGCGAGGACCGAAAGCGACATCCCCGGTCAGTTGCTGACGAGCGTGCCGATGCGTGTTCCGCGGATCGCCTTGGTGATGTTCCCGCCCGGCTCCATGCCGAAGACGACCATGGGCATCCCGTTGTCCATGCACAGGCTGAACGCCGTCGAGTCGACGACCTTGAGACCCTGGACGAGCGCCTCCTGGTAGGTGACCTTGTCGAGCTTGGAGGCCTTCGCGTTCTTGCGCGGGTCGCCGTCGTAGACGCCGTCGACGCCGTTCTTGGCGACGAGCACGACATCCGCTCCGATCTCGAGCGCGCGCTGGGCGGCGACCGTGTCGGTCGAGAAGTACGGGAGACCGGCGCCGGCGCCGAAGATGACGACGCGGCCCTTCTCGAGGTGGCGCTCTGCGCGGCGCGGGATGTACGGCTCGGCGACCTGCGTCATCGAGATCGCCGACTGCACGCGCGTGGCGGCACCCGCCTGCTCGAGGAAGTCCTGGAGGGCGAGCGCGTTCATGACCGTGCCGAGCATGCCCATGTAGTCGGCGCGCCCGCGGTCCATGCCGCGCTGGGAGAGCTCGGCGCCGCGGAAGAAGTTCCCCCCGCCGACGACGATCGCGATCTCGACATCGGATGCCGCCGCGGCGATCTCCTTGGCGAGCGCGCTCACGACATCCGGGTTGACGCCGAGGGCGCCGCCTCCGAAGGACTCGCCGGAGAGCTTGAGGAGGACCCGTCTCTTGCGCTTCTCCGCCATGGTGCCTCCTCGCTCGCTTGCCTTCAGAGTATTCTCTAGGCCCCGACCTTGAATCGTGCGAAGCCGGTCACGGTGAGCCCGGCATCCCCCAGCACCTGCCCGATCGTGAGCTTGTTGTCCTTCGCGTAGTCCTGGTCGAGCAGCGCGACCTGCTTGAAGAAGGCCCCGATGCGCCCCTCGACGATCTTCGGGAGCGCCGCCTCGGGCTTGCCCTCGTTACGCGAGATCTCGGTGACGATCTCGCGCTCCTTCTCGACGATGTCGGCCGGGACCTCTTCGCGGGTGAGGTACTGCGGGTCGGCGAAGGCGATGTGCTGGGCGACGCTGCGAGCGGTCTCCGCGTCGCTGCCTGTGTAGCCGACGACGACGCCCACCTGGGGCGGGAGATCCTTGCTCGTGCGGTGCAGGTAGATCGAGAACGCCTCGGCGTCGACCGAGACCACGCGGCGCAGCTCGACCTTCTCGCCGAGCACCGCCGAGTCCTCCTCGATGAGCTGGGCGACGGCCTTGCCGCCCGCGGGGGCGGCGAGCGCCTCCTCGACGGAGCCGGCGCGCGCAGCGGATGCCGCGGTGAGCACGGCCTCGGCGAGGCTCACGAACTTGTCGCTCTTGGCGACGAAGTCGGTCTCACAGGCGAGCTCGATCATCGTGGCGGTCCCGCCGTCCTCGACGGCGGCGACGAGGCCCTCGCTCGTGGAGCGGTCGGCGCGCTTCGCGTTGTTCTTCGCACCCTTGAGGCGGAGGAGCTCGACGGCCTTCTCGAGGTCGCCGTCTGCCTCGACGAGAGCGTTCTTGCTGTCCATCATCCCGGTGCCGAGGCGGTCACGGAGCGCCTTGACGTCTGCGGCGGTGAAGTTTGCCATTCTGGGTTTCCTTTGGTTCTACGTCTACTCGGACTCGTCGGCGGAGTCGGCCTTGGCGGCCGGCTTCTTCGCCGCGGGCTTGGCCGGAGTCTTGGTCGTCTCGGCCTCGGTGGCCTCTGTCTTGGTGGTCTCTGTCTTGGTGGTTTGGGCCTTGGCGGCCGGCTTCTTCTCGGCGGGGGCCTTGTCGGCTGCCTTCGCCTCGGACTTCTTGGCCGCAGGAGCCTTGGCCGTCGGCTTCTCATCGACCGCCTTCGCCTCGGCCTCGGCTGCGGCGGGTTTGCTCGCGGCCTTCTTCTCGGCGGGGGCTTCGACGGCAGGGGCTTCGGCGGCGGGGTCTTCGGCGGCAGGGGTCTCGACGGGCTCGACCGGAGAAGCGGTGGGCTCGACCCGGGCGGCATCCGGAGCCGGCGTGCCGGCCTGCAGCAGCTCGGCCTCCCACTCGGCCATCGGCTCGGCGGCCTCGCCGTCGCCCTCCGGCTTCTGGTGGCGCTGGATGAGCCCCTCGGCGGCCGCATCCGCGACGATGCGCGTCAGCAGGGCGACCGAGCGGATCGCGTCGTCGTTGCCCGGGATCGGGTACTGCACCTCGTCGGGGTCGCAATTGGTGTCGAGGATGCCGATGATCGGGATGCCGAGCTTGCGGGCCTCGTCGATCGCGAGGTGCTCCTTCTTGGTGTCGACGACCCAGAGCGCGGACGGCGTCTTGGTGAGATTGCGGATGCCGCCGAGGCTCTTGTGCAGCTTGTCGAGCTCGCGCTTCTTGATGAGGAGCTCCTTCTTGGTGAAGCCCTTCGTCGTGTCGTCGAAGTCGATCTCCTCGAGCTCCTTCATGCGCGCGAGGCGCTTGGAGACCGTCTGGAAGTTG
This sequence comes from Clavibacter sp., assembly GCA_044508495.1. GTDB lineage: Bacteria > Actinomycetota > Actinomycetes > Actinomycetales > Microbacteriaceae > Terrimesophilobacter. The sequence goes on from JBIQHP010000034.1 coordinate 20,512, forward strand.
GTGAGCAGGCCGCCGAGCCAGCGCTGATTGACGAAGGGCTGGCCGACGCGCTGCGCCTGCTCTGCGATCGAGCCCTGCGCCTGCTTCTTGGTGCCGACGAAGAGGATCGTGCCGCCCCGGGCGACCGTCTCGCGCACGTAGTCGTAGGTCTTGTCGATGTAGGCGAGCGACTGCTGCAGGTCGATGATGTGGCTGCCGCTGCGCTCGGTCAGGATGAAGCGCTTCATCTTCGGGTTCCAGCGGCGGGTCTGGTGCCCGAAGTGGACGCCGCTGTCGAGCAGCTGGCGAATGGTGACAACGGCCACGGCCGTCTCCTTTTCTGGCACGCGGCATCCGGAGAACCCGGGCCGTGCACCGCTCAGTTTCCTCCGCGCCGGTCGGCGCGGAACCTGGTGCCCGACACACGTCCGCCCGGCTCTCGCCAGGACTGAGTGGATGTCTGTGCGTTCGCAAACGCTGCGGGCACGCGTAGTCATCCTGCTGGGCAGGATGCGGCTTCCATGATAGCACCCCACACCTCCCCTCCCCAGCGCAGGGATCCGGCTGCACTCCACGGATGCCGGGCTCACGGACTCGGGCAGGCTTCCGGCTGCGGCATGCTGTCCCCATGTCGCTCCCGTCGCCCCCGAGGCCCACCAGGAAGGCCTCCCTCGCCGCGCTGCTCGTGCTCACCCTTCTGGGCAGCGCCGCCCCGGCGACGGGAGCGACCATTCC
>JBIQHP010000159.1:0-2607 GCA_044508495.1 Clavibacter sp.
CCGGCGCGAGGGCGGCGATGGCCGCCTCGAAGCGCACCTGGTCGTTGCCCTTGCCGGTGCAGCCATGCGCGACGCTGTCCGCGCCGAGCTCGTGGGCGGTCGCCGCCAGATACTTCGCGATGAGCGGACGCGAGAGCCCGGACACGAGGGGGTACTGCTTCTGGTAGCTCGCGTTCGCCTTGAGGGCGGGCATGAGGTAGTCGCTCGCGAACTCGTGCTTCGCGTCGACGACGACCGCCTCCACGGCGCCGCAGGCGAGAGCGCGCTGACGGATGTCCTCCATGTCCTCCCCGCCCTGGCCGACGTCGACGGCGAGGGCGACGACCTCCTTGCCGGTGGCGTCCTTCAGCCAGCCGATGCCGACGGAGGTGTCGAGGCCGCCGGAATAGGCGAGGACTACGCGTTCTGACATGTGAGTGGGTCTCCTTGGGTTTCAGTGTATTTGCGGGGTGTGGTCTCGATACGCCGCTTCGCGGCTACTCGACCGACGATTGCTGGAGTAGCCAGACGAGCAGGGCCTTCTGGGCGTGGAGGCGGTTCTCGGCCTCGTCCCAGATGACGCTCTGCGGACCGTCGAGAACCTCGGCGGTCACCTCGAAGCCGCGGTCGGCCGGGAGGCAGTGCAGGAAGAGCGCATCGGCCTTCGCGTGCGCGAGAAGGCCGGCGTTCACCTGATAGGCGCTGAGCGTCGTGAGCCGCTGCGCCTTCTCCTCCTCCTTGCCCATCGAGACCCAGGTGTCGGTCACGACGACGTCGGCTCCGGCGACGGCCTCGAGCGGGTCGGCGAAGAGGGCGACCGAGCCGCCGGTCGTCGCGGCGATCGCCCGCGCGTCGGCGGCCACGGCATCCGCCGGAGCGTACTCGGGGGGCGAGGCGACGCGCACGTGCATGCCCGCCGTCGTTCCCGCGAGCAGGTAGGACTGCGCCATGTTGCTCGCCCCGTCGCCGAGGAAGGTCACCGTGAGCCCGGCGAGCCCGCCCCGGTGCTCGCGGATCGTGAGCAGGTCGGCGAGGAGCTGGCAGGGATGGAAGTCGTCGGAGAGGGCGTTGACGACGGGCACGGTCGTGCCGGCGGCCATCTCCTCGAGCCCCGACTGGCCGTAGGTGCGCCAGACGATCGCCGCGACCTGCCGCTCGAGCACCCGGGCGGTGTCGGCGGCCGTCTCCTTGCCGCCGAGCTGGCTGTTGGCGGTGCTGATGATGAGGGGAACGCCGCCGAGATCGGCGATCCCGACCGCGAAGGACACTCGGGTGCGCGTCGACGACTTGTCGAAGATGACCGCGACGGTCTGCGGGCCGGCGAGCGGGGTCACGGCGAAGCGGTCCCTCTTGAGCTCCAGGGCGAGGTCGAGGATGGCGGACTGCTCCGCGGGAGTCAGGTCGTCGTCCCGCAGGAAGTGTCGTGTCATGGTCGTGCCTCCAGGGTCTCGCGGGTCTCCAGGGTCTCGAGCGCCTCGGCGAACAGTCGCCCGAACTCGGCGAGCTCGGCGTCGCCGACGATGAGCGGCGGGGCGATCCGGATGCTGTGCGCGTTCGGGGCGTTGATGACGAGCCCGTGCGCGAAGGCCGCCGCCGCGAGCTCCTTGGCGACCGGCGAGGAGAGGCCGACGCCGATGAGCAGGCCGCGACCCCGGACCTCCGCGATGAGCGGATGCCCGATTCCGGCGATGAGCGATCGCAGCTCCTCGCCGCGGCGGACGGCGTTGTCGATGAGGCCGGCCGACTCGATCTCGCCGAGCACCGCGTTGCCGGCCGCGGCCGCGAGCGGGTTGCCGCCGAAGGTGCTGCCGTGCTGACCGGCCTGGAAGAGCGCCGATGCGGCACCGAAGGTCACGAGCGCTCCGATCGGCACTCCGCCCGCGATGCCCTTGGCGAGGGCGAGGGCATCCGGCACGATGCCGTGCTGCTGGAACGCGAACCAGGTCCCCGTGCGCCCCACGCCGGTCTGGATCTCGTCGAGGATGAGGAGCGCGCCGTGCTCGGTCGTGAGCTCCCTGGCCCGCTCGAGGTAGCCGTCCGGGAGCTCGACGACGCCGGCCTCGCCCTTGATCGGTTCGAGGATGAGCGCCGCGACATCCGGCCCGATCGCGGCCTCGAGCGCTGCGATCGTGGACGGGATGTGCTCGACCCCCGGGACGAGCGGTTCGAAGGGCTCCTGCAGCGCGGGCTGCCCGGTGAGCGAGAGCGCCCCCATCGTGCGCCCGTGGAAGGAGCGCTCGAGGCTCAGGACGCGCGGGCGGGCGCCGCCGGCCCGATTGAGGCGTGCGAGCTTGAATGCGGCCTCGATCGCCTCGGCCCCCGAGTTGCCGAAGAACACGCGGCCCTCGTCCCCCGCCCCGGTGAGGCGGCGCAGTCGCTCGGCGAGCTCGACCTGCGGTGGGGAGGCGAAGTAGTTGGAGACATGGGCGAGCGTCGCGACCTGACGGCTCACCGCGGAGACGAGGGCCGGATGCGCATGCCCGAGCGCGTTGACCGCGATCCCGGCGAGGAAGTCGAGGTAGCGATTGCCCTCGGCGTCCCACACGTGACAGCCCTCGCCGCGCACGAGGAGCGCCATCGGGTCGGTGACGGTGCCCATCATGCTCGTGCGGTAGCGCGCGAGCCAGT
>JBIQHP010000035.1:0-20903 GCA_044508495.1 Clavibacter sp.
AGGCGATCGCGGGAGGGCTGCCGGTCTATGGCACGTGCGCGGGGCTCATCATGCTCTCGACCAGCATCCTCGACGGGATCGAGGGGCAGGAGAGCCTCGGCGGCCTCGACATCGACGTGCGGCGCAACGCCTTCGGCTCGCAGACCGACTCCTTCGAGGTCGACCTGGAGGTCCCGGTGATCGGCGATCCGCCCCTGCACGCGGTATTCATCCGCGCGCCCGTCGTCGAGCGGGTGGGGCCGGCCGTCGAGACGCTCGCCGCGCTCGACGACGGCCGTGTGGTCGCCGTACGACAGGGCGCCGTGCTCGGCACCTCGTTCCACCCGGAGATGACGCAGGATCACCGCTTCCACGGCTACTTCCTCGACGAGGTGCGCTCCGCCCGCTGACTCGTCATGCTGGGATGCATGAAGATCTATTCGGACTACCCGCTTCGCCGCACCGCCCAGATCGCCGCGGACCTGCTCGCCATCGTCGTCATCTCGCTCGGCATCTGGCTCGGGGTGACGGTGGCCGCCGGGATCGCCGTGCTCGCCGAGGTCGGACGGCAGGTCGAGTCGGCCGGTCGCGGGTTCCAGGGGGCGATGACGGATGCCGCCGACGTGCTCGGCGGGATCCCGTTCGTCGGCGACGCCGCGCGCGTGCCCTTCGACGCCGCGAGCGGCACCGGGAGCACCCTCGCCGACGCCGGGCGCACCGCGGAGTCCTTCGTCACGACGACCGCGACGATCGTGGGAGTGCTCATCGCGCTCGTGATCGGCGGCGCCGTGCTGTGGGTGTGGCTGCGTCGCAGGATCGGCTTCGCCAGGAGGGCGACCGAGGCCAGCAGGCTTGCGCGGCTCGGAGACGGTCCCGACGTGCTCGCTCTGCGCGCGCTCGTCAACGGGTCGCGCAAGGACCTCGCCGCGATCGACGCCCATCCCGTCGCGGCCTGGCGGTCGGGCGAGTCCGCGGTGATCCGCAGGCTGGCCGAGCTCGAGCTGCGTGAGGCCGGTGTGAGGCTGCGGGCGCTTCCGGCTCGGTAGAATGACGGCGGCAGACGAGCGAGAGGTGCAGTGTGAGCGGGCATTCCAAGTGGGCGACGACGAAGCACAAGAAGGCCGTCATCGACGCGCGCCGCGCGAAGTCCTTCGCCAGGCTGATCAAGAACATCGAGGTCGCCGCGAAGATCGGCGGTGCCGACCTCTCCGGCAACCCGACGCTCGTCGACGCCGTCCAGAAGGCTAAGAAGACGAGCGTCCCGAACGACAACATCGACCGCGCGATCAAGCGCGGCGCGGGGCTCACCGGTGAATCGATCGACTACCAGACGATCATGTACGAGGGTTACGGGCCGAACGGGGTGGCCCTGCTCATCGAGTGCCTGACCGACAACCGCAACCGCGCGGCGGCCGAGGTGCGCACGATCATGTCCCGCAACGGCGGCACGATGGCCGATCCCGGCAGCGTCGCCTACAACTTCAACCGCAAGGGCGTCATCTCGATCACGAAGACCGAGGGGGTCACCGAGGACGACATCCTCCTGGCCGTGCTCGACGCGGGCGCCGAGGAGGTCAACGACCAGGGCGGCGGCTTCGAGGTCGTCACCGACCCCTCCCAGCTCGTCGCGGCCCGCACGGCGCTGCAGGAGGCGGGCATCGACTACGACGCCGCGGAGGCCGAGTTCGTCCCCCAGGTGAGCGTCGAGGTCGACGCGGAGACGGCGCGCAAGGTGTTCCGCCTCATCGACGCGCTCGAGGACAGCGACGACGTGCAGAACATCTTCGCGAACTTCGACATCCCGGCAGAGGTCCAGGCCGAGCTCGACGAGGACGAATGAGGCGATGACGCTCCGCGTGCTCGGCGTCGACCCGGGGCTCACCCGGTGCGGCGTGGGGATCGTGGATGTCGCGCCCGACCGCACGGCGACGCTCGTCGCGGTCGAGGTCATCCGCACCTCGCCCGAGGAGGCGCTCGAGCGGAGGCTGCTCGCGATCGGGGCGGGGATCGAGCGGCTCCTCGACGAGCATCGCCCGCAAGTCGTAGCGCTCGAGCGCGTCTTCGCGCAGCAGAACCTGCGCACCGTCATGGGAGTGGCCCAGGCGAGCGGGGTCGCGCTGCTCGTCGCGGCGCGCCGTGGGCTCCCGGTCGGGCTCCACACCCCGACCGAGGTCAAGGCCGCCCTGACCGGGTTCGGCGGCGCCGACAAGAAGCAGCTCGGCGCGATGGTCGCGCGCATCCTGCGGCTCGATGCCGTCCCGAAGCCCGCGGACGCCTCGGATGCGCTCGCCCTCGCCATCTGCCACGCCTGGCGCGGCGCCGGGCCTGCGGCGCCGGCCCCGGGTGCCCTCACCCCGGCCCAGGAGGCGTGGCGCGCCGCCGAGCGGTCCGCGGGAAGGACGGCGCCCGACCGTAGGCTGGACGCATGATCGCGTCGCTCAGGGGAACCGTGCTCGCCCTGGCGGGCGGGACGGCGGTCGTCGAGGTCGGCGGCGTGGGCCTCCAGGTCGCCGTGACGCCGGATCATGCGCTCTCGATGCGCATCGGCGGTGAGGTCAGCCTGCGCACGGCGCTCATCGTGCGCGAGGACGAGCTCGCGCTCTACGGCTTCGCGGACGACGAAGGCCGTGAGGTGTTCGACCTGCTGCGCGGCGTGAGCGGAGTCGGCCCCAAGTCCGCCATGGGCGTGCTCGCCGTGCTGAGCCCCGCCGAGATCGCCTCCGCCGTGGCGCGCGAGGACGACGCGGCGTTCCGCAAGGTCTCCGGCATCGGCCCGAAGACGGCGAAGCTCATCGTCGTGTCGCTCGCCGGGAAGCTCCACGTCGCGCCCGCGGCAGGGAAGCCCGCCGCCACCGCCTCGACATCGATCGCGGAGAGCGTGCTCGTGGCGCTCGTCGGCCTCGGCTGGTCGGAGCGGGTGGCCGCACAGGCCGTCGATGAGGCGATCGCGGCGGCGGCGGACGAGGAGCGCGACTCCGTGTCGCTCCTCCTGCGCAGCGCGCTCGCACGGCTCGGCCCCGCGGCCTCGCAGGGGTCGCGATGAGCGCCGCGGAGGATCCGGCGACCGCCGTCGTGCGGCCGACACCCGAATCGGATGCCGAGCTCGCCTTCGAGGGAGCGCTGCGCCCGAGATCCCTCGCCGAGTTCGTCGGGCAGGCCAAGGTCCGGGCCCAGCTGCAGCTGCTCCTGGACGCCGCGCGCCTGCAGAACCGCACCCCGGACCACATCCTGCTCGCGGGCCCGCCCGGCCTCGGCAAGACGACCCTCGCGATGATCGTCGCCGAGGAGAGCGGTCGCCCCCTGCGCATCTCGAGCGGGCCGGCCATCCAGCACGCGGGCGATCTCGCGGCCGTGCTCTCCTCGCTCGTGCCGGGGGAGATCCTCTTCATCGACGAGATCCACCGGATGGCCCGCTCGGCCGAGGAGATGCTCTACCTCGCCATGGAGGACTTCCGGATCGACATCATGGTCGGGAAGGGCGCCGGGGCGACCTCCATCCCGCTCGATCTCGCCCCGTTCACCCTCATCGGCGCGACGACGCGGTCCGGGCTGCTCCCGAACCCGCTGCGCGACCGGTTCGGGTTCACCGCCCACCTCGAGTTCTACGAGACCGAGGAGCTCGAGCGCGTGCTGGACCGGGCGGCCGGGCTGCTCGCGCTCGAGATCGACTCCACCTCGCGCAGGGAGATCGCCGGCCGTAGCCGGGGGACCCCGCGCATCGCGAACCGCCTGCTGCGCCGGGTCCGGGACTACTCGCTCGTGCACCAGGCGGACGGACTCGAGGCGGTGCGCGCCGCTCTCGCCCTCTACGAGGTGGACGAGCTGGGCCTCGACCGGCTGGACCGGGCGGTGCTCTCGATCATGCTCCTGCGGTTCGACGGCGGCCCGGTCGGCCTCGCCACGCTCGCGGTCTCGGTCGGCGAGGAGGCCGAGACGATCGAGTCTGTCGTCGAGCCCTTCCTCGTGCGCACCGGCCTTCTCACCCGCACTCCGCGCGGTCGGGTCGCGACCGCGGAGGCGTGGCGGCACCTCGCGATCGAGCGCCGCACGGCCGGTCTCTTCGGGGATGACCTATAATTCAAGCTGGCCATTCGCGTCGCACCGTTCCCAACCCCGGAAGGCATCCCAGCCACCATGGACTACACCCTCATTCTTATCGCGGTCGTTCTCGCGGTCTTCGTGTTCTTCCAGTTCCGCAGCTCGAAGAAGCGGCAGAGGGACGCGGCGGAACGTCTGGCCACCCTGCTGCCCGGGGTGGAGGTCATGACGAACTTCGGCCTCTATGGGACGCTCGTCTCGATCGACGAGGAGGAGAACATCGCCCTCGTCGAGATCGCGCCGAAGACGATCGTCAAGCTGCACCGCCAGGTCATCCTCAAGGCCGTCGAGGAGCAGGTCGTCGAGGAGACCAGGGTCGAGGCGGCCGAGGGGGCGGGTCCGGAGCTCAACCGGTCCAACGCCATCCCGCTCGCCGAGCCGGAGTACGGGGAGCGCACGACCCCGGCGAAGAAGCCTAACCGCAAGAAGAGCGCGCAGGACTCCGAGTAGACCGCCAGCCTTCTTCTCCCGACACCTCCCAGCAACGAGAAAGCAGAGTCACACGTGGCGGCACGCCCAACGACGGTGAGGAAAGCATGGCGCTCGCTCACCTGGCTCCTGATCATCATCGCCGGTCTCGTCGCGATCAACGCCGGCGGCGTGCTCTGGGCCAACGGGACCTGGGTGCCGAAGCTGGCCCTCGACCTCGAGGGCGGAACCCAGATAATCCTCGCCCCCCAGCTCGAGAGCGGCCAGACCGTCTCGACCGAGCAGCTCAACCAGGCGGTGGAGATCATCCGCCAGCGCATCGACGCCTCGGGCGTCTCCGAGTCCGAGATCAACACCCAGGGCCAGAACGTCGTCGTCGCGATCCCGGGGCAGCAGGTCGACGAGGAGACCCGGAACCGGGTCGAGTCCTCGGCCAAGCTCGAGTTCCGGGCGGTGCTCTGCGCGAGCAGCGCCGTCTCGCCGCCCTCGTACTGCGTCGAGGAGCCCACCCCCACGCCGACACCGGATGCCGAGGGCTCCGAAGGGGAGGAGACGCCCGCGCCGGAGTCGACCCCCTCGCCCAGCCCGACCGATGACACGCCGCCGGAGAACGCGAGCGACCCGAAGTGGGTCACGCCCGAGCTCCTGAGCGAGTACACCAACCTCGACTGCGACACGATCGAGAAGTCCTTCGCGAACGTCGCCCCTGTCGATGAGCCGCTCGTGACCTGCGAGTTCGATCCGGACCGGGGCGTCATCCGCTATCTCCTCGGACCGGTCGAGGTCGCCGGCGAGCGCATCGCGGACGCGACGAACGGCCTCGTCGCCAACAGCCAGGGCATCAGCACCAACCAGTGGGGCGTCAACATCGTCTTCGATGCCGAAGGGTCCAAGGAGTTCGGCGAGGTCACGACGCGCCTCTACGGGCTCACCGGGCCGCAACACCAGTTCGCGATCGTCCTCGACGGCAAGGTCATCTCGGCGCCGACGACGAACGCCATCATCACGAACGGCAAGCCGCAGATCACCGGGAACTTCACCCAGGAGAGCTCCAAGACGCTCGCCGACCAGCTCAAGTTCGGCGCGCTGCCCATCGGCTTCGTCGTCCAGAGCTCCGAGACCATCTCGGCGACCCTCGGGACCTCGCAGCTCCAGAGCGGGCTCATCGCCGGCATCCTGGGACTCGTCCTCGTGATGGTCTACACGATGTTCCAGTACCGGGCGCTCGGCACGGTCACGATCGCCTCGCTCATCGCCGCCGGCGTCATCACCTATCTCATCATCACGGTGCTGTCCTGGCGGGAGGGGTATCGGCTGTCGCTCGCCGGCGTCGCCGGCCTCATCGTCGCGATCGGCTTCACGGCCGACTCCTTCATCATCTACTTCGAGCGCGTGCGCGACGAGCTGCGGGACGGCCGTGTGCTCGTCTCGGCCGTCGAGGCCGGCTGGAAGCGCGCACTGCGCACCGTCTACGCCGCCAAGGGGACCAACCTCCTGGCCGCGGTCGTGCTCTACATCGTCGCGGTGGGCAACGTGCGCGGATTCGCCCTCACCCTGGGGATCACGACCGTCATCGACGTGCTCATCGTCATCATGTTCACCCATCCGACGCTCCAGCTCCTCGCCCGGACGCGATTCTTCGGGGACGGGCATCCGCTCTCCGGACTCGATCCGATGGCCCACGGCGCCGTCTACCGCGGTGCGGGGGAGTTCAAGGTCAGCAGCGGGATCAAGACCAAGAGCGCCGCGACGAGCGTGCGCGAGGCCGCCCGCCGCCAGACGATCGCCGAGCGCAAGGCCGCCGAGGCCGCCCAGTTGACGCAGTCCAAGGGGAAGAAGTCATGACGTCGCGTTTCGCCCGGTTCGGCAACGACCTCCACACCGGTGAGCGGTCGATCGACTTCGTCGGGATGCGCCGGTACTGGCTCATCATCGCGACCCTCATGGTCATCGCCTCCATCATCGTCCCGATCACCAAGGGCGGCTTCAACTTCGGCATCGAGTTCCGCGGCGGGTCCCAGTTCCAGGTCAGCGGCGTCGAGGACGCCGACCAGACGATTGCGACCGACGCCGTCGCGTCGGTCGTCCCCGAGATCGTCGCGCGGGTGACGGTCGTCGGCAACGCGGGGGTCCGGGTGCAGACCGACCAGCTCACGGACGACGAGACCAAGCGCGTCGCCACCGCCCTGGCCGACGGCTACGGCGTGGACGAGGCGGAGGTCACCCACTCCTTCATCGGGCCGACCTGGGGCGCGGACGTGAGCCGGCAGGCGATCCAGGGCCTCGCGATCTTCCTCGCCCTCGCCCTCATCACGATGGCGCTCTACTTCCGCACCTGGAAGATGTCGCTCGCCGCGATCGTCTCGCTCGTCCACGACCTCATCATCACCGCGGGAGTGTACGCCCTGACCGGCTTCGAGGTCACGCCCGCGGCGCTCATCGGCTTCCTCACGATCCTCGCCTATTCGCTCTACGACACGGTCGTCGTCTTCGACAAGATCAAGGAGAACACCGCCGAGGAGGCGACCCTCACCCGGCGCACCTTCGCGGAGTCCGTGAACCTCGGCGTCAACCAGACGCTCGTCCGCTCGATCAACACGGGCGTCGTCGCCGTGCTCCCGGTCGGCACGATCCTGTTCGTCGGCGCCTTCGTGCTCGGAGCGGACACGCTCCGGGACATCTCTCTCGCCCTCCTCATCGGGATCATCCTGGGCACCTACTCCACGATCTACATCGGCGCTCCGCTGTATGCTTGGTTCCGTCAGGGCGAGCCGGAGATCCGGAAGCACGACGCGGCCACACTGGCCGCGAGAGCGGCGGGCAGGCAGGGCTGACCCCTTCGCGGCACCGATCCTCCCGGCCCGTTCGGGTGTAGGCGGGAGGGATCGAGGAATGCCCATGGCGGATCCCGTCGAGGTCCCGACGCTGTCGCAGTCGGCACCGCCGGTGTCGCGCAGGGCGCTCCTGCCGAGGATCTTCTCGAGGGCCCAGCCCGTCGGGGCGGTCGAGCGGCTCCTCAAGACCGTCCGCACTCATCATCCCAAGGCGGATGTCGGGCTCGTCGAACGCGCCTACGCGGCGGCCGAGCGCGCCCACGAGGGCCAGCTGCGCCGGAGCGGAGAGCCCTACATCACGCATCCGGTCGCGGTCGCCCAGATCCTCGCGGATCTCGGCATCGGGCCGGTGACGATCGCCGCGGCGCTGCTGCACGACACCGTCGAGGACACCGAGTACGCGCTCGACGACGTGCGGGCCGACTTCGGCGACGAGATCGCCATGCTCGTCGACGGGGTGACGAAGCTCGACAAGCTCAAGTACGGCGACAGCGCCCAGGCCGAGACCGTGCGCAAGATGGTCGTCGCGATGTCGAAGGACATCCGCGTCCTCGTCATCAAGCTCGCCGACCGGCTGCACAATGCCCGCACCTGGGGATTCGTCTCACCGGAGTCGGCTACGCGCAAGGCCCAGGAGACGCTCGAGATCTACGCCCCCCTCGCGCACCGGCTCGGGATCCAGGCGATCAAGTGGGAGCTCGAGGACCTCTCCTTCGCCGTGCTGTACCCGAAGCTCTACGTCGAGATCGAGAGCCTCGTGAAGGAGCGCACCCCGCAGCGCGAGGAGTTCGTGCAGGAGGTCATCGACGCCGTGAACGAGGACCTCAAGGCGGCGAAGATCCGCGGCAAGGTCGCCGGGCGCCCCAAGCAGTACTACTCGATCTACCAGAAGATGATCCTGCGCGGCCGCGAGTTCGACGAGATCTACGACCTCGTCGGCATCCGGATCCTGGTCAACTCGGTGCGCGACTGCTACGCCGTGCTCGGCGCCATCCACGCCCGCTGGAATCCGATTCCCGGCCGCTTCAAGGACTACATCGCGACTCCGAAGTTCAACCTCTACCAGTCGCTCCACACGACCGTGATCGGCCCGCACGGTCGCGCCGTCGAGCTGCAGATCCGCACCGAGGAGATGCACCAGAGGGCGGAGTACGGCGTCGCGGCGCACTGGAAGTACAAGGAGCGCATGAACGGCGGGAAGGGCGCGGGCGGCTCCCTCGCGCCCGACACCGACATGGCCTGGCTCGCGCACATCAGCGACTGGCAGGCGGAGACGAGCGACCCCAACGAGTTCCTCGAGTCGCTGCGGTTCGAGATCGGGGCCAAGGAGGTCTACGTCTTCACCCCGCAGGGCAAGGTCATCGGCCTTCCCGCCGGGGCGACGCCGGTCGACTTCGCCTATGCCGTGCACACCGAGGTCGGCCACCGCACGATGGGGGCGAAGGTCAACGGCAGGCTCGTCCCGCTCGACACGGCGCTCTCGAGCGGCGAGGTCGTCGAGGTGTTCACCTCGAAGAACCCGGATGCCGGCCCGAGCAAGGACTGGCTCGCCTTCGTCAAGAGCCCCCGCGCGCGCAACAAGATCAAGCAGTGGTTCACGAAGGAGCGTCGCGAGGAGGCGATCGAGCAGGGCAAGGACGCGATCGCCCGCGCCATGCGCAAGCAGAACCTCCCCCTGCAGAAGCTCATGAGCCAGGACTCCTTCAACGAGGTCGCGGCACAGCTTCGCTATGAGGACGTCTCGGCGCTCTACGCCGCCGTCGGTGAGGGCCACGTCTCGACCCAGTCGGTTCTCGAGAAGGTCGTGGTCAATCTCCAGGCGGAGTCCGAGAACGACGAGACCGAGCTGCCGATCCCGGTCAAGGGGCGCCCGCGGCAGCTGCGCAATGACGACTCCGGCGTGCTCGTGCGCGGGGCGCCCGACATCCTCGTGAAGCTCGCCAAGTGCTGCACCCCGGTGCCGGGCGACGCCATCGTCGGGTTCGTCACGCGGGGATCCGGCGTCTCCGTGCACCAGGCGGAGTGCCCCAACGTCGTCTCGCTCGTCGCGCAGCCGGAGCGCATGATCGAGGTCGAGTGGGCGCCGACGGCGAAGAGCGTCTTCCTCGTGCAGATCCAGGTGGAGGCCCTCGACCGGGCCGGCCTGCTCTCGGACGTGACCCGCGTGCTCTCCGAGCACCACGTCAACATCCTCTCGGCCACGGTGTCGACCTCGAGCGACCGGCTCGCGCTCAGCCGCTTCCTCTTCGAGACGGGCGACACGACCCACCTCGACCGCGTGCTCAACGCGGTGCGCAGGATCGACCAGGTCTACGACGTGTACCGGGTGAGCGCGGGCTGAGTCGGTACGGGCTGAGTCGTTACGGTCAGGGGCCGGGCAGGCTCGCGGCGAGCCGCGCCAGGGCGAGGTGCTTGTTCGGCAGGTTCCGGCGCGAGCCGATCGCCGCGACGGCGTCGTCGAGATCGAAGCGGCCGAGGCGGGAGAGAGCGAGGAGAAGCCTGCTCTCCTCCTCGCCGAAGCTCCTCTCGAAGCGGGCGAGGTCGAGCGCCGTCCGCAGCGGGGTCGTCAGGCGGAGCCCTCCGATCGAGACGATCTCGTGGGAGTCGATGACGACCTCCCGGATGACCAGGCCGGGGCGCGGACCCGCCTTGGTCCGCAGGCCGGGGCCGGTGCACACCTCGACCGGGACCGGGCGCTCGTCGAAGAGCCCGAAGACCCAGGCCGCGCTCCTGCGCTCGACGATGGCGCGGGGCGGCACCGCGGCCGCGAGCACCCGGGCGCGGTGGATGGCGCCCTCGATCTCGTCGATCGGGCAGTAGCCGCCGTGGAAGGCGAACACCTCGCCGTCGAGGGCCGCAGCGCGCAGCTCGGCCTCCGGGAGATCGGCCGAGGTCAGGAGGGGCGGGAGTCTGGACACTCGACCATGATGGCGCGGCCGGTCGCCGGGGAAGGCCGGATCCTGCCGATCTGTGGACGCATCCGGCCTGTGGAGAAGGGGAGGGCGGCTAGCCGATCGCGGCGAGCCAGGCCCTCCTCGCGTCGAGCGCCTCCTGGGCCTCGGCGATCCTCTTCGCGTCGCCGCCTGACTTCGCCTCCGCGAGCTCCTGCTCGAGCTTCGCGATGGCCTCCTCGAGCTGGCTTGCAAGGCCCTCGCTGCGGGCCTTCTTCTCGGGGTTGTTGCGCTGCCAGTGCTCCTCGTCGAGCTTGCGGACGGCGGCCTCGACCTTGCGCATGCGGTCCTCGACGCTGCGCACCTTGTCGCGCGGGACCTTGCCGATCTCGTCCCAGCGGCGCTGGATCGAGAGGAGTCTGTCCTTGGCCACGGCACGGTCGGTCTCGGCGAGCAGGGGCTCGGCCTCGTCGAGCAGGGCGAGCTTCCGCTCGAGGTTCGCGTCGAACTCGACCGTCTCACGGGCGTCGATCTCCGCCTTCGCCGCGTAGAGCAGGTCGCCGGCGGCCTTGAACCTGGCCCAGAGCGCGTCGTCCGCCTTCTTGCCCGCCCGACCGGCCCGCTTCCAGTCGTCGAGGAGGGAGCGGTAGGCGGCGATGCCGTCGACGCCCTTGGGGGCGAGCGCCTCGGCCCGCTCGGCGAGCTCCTGCTTGCGGAGGCGCGCGTCCTTGTGCACGGTGTCGAGCTCGGCGAAGAACGCCTTCCGATGGGTCTCGATCGTCGTGCGCGCGGCGCGGAACCGCTTCCACAGCTCGTTGCTCTCGGACTTCGGGAGCCGGGGGCCGTCCTGCTGGTGCCTCTGCCAGCGCTCGAAGAGGGCGTCGAGGCTCGCGCTCACCTGCTTCCACTGCGCCTTGGCCGGGTCCTGGGCGGCGAGGGCCTCGACCTCCTCGACGAGGACCGTCCGCTCGGCGAGGGCGGCCTCGACGGCGGCCTTCGCCTCGGCCTGCTGCTTCTCGGTGAGCTCGCCGACGGCGCCTCCGAGCGCATCGAGCCGCGCCTCGAGGGAGGCCAGATCGCCGACGGCGTTCGCCCCGGCGATGCTCGACTTGAGGTTCTCGACGGTCTTGGCCACATCGCTCGCGGCGGTGCCGCGCTTGACGCGCTGCTCGAGCAGGGTCACCTGCCCGGCGAGCTCGGTGAACTTCCGCTCGAAGTAGGCCAGCGCCTCTTCAGGGGTGCCGTCCGGGTATTGCCCGACCGAGCGCTCGCCGTCTGCCGTGCGGACGAAGACGGTGCCCGTCTCGTCGACCCGGCCCCACGGTGCCTGGTTTTCCGCCAACTGTCTCACCTTGCCGATTCAGGGGTGTGCCGTCTCCGGCGCTCTCGCCGACCGTCCCCCAGCCTATTGCACGGTGCGAAGGGCAGAGGCAAGGCGTTACTGGACCGTCACCGCCGTGATCGTGGTGGGAACGGCGGGCCGGCCGTCGGCCGAGCCGTCCTCGGTGCCGGCATCCGCGACACCGGCGATGAGCGCGTCGAGGCCGCTCGTGACCTTCCCGAACACGGTGTAGCCGCCGGCGGCATCGCGCGGGATCGTCCCGTCCTGCAGCATGATGAAGAACTGATGGCCCTGCGAATAGGCGGCGCCGCCTGCACGAGCGAGCGCGATGGTCCCCGCCGGATAGACGTCGTCGGCCGGGGCGTTCTCGATGGGGCCGAACATGTAGTCGGGGTCGCCCGTGCCCGCCCCGTCGAGAGAGCCGCACTGGATGAGATAGGCGGGACCGGTCGTCAGCCGGTGACAGCTCTTGTCGATGAAGTAGCCGTCGGCGACCTCCTGGACGAAGGAGGCGACGGCCTGCGGCGCCGCGGCCCCGTCGAGCTCGATGCCGAGGGGGATGTCGTTCAAAGTGAGCGTCCCGTCCCATGCCCGGGCCTCCGCGGTCGCCGGGTCCGGGATGTCGCCGATGTTCTGGCCGGTCGTCACGTCGGGGGACGAGGTCGCCGACGGCTCGGGCAGCGGGGCGCCCGGCCCCGCCGTGAAGTAGACGATCTGCGTGAACGTCGCGAGCGCGGCGACCACCACGACCCCGGCGAACGCGAGGATGTTGTCCCGGCGGCGGCGGCGCACCTGGCTCTCGTGCACCGACTGACGCGCGGTGTACCGGCGGAGTCGCTCGCGGGCCGCACGCGCCTCGCGCTCGGCGTTCTTGCTCGGTGACACATCGCTCCTTAGGAATTCGCGGGTTCTCGCCCAGAAGTACATTACCGGCCCGGCGGTCCGCTTCCGGCCCCGGCCCGATGCGGTCGGCGGTCGCGGTTACCATGGCCAGTATGGTCGACCAGCCGGGGCTGCGCAGCGGCGCGACTCCGCTCGCCGTGCGCATGCGCCCGCGCACGCTCGAGGAGCTCGAGGGCCAGAAGCATCTGCTCGTGGCCGGCTCGCCGCTCATGACCCTCGCGAGCGACACGACGGGGGAGCAGGGGGCGACCTCGGTCATCCTCTGGGGGCCGCCGGGAACCGGCAAGACGACGATCGCCAAGGCGATCGCCGAGAGCTCGGGGCGCAAGTTCGTCGAGCTCTCCGCCGTGACGGCCGGCGTCAAGGACGTGCGCGAGGTCATGCAGCAGGCGCTCTCCTCGCGCGATCTCTACGGGCTCTCGACCGTGCTGTTCCTCGACGAGATCCACCGCTTCTCCAAGGCGCAGCAGGATGCGCTCCTCCCCGGCGTCGAGAACGGCTGGGTCATCCTCGTCGCCGCGACGACCGAGAACCCGTCGTTCTCGGTCATCGCTCCCCTTCTGTCGCGCTCGCTCCTGCTCACCCTCGAGGTGCTGACCGAAGACGAGCTCGGCGCGGTGATCGACCGTGCCGTGGCCGATCCGCGGGGCCTGGGCGGGAGGGTCGAGCTCGATCCGGATGCCCGCGCCGCGATCGTGAGGCTCGCCTCGGGCGACGCCCGGCGCGCGCTCACGGCGCTCGAGGCCGGGGCGGCAGCGGCGAGCGCCTCTACCGAGAGAGGGGTGCCCGTCGTGACGGCCGAGATCGTTGCGGCCACCGTCGATCGCGCGCTTCTGCGCTACGACCGTCAGGGCGACGAGCACTACGACGTCATCAGCGCCTTCATCAAGTCGGTGCGCGGCTCGGATGTCGACGCCTCGGTGCACTACCTCGCCCGCATGATCGAGGCGGGGGAGGACCCGCGGTTCATCGCCCGGCGCATCATCGTGCTCGCCGCCGAGGATGTCGGGATGGCCGACCCGCAGGCGCTCGTCGTCGCGATCGCGGCGGCCGACGCCGTGCAGTACATCGGGATGCCCGAGGGGCGCATCCCGCTCGCCGAGGCCGTCGTCTACCTCGCCACCGCGCCCAAGTCGAACGCCTCCTACCTCGCGATCGACGCGGCGATCGCGGATGTGCGGGCCGGGAGGATCGGACGCGTCCCGGCGCATCTGCGCGACGCCCACTATCCGGGCGCGAAGAAGCTCGGCCATGGCAAGGGCTACCGCTACCCGCACGACGCCGAGCTCGGCGTGCTCGAGCAGGAGTACGCGCCGGAGGAGCTCCGCGGCACCGTGTACTACGAGCCGACCGACCACGGCAACGAGCGCGAGGTCTCGGCGCGCCTCGAGAAGCTGCGGCGCATCATCCACGGCCGGTGACGCTCGAAGGGCGGCGATCTGCTATCCTTGACTCCGCCGACAGGGGGATTCCGCGCACGGCTGCAGCGGATCCCGATCCTGGAGGAGGCGTCCTGTAGCCGGATGCTTTCCGTGGCACATCCCTCTTCGCAACGTGCCGGCGCATGGGCGCCCGGATCAGAAGAACGCCACGTCAGTACCGAAAGGAAACCGTGTCTACCAAGTCACGCACCCGCAGCAAGACCCGCCTCTCCCGTGCGCTGGGCATCCCGCTCACGCCCAAGGCGGCCCGCTACCTCGAGAAGCGCCCCTACGCCCCGGGCGAGCACGGCCGCACGCGCCGCAAGACCGACAGCGACTACGCCGTGCGGCTGCGCGAGAAGCAGCGCCTGCGCGCCCAGTACGGCATCCGCGAGGCCCAGCTCAAGATCGTCTTCCAGGAGGCGCGTCGTACCAACGGCCTGACCGGTGAGAACCTCGTCGAGCTCCTCGAGATGCGTCTCGACGCGATCGTCGTCCGCGCCGGATTCGCCCGCACGACCGCGCAGGCCCGCCAGCAGATCGTGCACCGCCACATCATGGTGGACGGCCAGCGCGTCGACCGCCCGTCGTTCCGGGTGAAGCCGGGACAGCTCGTCCACGTCCACCCGAAGAGCGAGCTCATGGAGCCGTTCCAGGTCGCCGCCGCCGGCGGTCACGCCGAGGTGCTTCCCAAGGTCCCGGGCTACCTCGAGGTCGAGCTCGACAAGCTCCAGGCGCGCCTGGTGCGCCGCCCGAAGCGCGCCGAGGTCCCGGTCACCTGCGAAGTGCAGCTCGTCGTCGAGTACTACGCGGCACGCTAACCTAGAAGGTTCTCAGGGAAGGAGCAACGCATGAGGAAACTACTGTGGCTCGCCGTCGGTGTCGGCGTCGGGTTCGTCGCCGCGCACCAGCTGGGCAAGACCCCGGAGGGCCGGAGGTTCTTCGACGACGTGGATGCGAAGGCCCGTGAGTTCGGCAGCGCCGTCGTCGACGGCTACAAGGCTCGCGAGGCCGAGCTTCGCGCTGCCGTCGCCGACGCCGAGGACGCGATCGCCGACTTCGCCAAGCGCAAGTAGCTCGAGACCGCTCAGCTCACACCACCCAGTGCAGACCGCCGAGATCCGTCGCCGCTGGCTCGACTTCTTCGCCGAGCGCGGCCACACCGTGGTGCCCTCGGCCTCGCTCGTGAGCGACGATCCGACGCTGCTCTTCACGGTCGCCGGGATGGTGCCCTTCATCCCCTACCTGACCGGGCTCGTGCCCGCGCCGTATCCCCGGGCGACGAGCGTGCAGAAGTGCATCCGCACGCTCGACATCGAGGAGGTCGGCAAGACGACGCGGCACGGCACGTTCTTCCAGATGAACGGCAACTTCTCCTTCGGCGACTACTTCAAGAAGGAGGCGATCGAGTACGCCTGGGAGCTCCTGACGACCTCGGAGAAGGACGGCGGCTACGGCTTCGAGCCGAAGGACCTCTGGGTCACGATCTACGAGGACGACGACGACGCCTTCCGCTTCTGGAAGAAGACCGCGGGGCTGCCGGACGAGCGCATCCAGCGCCTCGGCATGGACACCAACTACTGGTCGACGGGTCTCCCCGGCCCGGCCGGACCGGACTCGGAGATCTTCTTCGACCGCGGCCCGGACTACGGGCCGGAGGGCGGCCCGGCGACCGACGCCCCGCGCTACCTCGAGATCTGGAACCTCGTCTTCATGCAGTACCTGCGGGGCGAGGGCTCCGGGAACGACTTCCCGATCCTCGGCGAGCTCCCGAAGAAGAACATCGACACCGGCATGGGCCTCGAGCGCGTCGCGTTCCTCAAGCAGGGCGTCGAGAACATCTACGAGATCGACCAGATCCGTCCCGTGCTCGACCGCGCCGCGGAGCTCTCCGGCAAGCGCTACGGCGCCGACCACGACGACGACGTTCGGATGCGGGTCGTCGCCGACCATGTGCGCTCCTCGCTCATGCTCATGGCTGACGGCGTCACGCCGTCGAACGAGGGACGCGGCTACATCCTGCGGCGGCTGCTGCGCCGGAGCGTGCGCGCCATGCGCCTTCTCGGCGTCGAGGTCGCGACCTTCCCGGAGCTCTTCCCGGCCTCGCGCGACGCCATGAAGGCCGCCTACCCCGAGGTCGAGGCCGACTACGACCGGATCGGCCGTCTCGCCTACGGCGAGGAGGAGACCTTCCTGAAGACCCTCGAGAGCGGGACGAGCATCCTCGACGTCGCGGTCGAGAAGGTCCGGAAGGCCGGAAGGAAGAAGCTCGAGGGCGATGTCGCCTTCCAGCTCCACGACACCTTCGGGTTCCCCATCGACCTGACCGTCGAGATGGCCGAGGAGGCCGGCCTCACGGTCGACCGCGCCTCCTTCGACACGCTCATGGCCGAGCAGCGCGACCGCGCGAAGGCGGATGCGAGGGCCAAGAAGACCTTGCTCGCCGACCTCTCGGTCTACAGCGACTTCCGGGCGAAGGGAGAGACGGTCTTCACCGGCTACGAGTTCCTCGACACCGACAGCACCGTGCTCGGGATCATCGTCGCGGGGGAGTCCGTCGACCGCGCCTCGGCGGGGGACATCGCCGACGTCATCCTCGCCGAGACCTCGCTCTACCCGGAGTCCGGCGGCCAGGAGGCGGATGCGGGCCGGATCGTCGGGGCCGGCTTCGAGCTCGAGGTGCTCGACGTGCAGCGCCCGGTCAAGGGCCTCATCAGCCACAAGGTCCAGGTCGTGAGCGGCGAGGTCGGCGTCGGCGAGGCCGCGACGAGCGTCGTCGACCCGGAGTGGCGCAAGGGGGCGACCCAGGCGCACTCGGCCACCCACGTCATCCATGCCGCTCTGCGCGAGGTGCTCGGCCCGCAGGCCCACCAGGCCGGTTCGTACAACAAGGCCGGCTACATGCGTCTCGACTTCAACTGGAACCAGGCGCTCTCTCCCGCGACCCGCTCCGAGATCGAGGAGCTCTCGAACAACGCCATCCGCGACAACCTCGAGGTCGAGACGCGCACGATGCCGCTCGCCGAGGCGAAGGCGCTCGGGGCGATGGCCCTCTTCGGCGAGAAGTACGGCGAGACCGTGCGCGTCGTCGACATCGGCGGGCCGTGGTCGCGCGAGCTGTGCGCAGGGACGCACGTCGGTCGCAGCTCGGAGATCGGGCTCATCAGCCTCGTGAGCGAGTCCTCCGTCGGCTCGAGCAATCGCCGGATCGAGTCCCTCGTCGGGATCGAGGGCTTCCGCGAGCTCGCGGCCGAGCGCGCGATCGTGTCGCAGCTGAGCGCGAGCCTCAAGACACCGCGGGAGCAGCTCCCGGAGCGGATCGCCGAGCTCCTGTCGAGCCTCAAGGCCGCGGAGAAGAGGGTCGCCGAGTTCCAGTCGGCGGCGCTCGCGCAGCGGATCCCCGCCCTCATCGACTCCGCGACCCGCGAGGGCGGGCTCGCGAGGGTCATCGAGGATCTCGGGAGCGCAGGGTCGGTGGACGACGTGCGCACCCTCGCGACGACCGTGCGCTCGAGGCTCGGGCTCGAAGCCGGCGTCGTCGCCCTCGCGGCGGAGGTCGCGGGCAAGCCCGTCGTGGTCGTGGCTACGAACGAGAGCGCGCGCACCATGGGCGTGAAGGCGGGGGAGCTCTCGAAGCTCGCCGCCGGGGTTCTCGGCGGCGGCGGAGGCGGCAAGGACGACCTCGCCCAGGGCGGGGGGACCGAGGTCGCGGCGATCGGAGCGGCCCTCGAGCGCATCGCGAAGGCGCTTCCGGCGTGACGGTGCGCGCCGGGGTCCGGATCGGCATCGACGTCGGGCGGGCGCGCATCGGCGTGGCGCGGAGCGATCCGCACGGGATGCTCGCGGTCCCGGTGGCGACCGTCCGCCGCGGGGAGGGCGACCTCGCCGAGCTCGTCGCTACCGCACGGGACTCCGACGCGCTCGAGTTCGTCGTCGGGCTCCCGCTCTCGCTCTCCGGCGCGGACACCGGCTCGACCGGGGACGCCCGCGACTTCGCCCAGCGGCTCGCCGCGGCATCCGGCCGGCCGGTGAGGCTCGTCGACGAGCGGCTGTCGACGGTCGCCGCGCAGCGATCCCTGCGCGCGAGCGGCAAGGATGTCCGCAGCTCGCGGCCAGTGATCGACCAGGTGGCCGCCACTATAATTCTCCAGAGCGCTCTCGACACCGAGCGATCGAGCGGACGGCCCCCGGGCGAGCTCGTCATCCAGGACGGAGGATAGTCACGTGGCAGACGAGACCCGCTGGGACGACATCTTCTCCTCCCAGCCCGCCGCCGGGAGTTCGCCCGCCGCGCCGCAGTCGCGCAGGGAGGCGCGTGAGGCGGAGTCGCGCGGGGCCAGGTCACGGGGAAGCACGTCGCGGGGAGGCAGGTCACGACCGCCGAAGGGCTCGGGGGCGCCCCGGAAGCGGCGCCGCTGGGTCTGGTGGCTCGTCTCGGTCGTGGTGGTGCTCGGGCTGGCCGCGGGCGCGGCGGGCTATGTCTGGCTCAACTACGAGGACCAGGTGCGCAAGGTCCTCGGCTGGGAGCTGCCGCCGCCCGACTACGTCGGCGAGGGCAGCGGCCAGGCCACGATCGTCATCCTGAGCGGGGACACCGGGGTCGAGGTCACGAACTCCCTTCTCGACGCGGGGGTCATCAAGGACTTCGACACCTTCTACCGCCTCCTGCTCGTGCAGGACCCGCCGGTGCAGTTCTTCCCCGGCTACTACGTGCTGGCCCAGAAGATGAGCTCGCAGGCCGCGCTCGACGCCCTGCAGGATCCGGCGAGCCGGGTCGAGCAGACCGCCCTCATCCCCGAGGGCAAGAGCATCGACCAGGTCTTCGACATCCTGAGCACGGCGACCGACCTCCCGGTGGCCGACTTCGTCGAGGCCGCCGCGGATCCGGCGAGCTACGGCGTCCCCGCCGAGGCCCCGAGCCTCGAGGGCTACCTCTTCCCGGCGACCTACCGCTTCGATCCCGGACTCGACGCTCGCACGGTGCTCCAGACCCTCGTCGACCGGACCTTCCAGTCCCTCGACGCCGCGGGCGTCGCCCCCGCCGACCGCCACCGGGTGCTGACGATGGCGGCGCTCATCCAGCGCGAGGCCGGTCGCGACACGGCGGACTTCTACAAGGTCTCGCGCGTCTTCACGAACCGGCTCGAGAACGGCTGGCACCTCGAGTCGGATGCCACGGTCTCCTACGGCACGGGCCGCACCCATACCGTGTGGACGACCCCCGCCGAGCGCGCGGACGCGTCGAACAAGTACAACACCTATGCGAACCCCGGTCTGCCGATCGGTCCGATCGGAGCCGCCGGGGATCTCGCGATCGACGCCGCGCTGCATCCGGCCGATGGCCCGTGGTTCTACTTCGTCCCGATCAACCTCGACACCGGGGAGACGGTGTTCTCGGTGACCCTCGCCGAGCACAACGCGGCGGTCAGGCAGCTCCAGCAGTGGTGTCGCACCACGCAGAGTCCGAACTGTGACTGAGCCCGACCTATGACCGAGCCGGGATCGTGATCGCTCCGGTGCGTCGGCTCGCCGTGCTCGGCTCCCCGATCGCGCACTCGAAGTCGCCCGCCCTGCACCGTGCCGCCTACCGGGCCCTGAGCCTGCCCTGGGAGTACGAGGCCGTCGAGGTGGCCAGCGGCGGGCTCGGGGGCTTCCTCGCCGATCTGGACGACTCCTGGCGGGGGCTCTCGCTCACGATGCCGTTCAAGCGGGAGATCCTGCCGCTCCTCGGCGAGCGGGACGCCGTGACCGGGCTCGTGGGCGCCGCGAACACCGTGCTGTTCGACGACGGCCGGGTGCTCGGCTTCAACACCGACGTCCACGGGGTCAGGATGGCGATCGAGGAGGCCGGCGTCGGCGGCGCCTCCCGCGTGCTCGTCCTGGGTGCGGGCGCGACCGCCGCATCCGCCCTCGCGGCGCTCGCCGACCTGGGCGCCGCACGGGTCGTCGTCGCGACGAGGTCGCCCGGGCGGGCGGGGGAGCTGGGCTCGCTCGCGAAGCGGCTGCCGATCGAGGTCTCGCTCGTCGGCTTCGACTCCGCCGGCTTCGACTCCGCCGGCGAGGAGGCCGATCTCGTCCTGAGCACCTTGCCGGGCACGGCGGAGCTCGTGCGGGAGTTCGCGCCGGGGCTCCGCGCCTCGGCTCCGCTCCTCGACGTGGCCTACGACCCGTGGCCCACGCCCATAGCGCGGCACTGGGAGGATGCCGGCGGCACCGTGCATTCCGGTCTCGGCATGCTGCTCCACCAGGCGCTCGCCCAGGTGCGCGTCTTCACGGGCGGCGATTCGCACGCCGAACTCCCCGGCGAGGCGGCCGTGCTCGCGGCCATGAGGGCGGCGCTCGCCCCCGCCTGATCATGGGAGGATGGCTGCATGCTTCGATGGTTGACCGCTGGGGAGTCGCACGGCCCCGAGCTCGTCGCGATCCTCGAGGGCCTTCCCGCCGGAGTGCCCGTCGGGTCGTCGGCGATCCGCGAGAACCTCGCCCGGCGGCGGCTCGGCTACGGGCGGGGTGCCCGCCAGAAGTTCGAGGAGGACGACCTCACGATCTCGGGCGGCATCCGGTTCGGGCTGACCATGGGGAGCCCGATCGCCCTGCGGATCGGGAACACCGAGTGGCCGCGCTGGGTCGAGGTCATGAGCGCCGAGCCGGTCGACCCCGAGACCCTTCCCAAGGGCAGGGGCGCCCCTCTCACGCGGCCGAGACCCGGTCACGCGGATCTCGTCGGCATGCAGAAGTACGGCTTCGAGGAGGCCAGGAACGTGCTCGAGCGCGCGAGCGCGCGGGAGACCGCCGCACGGGTGGCTCTCGGCGCCGTCGCCCGCGCCTTCCTCGGCGCGCTCGGCGTCCGGCTGCTCAGCCACACCCTCTCGGTCGGCACGGTGCGGGTGCCCGACGACGCACCGCTGCCGACGCCCGACGACGTCGCCCGCCTCGACGCCGACCTGCTCCGGTGCGCGGACGCCGCCACGAGCGAGCGCATGGTGGCCGAGGTCGACGCGGCGCA
>JBIQHP010000160.1:0-2572 GCA_044508495.1 Clavibacter sp.
CTCCGTGTTCGGCCGCGTCGGCGAGGGCGGCCCTCCAGTCGCGGATCGGCGGGAGTCCCGACCGCTGCCAGCGCGCGTGCCCGAGAACCGAGTAGGCGGGCCGGGGGGCCGGCCGCACATAGCGGGCGCTCGAGGTCGGCCTGACCCTATCAGGGTCGAGTCCGGTGGCACTGAAGATCGCCTGTGCGAACTCGTACCAGCTCGCCTGGCCTGCGCTCGTGGCGTGGTAGACCCCTGGGGCGATGCCGTGGTCGATCATGAGGACGATCTGCCGCGCCACATCCATGGTCCAGGTCGGCTGGCCGAGCTGGTCTTCGACGACGCTCACCGTCTCATTCTCCCCCGCGAGCCGCACCATGGTCCTGGCGAAGTTGGGGCCGTGCGCGCCGTAGAGCCATGCGGTTCGCACGACGAAGGTCGCCGAGGGATTGAGTTCGAGTGCGAGCCGCTCGCCCTCCGCCTTCGTGCGGCCGTAGGCCGAGACCGGATGGCGCGGGGAGTCCTCGGCGTAAGGGGCCGTCGCCGTCCCGTCGAACACGTAGTCGGTCGAGAGCTGCACGAGCTTTGCGCCACGGGCTGCGGCCGCCCGGGCGAGGTTGGCCGCTCCCGTGGCGTTGACGGCGAAGGCGGCGTCCTCGTCGCTTTCCGCATCGTCTACCCGCGTGTAGGCGGCGCAGTTGAGGACGACGTCGTGGCCGGCGACGGCGGCCTCGACGGCATCCGGGTCGGTCACGTCGAGGTCAGCTCGGCCGGGCGCAGTCACGGATCGGCCGGCGAGCACCTGCCGCAGGTCGGTCGCGAGCATGCCGTTCGCACCGGTCACGAGGTAGCGCATCGCGTGCTCCTAGACCATCACGACGGCGGGGCCGTCGAGGTCGCTCAGGATGCTGAAGTCCCGATCCTGGGTGATGACGGGCATGGCATGGGCGAGGGCGACGGAGGCGATCCACAGATCGTTGACGTTGATGCGCCTTCCCGCCTCCTGAAGGCGGTATCGTAACCGACCCCAGTGTGCCGCCGCGGCCGCGTTGACGGGGAGGGCTTCGAGGCCGGCTATCGCTTCGAGCGTACCCATCCTGGCGGAGCGTGACTCGGCGTTGGGCGCCGTGTGGATGCCCAGGTGGAGCTCGCCCAGCGAGATCGCGCAGACGAACTGCTGCAGGGGCATGGCACCGTAGTCGACCGGTCGTCCGGTCTCGACCGCGATCATGACGCTCGTGTCGAGGAGGCCCCGTTGCGTCATCATCCGGTCGGTCCGAGGTCGTCGGTGGTGTCGCCCTCGAGCTCATGGTCCCAGAACTCGGGACGGAAAGCCCCGGACTTCGGGGCCATGGCCATCAGGTCTGCGGTGGTCAGGAACTCGCGCTTGCCGGTCGGGACGGCGACGAGCTTGGCCGCCGCAACCCCGTTGACGGTGATTGTGACGTCTTCGCCGAGCCGAGCGCGCTCGATGACGGCCGCGGTGTTGTTGCGCAGCTCGCGCACCGGGACCTGGGTCATGCGGCCAGTGTAGCAGGGTGTCGCTGGGTGTAGCACGAGTGCGGTCTCGATACACCGCCTGCGGCGGCACTCGACCAGCGGGAGAGCTAGAGCGCGGCCCGGTGCTTGAGCGGCTCCCACCAGGCGCGGTTGTCGCGGTACCACTGCACGACATCCGCGAGTCCCTGCTCGAAGGGCACCAGGGGCGCGTAGCCCAGCTCTGTCGAGATCTTGCCGATGTCCACCGAGTACCGCAGGTCGTGACCCTTGCGGTCCTCGACCTGATCGACGTACGACCAGTCCCGTCCGGTGGCATCCAGAAGCAGCCCGGTGAGCTCCTTGTTGGTGAGCTCGGTGCCGCCCCCGATGTTGTAGACCTCGCCCGCGCGGCCCCCGGCGAGCACGAGCGCGATCCCGCGGCAGTGGTCGTCGACGTGCAGCCAGTCCCGGATGTTGCCGCCGTCCCCGTAGAGCGGCACATGCTTCTCGTCGATGAGGTTGGTGACGAAGAGCGGGATGACCTTCTCCGGAAAGTGGTACGGGCCGTAGTTGTTGGAGCAGCGGGTGATCGACACGTTGAGCCCGTGCGTGCGGTGGTAGCTGCGGGCGAGCAGGTCGCTTCCGGCCTTCGAGGCCGAGTACGGCGAGTTCGGTTCGAGGGGCCGGGTCTCATCCCACGAGCCTTCCGCGATCGACCCGTACACCTCATCCGTCGAGACGTGCAGGAAGCGCTGCACCCCCGAGCGCAGCGCGGCGTCGAGCAGCCGCTGTGTCCCGAGCACGTTCGTCTCGACGAAGATCGAGGCGTCGCGCACCGAGCGGTCGACGTGGGACTCGGCGGCGAAGTGCACGATCGCGTCGATGCCCGGGAGCGTGCGATCGAGCAGGGCGGAGTCCCGGATGTCGCCGTGCACGAAGGAATAGCGGGACGAGTCGGCGACGGGCTCGAGATTCGCGAGGTTGCCGGAGTAGGTCAGGGCGTCGAGCACGACGACCTCGGCGCCCTCGAGGCCGGGGAGGGCGTCCTCGATCGCGCGACGGACGAAGTTCGAGCCGATGAAGCCGGCGCCGCCGGTGACCAGAATCTTCACGA
>JBIQHP010000161.1:0-2568 GCA_044508495.1 Clavibacter sp.
GCAGTCGCGGCGATGGCGAGATCGGCGGAATCGATGCCGCGGTTTCGAGGCAGCCATTCCCGTCCCAGTTCCCCTGCGGTCTCGGCGACCAGCTCATCCACCGGATGCCAGACGAAGGCGTCGAACAGAATTCGTGTCGCCTTCTCTTCCTTCGCGCGCATGCCCGCGAGAACCTCGAGCCTCGTCACTTCGCTCGCATGCAGTGAGCCGTCCTCGCGAGCGTCGCGGAGCACGTCGGCCGCTGCCCGCTCTCCTCGGAGGACGTCGATGAGAATCGAGGTGTCGACGAGGATACTCATCACCGAGCGGCTTCACCCAAGCGGTCGCCCGAGCGCAGGCGCTCGACGTACTCCTCGCCATCGATGTCGCGGTCGTCCCAGGCGCCCAGCGCGAGGTCGATCGCCCGGAGGTCCGCAGCGGGGTCTCGATCGCGACCATAGGTGGCGACGACCGCATCCCGGATGAGCGCGGAGATGGAGCGGCCGGTTCGCGCGGCCTCCAGGTCGAGGAGGTGGCGGTCCTCGAGGGTCAAGGAGATCTGCGTGCGAAGCATGATGTAATCATACATCACGGACAGGGAACCTCGACCCGCGGCACGTCGGTCGAGTAGCGCGAAGCGCGTATCGAGACCACCAGGTTCGGCTCAGGTCAGGATCTCGATACGCCGCCTTCGGCGGCTACTCGATCGACGAAGAGGCCTCGGCCTTGCGGATGTCGCGCTGCAGGTCGCGGAGGGCGGTGCGGAGGGCGCGCTCCGGGTCGAGCCCCGCGGAGCGGGCGGCCGCCGCGATGGCGAGCAGCTGTGCACCCAGCTCGGCCTCCGTGGCCGGCGCGGGGGCGGCATCCGCCGGGCCAGCAACCGGTGCGGCGATCGCGATCCCGACCTTCTCGGCCCGCCCGGCGAGCTTGTCGGCCAGTGCGAGCGCAGGCATGCCCTGGGGGATGCCGTCGAGCACGCTCGAGCGGTGCGGCTTCTCGGTGGCCTTGAGGTCGTCCCAGACGGCCATGACGTCGTCGGCCGAGTGGATGTTCATGGCCTCGCGGGCGGCCTCGTCGCCGAAGACGTGCGGGTGGCGACCGATCATCTTGGCGGTCATGTGGGCGGCGACATCCTCGAGGTCGAAATCCTCGCCCGGGGTGTGCGCCGCGAGGTCGGCGTGGAAGACGACCTGGTAGAGCACGTCGCCGAGCTCCTCGAGCATGGCGTCGCGGTCGCCGGTCTCGATCGCGTCGACGAGTTCGTAGCACTCCTCGACGAGGTAGCGCACGAGGCTCTCGTGGGTCTGCTCGGCATCCCAGGCGCATCCGCCCGGCGCCCGCAGCCGTGCGAGCACGGCGATCAGTTCCTCGAGTCTCGGATGCGCAGTGGCCATGCCCCATCCTCCCACCCGTGTCCCATCTCAAGGAGATCTGGCCGGAAGCCCTGCGGATGCCGGGCACGAGGCCGGTGCAGAAGAGTTTTTCCTTGATTCGGTGCCAGGCGCATGGCATTTGAGTCGGCTGGTCTGGCGAGGAATGATGGCGTGATGGCATCCGAGGACTCGACCGAGATCGAAGCCGCGCTCATCCGCGGCCTGCACGGCACGGTTCTCGAGATCGGCGCGGGCGACGGCGCGAACTTCGGCTTCCTCGCCGAGGATGTCGACTGGATCGGCCTCGAGCCGAACCCGCGCGACACCGAAGCGCTGCGCGCGAACGCCGCACGCTGGGGGCGCCTGCGCGAGCCGCTCATCGCCCCGTGCGAGGCGATCCCGCTGCCCGACGCGAGCGTGGACGCCGTGCTCAGCACCCTCGTGCTGTGCTCGGTCGACGACCAGCAGAAGTCGCTCGAGGAGATCCGGCGGGTGCTCCGCCCGGGCGGCGCGTTCGTCTTCGTCGAGCACGTCGCCGCGCCACCCGGCACGCTCCTGCGCGGGGTGCAGCGACTGGCCACGCCGCTGACGAGCAGGTTCGACCGCGGATGCCACCTCGCCCGGGAGACGGTCGACGGCATCCGTCGTTCGAGGCTGCGAATCGACGAGCTGCACGAGTACCGGATGCCGTCGGGGCTCGGCTTCACGGTCCCGTTCGTCGCCGGCCGGGCGGTGAAGGCCTGAAGCACTGACAGGATTGAGGGGTGCTGCCCGTCGACGCCCCCTTCACCCCGTGGGTGGTCGGCGTCGTGCTCGCTGGCATGCTCGCGGTGCTGGTCGTGCGCGCGGTGCGCCGCGACCGCCGCGAGTACGGGCTGTTCAAGCGCTACCGCAGCACGGTGCGCCGGCAGCGGATGCTGCGCAAATGGCTGCTCGAGTCGGTGCTGTGGCTGGGCGGCTCGGCGGTCGTCCTGCTCGTGCTCGTGTGGCCGTTCATCGGCCGGATGCTGGAGCAGATCGAGCAGTGGCCAGCGACGGTGGCCTTCCGCGCTGCGCTCGCGAGCGGCGGCGGGTTCGTCACCGGCGCGATCGTCGGCGGATCGGTCGCCCTCGTGGGCGGCGCGATCGCCTCGGTGGTGTTCACGAAGCACGAGGGCGAGGTGCCGACGCTGGGCGACATCCACGCCCTGCTCCCCCGCAACCGCGCGGAGCTCAA